>NZ_JBEOPM010000014.1:0-141905 GCF_040310165.1 Shewanella sp. AC91-MNA-CIBAN-0169
TTGGGATATCGCCAAGCGGTAAGGCACTGGGTTTTGATCTCAGCATTCCAAGGTTCGAATCCTTGTATCCCAGCCATCTTTGGCAATGTAGCTCAGCTGGTTAGAGCACAGCACTCATAATGCTGGGGTCGCAGGTTCAAGTCCCGCCATTGCTACCATATTTACTGGGTAGAGTGAGTTGTACTTACGTTAGCTGGTAAAGCAAAGTTTACTCTGAAATAAAAAGAGTATACTCTAAGTTAAAATTTGATGCGGGAATGGTGGAATTGGTAGACACGCCAGATTTAGGTTCTGGTGCCGCGAGGTGTGAGAGTTCAAGTCTCTCTTTCCGTACCATCAAATTTTAGTCACAATTTTTTTTCATATCTGTTTAAAAAATACTATTGGGATATCGCCAAGCGGTAAGGCACTGGGTTTTGATCTCAGCATTCCAAGGTTCGAATCCTTGTATCCCAGCCAAATTCTAAAAAGCCCGTCTTATAGACGGGCTTTTTGCTATTCTTTTTCAGCAAAATATTTTCAGCAAAATGTTTTGAGCATATTGAAGCCTGTTGATGTTAATACTGCTCAAAGAAAATCACCCCTTAGCCTTATCCCATCTGCTATCAAGTTACTCTGAATAAGCAGATAATTAATACAATCGGTATTGTTTACCAATAGTATTTTCCTATCAACGCGATTGATTCTATCGGTTATCTATTTTACTTACTGTTGTTTAGACTTGTCTTATGCAGTGAATATTTTTAGAAAGGCTTATCATGAACGTCCTAACACCAACACCATTAACGAACCCTTATGAAGCATCACAACCCAAGATGGCACTGATTGCTGAAGGCGGTGGTCAGCGAGGGATATTCACTGCTGGTGTTTTAGATGCGTGGTTAGATAATGATTTTGATCCCTTTGATTTATTCATAGGCACATCTGCTGGTTCACAAAATCTCACGAGTTATTTATCTCGCCAAAAAGGCTATGCCAAGCGATTAATCCGTGGGTTATCACGACATAAGCGATTTTACCAACTGGGCCGAGGGTTAGTTGGCGGAAATGTTGTCGATTTGGACTGGTACTTTGATAAAACGACTCAAGGTAGTTTTGCCTTAGACTTTACCGCAGCAGCAAAATATTTGGGACAACGCGAGTTACTGATCACCGCAACTAATTCACGCGACCGACAAGGTTATTTCTTACGCCCAAATGGTGATAATGACCACTGGCGCGAATTGCTTAAAGCCTCAAGTGCATTACCCTTTCTATATAAACAGGGGGTTAAACTTGCGCCCTGGTTAACCGCCAGTGCAGCTAATCAAGTTCAGACCGACGATGATTACCCTCAAGCGGACTTTTATCTTGATGGTGGACTGGCTGCGCCGTTACCGGTTCGTGAAGCATATCGCCGTGGTGCGAGAAAAATAGTGGTAATTCGTACTGTTAATGCAGATTTTCATGCACAGTCTGCTTGGGTGCATAAATTAAAATCATGGATTTGTGTGTCAGGTTATTGTCCCAAAACCATAGATTACTTGGTTCAGCATGAACATGCTTACGAACAAGAGCTCGCGTTTATCGCCAATCCACCAGATGATGTCGAGATCATTCAAATTTTTGCTGATGATGATCTGCAAAGCAAATTGTTGGGCAGCACAGATATGGGCTTACGCCATGATTATCAAACCGGTATCACTGCGGGCAATACTTTTTTACACACTCAAAAGACATTCTATTCTGCACATTCTCAGCATCCGCTAGAGTCGAATGCAGTCATGCAAAGCATGACTGCTTAGATGAGCCTGGTTTTTGGGTTTGGAAGCCGACGATGAGATGATGCTATTGATTCAATCAATAAATGCACTTGTGAGTTGAATGCTTGAAGGTTGTAGAATGATTTGACGGATAATGTTAGACATCAGCCATTCAATAATGACGAACATCTGGTAATGGTGGTTCGGCTTATTTCTCAAGTAACTTATATAAAGTATTTTTGCGAGGTTTAACCAAACAAAAACGCACTCGTAAGAGTGCGTTTAGTTGTTTCACTCACTAAAGATGATTAGTGGCGGAACATCGCAGAGATTGACTCTTCGTTGCTAACGCGACGAATCGCTTCAGCTAATACTGCAGACATCGTTAGCTGGGTCACTTTAGCCACTTTCAGCATTTCAGGGCTTAATGGCACCGTGTCTGTCACGATAACTTCATCGATAACAGAATTAGCAATATTTTCAGCAGCATTGCCTGAGAATACCGGATGAGTAGCATAAGCGAACACGCGGTTAGCGCCATGTTCTTTTAATGCTTCAGCAGCTTTACATAAGGTGCCACCCGTGTCGATCATGTCATCAACGATGATGCAATCACGGCCTTGAACATCACCAATAATATGCATTACTTGGGCAACGTTAGCTTGTGGACGACGCTTATCGATAATCGCAAGGTCAGAATCATCTAATAGCTTGGCAACTGCACGAGCACGAACTACACCGCCAATATCAGGAGACACAACAACAGGATTTTCTAATTTCTTTGCCAACATGTCTTCAAGTAACACAGGGCTACCGAACACGTTATCAACAGGGACATCAAAGAAACCTTGAATTTGCTCAGCATGTAAGTCACAAGTCAATACGCGGTCAACACCCACGCTTGACAAGAAATCTGCAACAACTTTTGCGGTAATGGGTACACGTGCACTGCGTACACGGCGGTCTTGACGAGCATAACCAAAGTACGGAATAACGGCAGTAATACGACCCGCTGATGCACGACGTAGCGCGTCAACCATTACAATAAGCTCCATGAGATTATCGTTAGTTGGTGCGCAAGTAGATTGGATGATGAACACATCCGCACCACGTACATTCTCGTTTATTTGAACACTGATTTCACCGTCGCTGAAACGGCCTACAACTGCGTCGCCAAGTTTGCAAAATAAACGGTCGGCTATCTTGGCGGCTAGATTTGGGGTAGCGTTACCAGCAAAGAGCTTGATGTCGGGCACTTTATGAACCTCAGGTGTTTGCTTTACGATTAAAGGCTAGATCAATTTTACGTGTTGTCACTCAAAACTGACCCAGAAGAAATAATGTTGTTAGAGCTGCTCAAGTCGTATTTGTAATGGCGACTTGTTCATCCCTTTTGCGACAAAACCTCGCATATCAGCCGGTAATTTGGCTAAAGCGTCAAGGGCTTGTTGCGAATGTGTAAATTCCCCGAACACGCATGCACCTGTTCCGGTCATTCTCGACGGCGCATATTCTACCAGCCAGCTTAAGGCATTGGCAACTTGAGGGTGCTTAGTTGTGACCAGTTTCTGACAATCATTGCTCCATTGTTGAGTCATTAAACTACTCATATCCAATTTTGGTGTGTTACGTGGCAAATCAGGATGTTGAAAAACATCCTGGGTTGACACATGTACATCAGGGACAATAACCAAATACCATGACTCGGGTGGTTGTACTGTGATTAACTTCTCACCTACACCTTCGGCAAACGCAGATAAACCATTAATAAAAACAGGGACATCCGCACCAAGCATTAAGCCAATTTCAGCCAGTTTACTGGGTGAAACATTGGTTTTCCATAAGGCATTTAGCGCCACTAATGTGGTTGCCGCATCAGATGAACCGCCGCCTAAACCACCACCCATAGGCAACAATTTTTCTAACCAAATATGCGCACCGCCTTGATATTGGGCGTAACGCTTAAGTGATTTTGCGGCCTTAAGAATTAAGTTATCGCTGTTAGCGACAGAATCGGACATCGTAGAATGGAGAATTAAATCTGGTGTGTCTGTGATATGAAAATCAAGGTAGTCACAATGGTCAATAAATTGAAATAGTGTTTGTAATTCGTGATAGCCATCGGCTCGTTGGCCAGTTACATGTAAAAATAAATTCAGTTTTGCAGGAGCAGGCCAACTTTTGGATACCGCTGATTTGCGTGATTTCGTCGATGTCATGTTTTGTTCACTACCTTGTTGATTAGCCAGCACTGAATATTTAACGTTATTTAGTTTTGGCTGCTACCGCTGTCCATTGATTAGTTTGAATTTTTATTTGTACATTTTCACGCTCAACCTTCAACAACCTAGGCACAAGCGCGCCGCTTTGTTGTTGCCAACCGAGAAAACTGACTACCCAATTGGCTTCAGAGTCATGACTGATTAATTGTTTAATTGTGCCATCAGGATTATAGCTGACAATTTTATCATTGCTGCCAATTTGGCCGGTAATCCATAAAGGAAGGCTATCAAGCGGGATTGACCATCCGCTAATACCTGTCAGTAAATCTTGTGCATTACTGTCACGATAGGTTTTGCCGTCAACTTCAAGTGTCGCCATACCTTGATTTGTCTTAAGGGTTAATACTGTAGTGCCTAATACCGTTGTTAGGCGTAAATCATTTGCTTTAGGTTGATGTAGCCAATACAAATTGGTGCTGAATTTGTCTTGCGATGTCTTGACGGCAATTTTGCCTTGAAGTTCCCATGCTTTGGCTTGAGCTGCGTTGGTCACATCGATAGGGGTGAAATCATCAGATGGAGTGACACTACAACCGGCTAAGACAAGCAACACGGTAATGAGAGCTGTATGAAATAAAGATGCAGATAAACGCAATGGATTGCCTAGCGGTTGCTTAAGATGATCTTATGATACTGGGCTTAAGCCATTATGTAAAAATGCTTTTGCCAAAATTAATGTGATATTAATGTAATGGTTTGCACAATAGATATGTGATCAATAAATAAAAATTTAGACATTTATTCGGTTTTGTTAAGCCAATTGTGTTTTTAGTTGGTCCAATTCAGTAGAATAGCCTAATTAACGTCACCGAAAAGAACTTGATACCGTCTAATGAGCCTAGTAATAATCGGGATAAACCATAAAACCGCCACGGTAGATTTGCGTGAAAAAGTCGCTTTCTCTCCAGACCGCATTCATGATGCCATGAAAAGCTTGGCCAGTCGCACCCGCACGGGTGAGGCTGTTATTGTGTCTACCTGTAACCGAACTGAGCTATATTGCAATAATGCTGAAAAGGAAGACATTATTGAATGGTTAGAAGATTATCATGGTTTAGATCATAGCGATTTAATGCCGTGTATCTACGCCTATGAAGAACAAGTTGCTGTCAAACATTTAATGCGGGTAGCGTCAGGTTTAGATTCTCTGGTGCTAGGCGAACCGCAAATTTTGGGACAGGTCAAACAAGCGTTTGTGAAAGCCAAAGAAGCAGGCACTATTGCATTAACCATCGATCGTTTATTTCAAAATACTTTCTCAGTGGCTAAAAAAGTGCGTACTGACACTGAAATCGGTGCTGCCGCGGTTTCTGTTGCCTTTGCCGCTGTCAGCATGGCCAAACATATTTTCTCATCGTTGAGCACCACTAAGGTGTTACTCATTGGTGCTGGAGAAACCATTGAATTAGTCGCTAAGCACCTTAAAGATAATGGTGTTGCTTCTATGGTGGTGGCAAATCGCACGATTGAACGTGCTCAAGCCATGTGTGAAGAGTTTAATGCGACCGCAATTACCTTAGAACAAATACCAGACTTTCTCGCTAAAGCCGATATCGTGATATCCTCTACCGCCAGCCCTTTGCCTATTTTAGGTAAAGGTATGGTCGAAAAAGCGCTAAAACAGCGTCGTCACCAACCTATGTTGTTGGTGGATATTGCAGTTCCAAGAGATATTGAAGCAGAAGTCGGTGAGTTAGACGACGCATTCCTTTATACTGTAGACGATCTGCATAGCATAATTGAACAGAACATGGCTTCACGTAAAGAAGCCGCCGAGCAAGCAGAATTAATTACTGAAGATCAATCACACTTATTTATGGAGTGGATTAGGTCTTTAGAGTCAGTCGACAGTATTCGCGAATATCGCAGCCAGAGCTTGGCTATTAAAGATGAATTAGTTGAACGTGCCTTGAATAAATTATCTCAAGGCAGTGATAGTGAACAAGTGATACTTGAGTTAGCTAACAGGCTGACCAATCGTTTGATACATTCACCTACACAAGCGCTCACTTCAGCAAGCCGCCAAGGTGATTTGAATACGTTAGGCCAATTAAGAACTGCGCTTGGTTTAGATAAAAACTAAGGTTAGCGAGCTAAATGAAAGAATCCGTTATCCGCAAGCTTGAAGGCTTGCTCGAACGTAATGAAGAAGTATTAGCGTTACTCAGTGATGCTACCGTGATTTCGGATCAAGACCGTTTTCGTGGATTATCAAAAGAATATTCTCAACTTGAAGATGTTGTGAGTAGCTTTAAGGCATTTCAACAAGCTCAAAAAGATTTCGACTACGCCAAAGAGATGCTTGAAGAAGACGATCTTGAAATGCGCGAAATGGCGCAAGATGAGTATAAGCAGTCAAAGCAAGTGCTAGAAAAGCTTGAAGATGAATTACAAGTTTTACTATTGCCAACAGACCCTAACGATGACACCAACGCGTTTCTTGAAATTCGCGCCGGTGCTGGTGGTGATGAAGCGGCTATTTTTGCTGGCGACTTATACCGTATGTATTCACGTTACTGTGAAGCCAACCGTTGGCAAATGGAAGTGATGAATGTCAACGAAGGCGAGCATGGCGGCTTTAAAGAAATCATTGTTAAAATCAGTGGTGACGGTGCTTACGGCAAATTAAAGTTTGAGTCAGGCGGACATCGCGTTCAACGTGTGCCTGAAACCGAATCTCAAGGCCGTGTGCATACTTCTGCTTGTACTGTTGTGGTATTGCATGAAGTACCAGAGGCTGAAGCGATTTCGATTAATGCAGCAGACTTAAAAGTTGATACATTCCGCGCCTCTGGTGCGGGTGGTCAGCACGTTAACAAAACCGATTCTGCTATTCGTATTACCCATATTCCATCTGGCATTATTGTTGAGTGTCAGGATCAGCGTTCACAACATAAAAACCGTGCCCAAGCGATGAGTGTATTGGCAGCGCGTATTCAAGCGGTTGAAGATGAAAAAAGACGTAGCGCTGAAGAAACAACCCGCCGTAGTTTAGTGGCCAGTGGTGATCGTTCTGAACGTATTAGAACGTACAATTACCCACAAGGTCGCGTAAGTGATCATCGTATCAACTTAACGCTATATCGCTTGAATGAAGTCATGGAAGGCGATTTAAATGTCTTGCTTGAACCTATCATGCTAGAACATCAAGCAGACATGCTTGCAGCGTTAGCTGACGATTAAGGAGTGCTCTTGACTCAGTCTTCGTATTCAACAATTGCTGAAGCCCTGCAATGGGCTTATTCACAATTAGCTGCAACCTCTGAATCTGCACATGTGGATGCAGAGGCATTGCTATTGCATTGTATGAATAAAAATCGCAGTTTTTTATACACTTGGCCTGAGCGGCAGCTGACCAGTGAGCAATTTAAAGCTTATAGTCAGATGATTACTAAGCGTCAAAGTGGCACTCCGGTTGCGCATATTATTGGTGAGCGAGAGTTTTGGTCATTACCCTTCATTGTCAACGACTCCACCCTTATTCCACGACCTGATACTGAAATTTTAGTAGAGACTGCACTGAACTTATCTGTGCGTCACAATGCCAAAGTATTGGATTTAGGTACCGGAACGGGGGCCATTGCATTGGCTCTAGCGTCTGAGCGGCCAAAATGGCGAATTACTGCCATTGATAATGTGCCTGAGGCTGTCGAGCTTGCTAAAGCTAATCGCGGTAATCTTAATTTAACCGAAGTCGAAATTATCCAGTCGGACTGGTTTTCAGCGGTAGAGCAGCGCGATTTTGATTTAATTGTGTCTAATCCTCCTTACATTGATGAAGCCGATGAGCATCTTCATTTAGGCGATGTTCGCTTTGAACCGCAAAGTGCACTCACCGCAGGCAATGAAGGTTATGCTGATTTGTATTACATTGCAGAGCAAGCACGGGCTCATTTACTTCCCGGTGGTTACTTATTGCTTGAGCATGGCTATGAGCAGGCAATCAAAGTTCGTGAAAAACTGATTGAGCTGGGTTATCAAAATGTCGCCACAGTGCGAGACTTTGGCAGCAATGATCGATGTACGCTAGGACAATGGGCTGATTGATAATCCTGTCTTACTCGGCGTTTCCCTTCTAAGTAAATAACACTCATCGTGATATTGGTATGTGGCTGGTTGATAGAGTAGACTAGCCACCTTTTATTTTGACCTTTTTAATGAGACTTAATTAATGGAAACATTTTACAGTTTATATCCAGCGGTAAAGCATACTCACATGATGCTAGTTGCCATGAGTGTGATCTTTTTTATCGTGCGTTTTGTTTTGCATTTACGTCAGTCTCCTATTATGGAAAAAAAGTTTGTTAAAGTGGCGCCACATGTTATTGATACCTTTTTATTACTATCAGGCTTCACTCTTTGCTTTATGATCAAACAATATCCTTTTGTTGATCCATGGATGACAGAAAAAATTATCTGTGTTGCGGCATACATTGCTTTAGGCATCATGGCACTTAAATCTAACCGTAATAAACTGTTTAAGTTTTTTGCTTTTATCGGTGCAATAGGTTGGGTAGTGTTAGCGGCCAAACTGGCTCATTTTAAACAAGTCGTATTCATGGGTTAATTGGTTTTTAATGGCAAAATATCATCTTGATGATGCAGTTTCGATACCTGAAACTGCATTTGAACTCTCTGAACATCTTGGCTTTTCAACCTCTAAACCTGCTATGTGGGCATGGTATGAAATGGCTGGTTCGGTATTGAGTCACTATGTTGTTGACCAACAAGCACGGCTTGAAGGTCTGTTTAAGTGGTTTTACAATGATTTAGGCTTTTGTGCTCGCGACGACTATTTTAGTGTTGAGGCGGCAGATTTAAGCTATTGCGTGTTAAAGCGTCAAGGTAACAGCACCACGTTATCAATATTACTCATTTTATTGGCTAAGCAACTCGACTTAACACTCGAGGCGGTTTTATTACCCGGTAATACGGTATTAAAAAGCCAAGTGAATGATGTTATTAGATATCATGATCCGCTTACAGGTGAAGAGCTTAGCCGTCATCAGTTGCATGCATTTGTACGCGGTGAATTGGGTAATGCGGCTAAATTAAAGCCGAGTCATCTAAAAACAGCTACGCTAAAACGATTAATTAGCCGCATGTTACATGAGCTAAAAGCGGGTTGTATTGTCAGTCATAAATTTGAACAGGCAATGGAATGCTGTAATTTATTATTACAATGGCATCCAGATGATGTACATCTTAATCGCGAGCGAGCGTTTATTGCGCAGCAATTAGGTTGCATTAAAGTGGCCATGTCTGATTTACAACACTTCATTGATTTGAGTCCGCATGATCCGGTGATTGAGCTGGTTAAGATTCAATTAAAGGAACTCAGTCAACATATGCAGGTTTATCATTAATGATGTGATATTACCTGCCGAACAGGCTGCTTTGGGTTAACTCAAAGTGGCTTTAGTTCGCAAGTCGGGCGCCAGCAAGCTCAGTTTTAAAAGCTCTGCTGCGAAATCATGCGATTTTAATCACCATTGATTTTCGCAATAACAATCACAATAACAACAAAAAATATAATGTATTTGTAAGGGAGAACACTGCATGACAACGTCAGCAATGGTGAGCAATGATGCCACCGCACTGGGTATACTCGCCGTTATTTTAGGTTTTGTTTTTTACACTAGTTCATCCACCCATCCGTTTTGGCAAAAATTCTATAAATACATCCCAGCATTACTACTGTGCTATTTCTTACCTTCATTATTAAACACTTTTGGCGTGATCGATGGTCATGCGTCACAACTGTATTTTGTTGCTTCGCGGTATTTATTGCCTGCGTGTTTAGTGTTATTGATTTTAAGTGTCGATTTAAAAGCCATTCTTAGTTTAGGCCCTAAAGCGGTGATAATGTTTTTAACCGGCACGCTGGGTATTGTTATTGGCGGACCGATTGCGCTTTTAAGCGTATCAATGATAGATCCATCACTACTAGGTGGTAATGGTCCTGACGCAGTATGGCGCGGCATGACAACCTTAGCGGGAAGTTGGATTGGTGGTGGTGCAAACCAAGCCGCGATGAAAGAGATTTATTCGGTCGGTGGTGAGATATTCTCGGTAATGGTTACGGTAGATGTCATCGTGGCCAATATCTGGATGGCAGTACTGCTGTTTATGGCATCAAAAGCTAAAGAGATTGATGCCAGAACGGGTGCAGACACCACCGCAATTGAAGCGCTAAAAGAGAAAGTAGAAAAGTACCACGCCGAGAATTCACGTATTCCATCACTTCGCGACATCATGTTAATTGTGGCTGTTGGGTTTGGGGTAACAGGTTTTGCCCATTTTGCGGCAGATTTCTTGGGGCCATTCTTTGAAGCCAACTATCCGTGGACCGAAGATTACAGTTTAACCTCTAAATTCTTCTGGTTAGTGGTAATTGTGACTACTATTGGCTTAGGACTTTCATTTAGCCCTGTGCGTCATCTTGAAGCCTCTGGCGCATCTAAAATCGCCTCGGCATTTTTATACATTCTCGTTGCAACCATAGGTTTGCATATGGATGTGTCTAAAGTCATGGATACGCCGATTTATTTCTTAATCGGTATCGTGTGGATGTTAGTGCATGCAGGATTAATGTTATTGGTTGCTAAACTCATTAAAGCGCCATTGTTTTATATGGCAGTGGGCAGCCAGGCAAACGTGGGCGGAGCTGCATCGGCGCCAGTGGTGGCTGCTGCATTCCATCCAGCATTAGCACCTGTAGGGGTGTTGTTGGCAGTATTCGGTTATGCATTAGGTACTTACATGGCATGGCTATGTGGTCAGTTATTACAAATTGTTGCAGCGTAATGCGCTAAGAGGATCAAATGGATCAAAAAATTATTCAGTTATCTAATAACGTTCAAGTCGCTAACGATAAGCCGTTCGTGTTATTTGGTGGTATGAATGTGCTTGAGTCGCGCGATTTAGCAATGTCGATTGCCGAGCATTATGTGGAAGTGACCCAAAAGCTTGGCATTCCATATGTGTTTAAAGCGTCTTTTGATAAAGCCAATCGTTCATCGGTTAACTCATACCGTGGCCCTGGTATGGAAGAAGGTTTACGTATTTTTGAAGAAATAAAATCAACCTTTAACGTACCGATGATAACCGATGTGCATGAAATTCATCAGTGTGCGCCAGTTGCAGAAGTTGTCGATATTATTCAGTTGCCTGCATTTTTAGCACGCCAAACTGATCTTGTAGTGGCAATGGCGAAAACCGGTGCAGTGATCAATGTGAAAAAACCGCAGTTTCTAGCGCCACACGAAATGCGTCACATCATTACCAAGTTTAACGAAGCCGGTAATGACAATATTATTTTATGTGAACGTGGCAGTAGTTTTGGTTACAACAACCTCGTTGTAGACATGCTAGGCATGGACGAAATGAAACAAACCGGTTATCCGGTAATATTTGATGCCACTCATGCACTACAACGCCCTGGTGGACGAGCAGATTCTGCTGGTGGACGTCGTGCACAAGCAACCGAGCTTGCTCGTAGTGGTATGGCATTAGGTTTAGCGGGTCTATTTATCGAAGCCCATCCCGATCCTGATAATGCAAAATGCGATGGCCCATGTGCGCTACCACTGCATTTATTAGAGAAATACCTAACCCAGATGAAAGCGGTAGATGAATTGGTTAAATCTTTTGAGTTTATTGATACCAGCAAGTAAGCCATCAATGACATTGAATGACTGAAACAGCGGTAAGTTGATTTTTAATCAATTAGGCATTTAATCAGTGTCTTTTAATGGTCGTAAACAGTAATCTAATTGCCCTTGTATAAGCCCTGACTTTTTACCAAGTTTCAGGGCTTTTTTATGTAATGAGCAATAGTTAATTATGTGGATCATGTTTACCTTCCTCGCTGCGTTTATGCAGGCGTGGCGCAATGCATTTCAAAGCAAACTCAGTAAAGAAGTCAGTGTTGCAGGTGTTACCTTGGCTCGATTCATTTGGGCCGGCCCCATTGCTGCGTGTTATCTGTATGGTTTACATCAATATCAACCTAGTGCATTACCTGAGTTTACAGGGACATTTTGGGGTTTTGTTATTGGTGCATCATCGATGCAAATTCTAGCAACAGGCTTGATGGTTAAACTGTTTAAAATGCAAAACTTTGCCATTGGTGCCGGGCTGGCTAAAAGTGAAGCATTAGTCGCTGCAATACTTGGGGTGCTATTTTTCGGCACACAATTATCCCTATTAGGCTGGATAGGCGTTGTTATTGGCGGCTTAGCAATAATGTTGTTAAGCAGTAAACAGGGTTTTAAACAACTTTCAGTTAAAACAGTCTTATTAGGGCTTGCATGTGGCAGTGCTTTTGCGTTGACCTCGCTATGGGTACGCGAAGCAAGTTTAACTCTGCAAGGGCCGTTTACGCATCGTGCTGCATGGGTATTACTGTGGGTTATTGGCTTACAAACAATCGTGCTCATTGGTTATTTGCTGGCAAAAGATAAATCGACTTTAGCGGCGTTATGGCAACGACCCACATTAACCTTATCAATTAGTATCACCAGTTGTATCGGTTCAATTGGTTGGTTTAGCGCAATGTCGTTGCAGGCTGTGCCTTATGTTAAAACACTCGGCCAGATTGAGGTGTTTTTTACCTTGATGATCGCTGTTTTTTGGCTTAAAGATAAAGTTAAAATTAACGATGTAGCGGGTTTGATTTTAATCGCGATAGCAGCTGTTTTGGTCATGTGGAGCTAAATCCAGTAGCAAATAATTATCAGTTCAAATATTTTGATTTGGGCTGACTTACCCGATGATTTAAATTGAGTTGAGGCGAGTGATAGCATCGCATTCAAGATTTACTCAATTGCAAAACCTTGTCGACGAGATATTGATTATTGGGCACATTAAGATGAAGCGCCTTGGCTTGCTGGCAAATGTAGCCATTTATCTCATTAATTTCAGTCGGTCTGCTGTGGGCGACATCTTGATACATAGATGAGAAGTTTGCCGAGGTTAACTCAATCACCTGATAAACCCGCACTTTGACAGCCGCCTTATCTAATATGATGCCATCATATTTAGCCACTTCTACTAGCTCATCGATAATGGCACTGATCTGTGATTGATATTCTGTTGCTGCCAATTGGCCATTCGCACACTGATTTAACGCGGTTAACGGGTTTATTACTGCATTAATGGCCAGCTTTTGCCACAAGACTGGTAATACAGGTTGATGCCACTCAATCGGTTGGTTGTCACTATGTAGACGAGTTAAGCATGTCTTTAATGCTGCCGACATAACAGA
Organism: Shewanella sp. AC91-MNA-CIBAN-0169; assembly: GCF_040310165.1. NCBI lineage: Bacteria > Pseudomonadati > Pseudomonadota > Gammaproteobacteria > Alteromonadales > Shewanellaceae > Shewanella > Shewanella sp. AC91-MNA-CIBAN-0169. The sequence goes on from NZ_JBEOPM010000014.1 coordinate 13,293, forward strand.
GCCACAATAATGACCTAGCTGAGTCACACCCAAACCACTGTACTTCACCTGCCACGGGCTTAACTTCAACGCCGCTTGTGAAGTGGTGCCTAAGGTTAAGCCCATATCCTTATAACGCATAAGGGCTGCAGCAACAGGTAAGTGCGGCCCTAAACCATTATGGAGTAATACAATATGGCATTGAGGCGACAGTTTCGGTAATAAAGGTAAAAGCGCTTGCTCGACTTGATAGGCTTTAACACACACAAACAGTAATTCAACTCGCGCTAAGCGGTTATCATCTGTTCCCAATATAGTCGCTAAGGCTTCATGGGTGTGTTGGGTGTGGTCAATAAAACGCAATTGTTGATGGCGAGTCTGCTTATCTCTGCCAATCAACATCACCTCGTTTACTTGAGTTTCTTGGGTATTAACACTCAATTTATGATACATCAATTGCCCAATCGCACCTGCACCTAAAACGGCAATAAGAGCATTATTGTCGTGTGTGGATGACGCTGGCAACGCTGATGTTCTTACCATGAGGTATTAACGATTCGCTTTTAATTTACGGTACTTATTGATAGAAAAGTGCAATAAGTAAAATAATGCAATCCCGACAAAATCGGCAATTACATCGGCAGCTGATGCACTGCGGTAAGGTAAGCGAGATTGAATCAATTCAATTAACACTGCATAGGCTGCCAAAGAGGTACACAAAAAATACCAACGCGGTTTAAAAGCGTAATGTGCTAGATATGAAAGGGCTAAAAAACTGCCTAAATGGCCCACTTTATCCATATGGGCGAACGTTTGCGGGTAACTTGGTTTTGAAAAAACAAGATAGCTAGTCACTATCACAGCAACAACTAACGCAAGTTTAAAAATGTTTTTATAAGTGATCACGAGCGTAACATCAGCCTTGTGAAATGAGAATATCGCTAATAATAAGAAACCTGTTTAAAATTGTCACTAATTAACCTCTATAGAAAGTAACAATTGTTCAAAAAGGGCCGTTTTTACTATCGATAATGACAAACCCATAGTCGTAAAACTCAATAGAATGGGCGTTTTAACTACATTATCATTTAAAATAGCTGGTTAATGATATTTTGTTAATCAATGGGATATTAGCGCACGATAATCGGTTTAATAGAGCCTAAGTTGTACTCCACTATCCTGTTAATGACTCCTAGTGTAAAATAGCCGTATATAAATGTGATGAATCAAAGAGGAAAGCAACATGCCATCTATGGATATTGTGTCGGAAGTTGATGAAGAAGAATTACGTAACGCGGTAGAAAACTCTCGCCGTGAAGTGGCTAGCCGATTTGATTTACGTGGTAAAGAAATTGAAATTGAATACAAAGACAACGTTGTCACGCTAAAAGCGGAAGATGATTTTATTTGTAAGCAGCTGGTTGATATTTTGCGTATTCAGTTGAGTAAACGCAACGTCGATCCGTCGTCAATGGAAGTCGATGATAAAGCGGTTCACAGTGGCAAAACCTTCAGTTTAAAAGTTAATTTTAAGCAAGGTATCGATTCACTGATTGCTAAAAAGCTAGTTAAAGCCATCAAAGACAGCAAGCTTAAAGTGCAAGCCGCTATTCAAGGCGACTCAGTACGCATCACTGGCAAAAAGCGCGATGACCTACAAGCGGTCATGCGTCTAGCCAAAGAATCAGAACTCGGACAACCATTCCAGTTCGACAACTTCAGAGACTAATCCTGAAGTGATAAATTCTCCACAGGCAAGTTCTGTAGAGACAAAAAGCCGATAAGGGAAACCCTATCGGCTTTTTTGGGAAGTAATGTTTGCGTTAGTTTGTTTTGCTTATATTCAATTTTGATTAGCGTACATTGTATGGGGGACAACATCATGAATGACAATGTGTTCGACTCTGTAACAGATTCTGTATAGCTTCTTAGCATTGATAGTAGTCCATGACTAAATAGATACATAATAAATATTATCAATCGTTTCTTGCGCCAGCACGCTAGGTCATTAGTGCTTCTGATGCCGATAGATTTAACACTCTAATTGTATTCTTTCCTTGATTTTTGGCGATATAGAGGGCTTCATCTGCTTTAGATAATAGTTGTTTTGATAGATTTTTACTTACTAAGTTTTCAGCCCCTGAGCTCACCATCCCAAAAGAACATGAAGCACTAAATTGCAGTGTGCTTAGCCCAAATGTGGTTTCAAATATACTCTTTTTGATCCGTGCAACGATCTCATAAGCGTGCTGATCATCTAAGTCAATAAGTAGAAGAACGAATTCATCTCCGCCCAAACGAGCAAAGCAATCAATGGGGCGAATGTTCTCTTTGACAATAGTTGCGATTGCTTTGAGTAATTCATCTCCGTTTATATGTCCATAACTATCATTAATGGTTTTAAAATTGTCTATATCAAATATACATAGGTGTAATTTAATTGAATGGTTTCTCGACATTTTATTAATGGCTTCGGTCAAACGGAATTCAAAGTAGCTGCGTGAGAAAGCCTGAGTAAGATGATCATACATAAGACGATTATTTAACTGTCGCCTTTGCTCATAAAGATCGTCAATATGAAGGACTAGAATCCAAGCATTGCAGCATGTTACTAAAAAAGAACCAACCCATGTTAAGGGCGGCAGATCAATAACTTGTATTCCTGTTAAGGTATCAGCTACGCCAGTTACCATCCATATGCTCGTAGCCCCTAAAAGTAATTGCACTGTGCCAAGAGAATTATTTTTCTTTTTGTATTGACGCACATAGATCCGAGTAAGAATAACGATACAGTATCCTGCTAATAACAGTATCCAGATCCCCCACAGCTGGAATAAAGGACCAAATACCAGGCCGGTGTAATATGTTGAGGTGGCATAATACTCTTTGGCTAGAAAATATTGATTTGGTACCAAGGCTAGTAAAGAAAAGACGCCACATATGGCATAGCATAATTTGAGTAGCACAGGGGCTTTATATTCAAAGAATGCGACAAAGAAATGCAGGCCAATCACAATGGTGAACATTGCAGTAATGATGGTCACTCGGTTGGATATATTGAGATAATCGAGATTTTCAGAAGAATTAATGAGGATCGCAAAGGCTGCTAAAAAGACACTACTTAACAATGCTGATAGCGAAAAAATCAAGTAATAGTACACTTGTTCTTCGTGACGTGATTTCAGACGATGATATAGCAGCATGAAAAACAAGCTTAGAATAAAGCTGATGCTAGAGCAGACAATTAAAGGTAAGGAGTAAAGTTGAATCATTATTTATCCGTTCAAACACTATGATGCAGCGCTTTGTTGTTTTATCGTCTGAACCAAGCTGGTGTCCTAGTAGAACGCCCTCCACAAGTCAGTCAAAAATCTCTTAACCCTACACATATTTATCTGCTGAATATTACCATACAACAAATAGTCTTAAGGTAAACATATTTTTCATTTCAGCCAGTTGGGTGAGGCTTAGTGATAAGACCGATTTGAAGAGAGTACTGTCAAGTCTGTTTATCATTTCGGCTTTGTGATGAAACACTTTTTGATTAATAAAAACTGTGATTTAAAAATGCCATCAGATAAAGTATTACAAGGTTGTGTTGGTGTCGCTATGCTAATTTTAATCAAGTTAGGTTAGCTAAAAAGATGATTTTGCCACATCAGTAATTTTTCTATTACCTCACTTTTATTTTAAATTTTGGTTTTGCGATCGATTCACCAACACCACTAATAGCAACACCGGAAAGCCAATCAAACTCGCTGCAATAAAGAAATTGATGTAACCAAAAGCATCAACATACAAGCCCGAAAATCCTGCGATAAATTTAGGAAATAGTAACATTATCGAAGACAATAACGCATATTGTGTCGCGCTATAACCACTGCTGGTTAAACTGGACAAATAAGCGATAAACGCTGCGGTTGCGATACCTGCACTAAAATTATCTACCGATATGGCTAAGGTTAAAAATGGCACGTTGTAGCCAATATACGCTTGCCAAGCAAACAACAGGTTAGTGACCGCGACTAACAAGGCACCTAAGAATAGAATTTTCATGGTGCCATAACGCATAAGCAACACACCACCAAAAGCGGCGCCGACTAAGGTCATGATCAAACCATAGACTTTACTGATAAAAGCGATTTCTTCTTTGCTAAACCCGATATCAACATAAAACACATTTGCCATAATACCCATGACAATATCGGAAATGCGATAGCACGAGATTAACAACAAAATCAGAATAGCGCTTTTGCCATAACGCTTAAAAAAGTCAATAAAAGGCAATACGCTAGCGCTGTATAACCAGGCTAATGCCCCAGCGACTTTAGCAGGGTATTTGGCAGCAAACTCGGCTCTTAATAGGCGTTCTTTATCGTCAGCCTGTTTGGTATCGACTTGCGGTTCTTTGGCACATAACGTGGTAATGATACCAATGCCCATTAACATCGCCATGGCAAAGTAAGCTGTTTGCCAAGCTTCTAAGTTGTAAGCATCATCGCCAGGAGAAACCCAAGCTGCAATGGTTAATGCGCCTGCTGTTGCGATGATCATCGCACTGCGATAACCGACTTGGTACGCTGCAGCAAGCGCTGCTTGCATTTTTTCAGGGGCGGATTCAATCCGAAAAGCATCAATGACAATGTCTTGGGTGGCGGAGGCAAATGCCAAAAGTAGGGCGCATAAGGCCAAACGTTCAAGATTGACCACTGGATCGCTAACAGACATACCGAGTATGGCGCCGACTAAGCACAGTTGTGCGAACAGCATCCATCCGCGTCGTCGTCCTAAAAAACGGGTAAAAAAGGGCAATGACATACGATCGACTAATGGCGACCACGCCCATTTAAATGCATACGTTAGTGCTATCCAGCTAAAATAACCAATCGCCGCTCGGTCGATGCCAGCTTCACGTAACCAAAAACTTAAGGTCGAAAAGACTAACATTAATGGTAAGCCGGCAGAAAACCCCAGCAAGAGTAAAATAAATACTCGTTTGTGGTAGTAAACCGATAACGCTTCACGGGTACGAGACAAGAAAACCGACATAAGACAACTGGATAAAGGAGAATGGCTCTAGCTTATGTTGCAAGGGGTTTAGGTTCAAGCCATTCTAAAAGATTATTCAGTCAGTTTGAGGTTAAATTAGCATTCAGAGCAGATTTAAGATAATCGCCTTAAGGTCTGATACCAATACAACTTTGTGGCACATTGCCGCCAATATTAATGTAGTCGCAACATTCATGAACTTGCTGGCGTAAGTATTGATTGCCTTTAATTGCCCAACCAGACCAATGATCGAAGCAATACAATAAGTGCCAAAACACTTTCTCGGTATCGCTAGGTTGTTCGGCTAATTGGATGGGATTATTTGATATAAATTGCCACTCTTCTAGTACATCCCACATATAGAGCTGTATCTCTTTGTAATCTAATTGATTATTTAAAAAAGCTTTACCAAAATAGGCAAGTTGTGGTGCTTTGGTTTCAATAAAATCATTAGCCGTCATCATAATTGCGTCCTTGAATATTCGAAATGCGGTTGCGAAGAATTGCGCAGCTAACTAGGTGAATGGGTCAAATAGAGTATAGACGTTAATTTAGCTGTCGATAGTCAAAAGCTTAAAAAAGTGTCGATTCAGTCATTCAATAGTGCTATTTAGTTGATTTATCAGCTAGTAAAAATGTATAGGGTAACAATTTATGACGTCACAATATTGAGCAAGTTTGGACCAATTAATCGAGCTAAAACTGGTTGAGATAATATTGACCGAGATAAGACTGACCGAGATAAGACTGACTGAGATAAGACTGGCCAATATGACATTGTTGGAGACAACATAAATGCCGATGGCATGCATTAACATGACCATCGGTAGGTATAGGCGATTAGTGGGATATTAGCGAGGCAGTAGAGTCGCTTTTTTCAACATGACAGTATTAACCGGAAAATCGGGCCAATTTAGGGTGGTGTTATGTTCAGTTGGTACCAATGAAATGGCTTCTAATACATCCATCCCCTGAGTCACTTCACCAAAAACGGTATAGCCCCAACGACGTTTAGAAGGGTCTAATTTTTTATTGTCACCTAGGTTGAAGTAAAACTGACGTGTTGCTGAATGAGGATCGTTATCTCGAGCCATGGCAATTGTGCCAAGGGAGTTTGATAAACCATTACCGGACTCATTTACAACCGGCTCTAGCGAAGGGCGTTCTTCTAATTTAGTGGTTAACCCGCCACCTTGCACCACAAATTCGGCAATCACACGATGAAAAATAGTATTGTCATATTCGCCTTTAACCACATAGGTTAAAAAGTTATCTACGGTAAGCGGTGCACGAGTGCGATCTAACTCAACCACTATTTTCCCCATAGAGGTGTCCAACTCTACTTGCGGATATAAAGTGTCTTTTTGAATGTCGACCGCAGCGTTGGAACTTAAGCTGGTCAATAACAGTAGGCAAGTGGATAACCATTTCAACATAATGTGACGTCCTTTTTTATTGGCATCTCTCGATGCCAATACCTGATAAAGCGGGTTGGATTAACGTTGAATAAATTGGTGTAACTCTTCATCGTTAAGAATTTCAGTGGTGAGCTTATCAACGAGTTTGGTGATATCTAATTCAAGAGTGGCAAAATCTGGGCTTAACGGGCCTTTTAAATAGCCATTAGCGTTATAGGATTTGGTGAACTCTTGTTGTGAGTTTTTAGCCAATACATTGATAACTAAACGTGTTTTTGATTCGTAACTGAACGTGGTATCCGTGACGTCAGCTAACAAGTAATTTAGCTGAAACTGCACTGAATTGCGTGCGGCAGGGTCAATAACATAACCGGCTTTGTTCATGCCATTACGGAACAGTGTATCCAACTGTTGACGGATGGGCTCACTGGCGCTGACTAATCTTGGTGATTTGCCTTCTTCATTAAAGCGCACCACAAAGCTTGCTTCGCGAGTATCGATGGTGTCGACCAGTACAGGGAAATCGACTTCAGTTTGTAACTGAATCGGACCCAGCGTGGGATTAAGACCAACATGAGTCGGTTCATAACTTGCGCAAGCCGACAACAATAATGTGGACAGTAAAATAGGGATCAATAACTTCATGAGACAACAATAACCAGTAAAAGGTAGATAAATGATACCAGAATTTGTCTGGGTTTCCAGTATCGCTAAGGTTATGTTGTTATAAAGAGAACTAGAGTGATGCCCATTACAAGTTATGCAGGCGTCATCACTTATTAATATCTGGTTTTAACGTCATTTTAACGTCATTTTAACGGGATTATACGGCAACCATATACTTGGTTATTGACATTAATGACTGATCAATTCAGGTTAGTGATATGTAACTTAAGTTTGATAAACAACATGATGTAGGTAATGTAATGCAACATAAACAGCCGCAATTGGCTCCTGATAAATTGATTAATGTCAACGGCCAGCCTGTGTTTGGCATATTTGATGGGATTGTTGATTCACTCAATGTTAATCAGTTTGCTTATTCGACGGTAATGGACAAGCCTGCATCGGCAATGGCTAAGTACTTTGATTTTAAACAATTCCAATTCGTTAGTATTATCACTCCTCATTATATTATCGCCCTGGCGATTGCCGATATTCGTTATGTCGCCAATGGTTTTTGCTACCTTTATGACATTAAAACTAACAAGCTGACCCAAACGCAATGGCTAACGCCATTCGGGTTTGGCTGCCAGCTAAGTGACTCTCCTAAGCGTGGGCGCGCCGAAATTGGCCGTAAACACAAAGGTATTGTTATCAATATTGTCGACGGACAATGGCAAGTCGAGATTAACCTTGCAGACATACAAGCCAATTTACGTATTCAACCTGCGCCGTTGAGTTTACCCATCAGCTTGTGTACCCCTACGGGTTATAACGGTTGGACCTATACTCAAAAGCACAATGGCTTAGCCGTAACAGGGCAATTAACTATTCATCATGAACCGCAGCCTTTACAATATGCGCTTGCAGGTTATGACTTTTCGGCTGGGTTTATGCGCCGCGAAACCAGTTGGCGCTGGGCTTCAATGAATGCCAAAACTGACGCCGGGATTATTGGGTTGAATTTAGCCGCTGGCGTTAATGAAACCGGTCAAACAGAAAATGTGATGTGGATAAATGGCCAACGCCATATACTGGGCGGGGCACAGTTTGATTTTAATCGACACTCACAACAAGATGTGTGGCATATCACCACTAATGATGGCAATGTCGATTTGCATTTTAGGCCGTTAAATCAACGCAGCGAAAAGCTCAATTTAATCTGGTTAAAAAACAACTTTAGACAATACATTGGCTACTTTAGCGGAGTGATTTGCGACAACAATGGTAATCAATATAAGTTAACTAACCAGCTAGGATTAACAGAAGATCATTTTGCCAAATGGTGATGACGATTAACGGTGTCGACTAGATTAGTGACCTTTTTAGTCTATGGCCTATTAAAAACGGCCTATTAAAAACGGATTATTAAAAACGGATTATTAAAAACGGATTATTAAAGCGGTTTACTAAAATGGGTTGTGCCGGAAGAGCGATTTGATTAGGAATGCGAAGTAGCGAAGCGTTATTACAAACGTTGTTAACATAACAATAAATAGAAATGGATAACATATGGACATGGATTTACTGATAGCTCACCCAGAGTGGTTATTACTGGTGTTAGCGCCGATTTTTTTTGGCTGCATTTTACTGGAATGGTGGTTTGGTGTTCGTGCCCAGCGATTACCGAGTAATGCTCAATATCGTCCTGCCGAAGTATTGTGTAATTTTGTATTGGCTGGCATGCATCAAGTGGCGGATATTATCGCGGGCTTATTGATTGCAACTATCTACTTACACTTTTTTGGCTGGCGCTTATTTGATATCGAAATGACATTATTCACTTTTGGTTTATTGCTCATTGCGCAAGACTTTTGTTATTACTGGTTTCATCGCGCTAGCCATCGTATCCGTTGGATGTGGGCTGCACATGTGGTGCATCACAGCTCAGAAAACATGAACTTCAGCACCGCCTTTAGACAAAGCTTAATGTACCCGTTGGCAGGCATGTGGTTGTTTTGGTTACCGCTGGTGGTGATTGGCTTTGATCCTAACTGGGTGGTGTTTGCGGTGTTGCTCAACCTTGGATTGCAGTTCTTTGTTCACACCCAAGCGATTAAATCGTTAGGACCGTTAGAATTGATTTTCAATACACCGTCCCATCATCGTGTTCATCATGGGCGCAACCCACAATATATCGACAAAAATTATGCCGGTGTGCTGATTATATGGGACAAAATGTTTGGTACGTTCAAGCCTGAGATTGAAACCGTGGTATACGGTATTACTAAACCGGTAAACAGTTTTAACCCGATAGTGGTGACATTTAGCGAATGGCGCGAGATGTGGGGTGATGTTACCCAAGCGCAATTATCGCTAACACAACGTTTACGGATATTATTTGCACCGCCTTCAACACATCAACAGTCATCCACTAAATCCGATATTTGAGCCCGCTGTAAACAGGCTTCAGGCTAGTACTTATCCCACTTTGCTTGCTTTAATAGAGTAAATAAGTGGGATGAGGTGGTCTTGATGTTTCAGCTGGTAACCTTTGCCTACCACAAACTCCAAACCTTCGACGCAGTTGTAGGGACAGTAAGGGTGTTCGTTAAACGCTTCGATACAGAGTCCTGCGCTAATGAGTGCGCTAATGACTTCGCTTATCGGATGTGGCCAAGTGACTACTGTTTCAATTTGGTCATTGTGGTTTTCGGTGTAAGTGACTTCATCTTCGATATCCGGTTGCGACTGTGGAAAGTAGCCATAACCACACAACACATCATTAAAAGGGTGGAACTCAACCAAATGAAATTCACCGCCTGGACGTAATGCGCCAGCAATGGTTTGCGCCCAGCGAGTTAAATCGGGTAACCAAGCTAACACCCCATAAGAGGTGAATACGATGTCATATTGCTCGACATTGTGGTCACCAAATTGATAGATGTCATTATTGATGAATGTTGCTGGTAAGTGTAATTGAGCAGCCAGTTTTTTTGCAGTTGCAATCGACTCGCTTGATAAATCTACGCCAGTGACATTGGCGCCAAGCCTTGCCCACGATAAGCTGTCTTGTCCAAAGTGACATTGTAGGTGCAACAGGCTTTTGTGGTGCACATCGCCGACTTGTTCAAGTTCAATGGGGTTTAATGATGACTTACCTTGGATAAATGCCTCTAAATCGTAAAATGTTGAATCGAGGTGGATTTGAGTTCGCTGGTTCCATGCGTGTTTATTGATGGCTAAATAGTCCATGTTCAATGTCTTCTTATTGCTTTAATGGGGTAAATCATCGAAATAATTCAGTAATGTTACTTGGTTTGAAGCTAAAACACGAATGGCTCAATAGGCGATGTGTTACTTTTGCTTAACAAATAAAAAGGCTTGATAACTCAGTGTTATCAAGCCTTTTTAAAAGCGACAAAAGATGATTCTTTAGCTGTTATTGCATGATTAATTTTTGACGTTCAATAAATTGATGAAACTCAATTTTAGGTGCTATGGCACCTTTATGTTGGATCACAAATCCTGCTGCTTGGGAGGCTAATTTTATCGCTGTGCTGATATCTGCCCCAGTTAAGCGTGCGCCTAAATACACCCCGTTAAACGAGTCCCCCGCTGATGTGGTGTCGACAACATTCGTTACTGGTGTGATTGAGAAATGCTGTTGCTGACCATTAATTACATAATTAATGCCGTTTTCACCATTTTTTATCACCAGTTCATTAATGTCGTAAGGCTGGCAGAACGCAATAATGTCTTCAACGGAGCTAATACCGTAAAGTTGATTAAAGTCATCAACACCTGGCAGTACGACATCGGCCACACTAAACGCAATATCAAACTGCGCCTTTGCTTGGTCTGGACTGTGCCACATTCTTGCGCGGTAGTTAGGGTCAAATACAATACTGACACCTGCTTGCTTACATTGTTTAATCAGTAACCAAAATGCGTCGCGATCTTCTTCATTAATAACCGCTAAAGAAATGCCTGAAAAAAACACCATATCTGCCTGAGATATTTTACTGATGGCTGCATCATCAATAAATTGCATGATTTGCTTGGCGGCTGAATCGTTGCGCCAGTATGTAAAGCTGCGCTCGCCTTTACTGTCGGTTTGTATTGCATACAGGCCGGCAATTTTGTCAGTGCTTTGAAAGACCATATCAGTATTAATTCTTTCATCGTCAAAGCGTTGCAACATGGCCTGGCTAAAACTATCTTGGCCAATGGCTGTGACTAGGTGGGTATTAATATCACTAAAGGTGCGTTTAAGGTAAACCCCAGTGTTATACACGTCACCAGCAAAAGATTGCTGTAAACTGGTGGCCGTTACACGCTGTAATTCGACCATACACTCACCAAATAAATACAGACTCTTCACGGTTATGCCTTCCTTTTTACCGGTTCAATTTTTCCGCCTAACCACAACGAAATTAATGCTAGTGGAACTAACGCCGCACCTAAAATAAAGAATGGCGTATAGTCACCGCCTTTGGTCATCATTGGCACTAATTGGATGGTGATAATTACACTTAATACTGCCGATGTACCACTAATACCAGCTAAGGTTCCGACAGTTTTACCGGAGAAGTAATCACTTGGTAATGTTTGAACGTTGCCTATAGCTGTTTGAAAACCAAATAAGATAAGCGCTATAAGGCCCATTGCCATCCAAGGCGTTGCAGCAAGAGATGTCAGTAACAGTGCTGGCAGCATAACCATACAACCTAAGACAATTGCACTACGACGGGCTTTATTCACCGACCAGCCTCGGCTCATCAAGTGGCCACTAAACCAGCCACCAAATAATGCTCCGATGGCAGCTCCGACATAAGGTAACCAAGCAAATGCGCCAATTTGTTTAACATCAAAGCCAAATTTTTCGTTTAAATACAATGGTAGCCAAGCAACAAATAACCACCAGATAGGGTCGATAAAGAAACGTGCTGCAATCACTCCCCAAGTTTGACGGTGGCGTAATAACTGTCCCATAGTGGGCACGTATTCTTTGTCCTGTTGTTTTTCTGAAGTGCATCGTTGTCCGGTTAAGATATGTTGGCGTTCTTCTTCAGTGATCCATGGATGTGAGTCTGGTGATGATTTATAAACAATCAACCAAGGTAAAATCCAAAGAATACCCAAACTACCAATGACGATAAAGGTTGCCTGCCATCCTAAAAAGGCATACAAAAAAGCAATTAATGGTGGGGCGATAATCGAGCCTAAAGACGCACCAGCATTGAAGATGCCTTGTGCTAGAGCGCGTTCTTTAATCGGAAACCATTCAGCATTCGCTTTGGTTGCGCCAGGCCAGTTACCCGCTTCACCTAGCCCGAGCATGGCTCTAAAAATAGCAAACGAGGTAACGCTTGCTGCAACAGCATGCAGGGCGATTGAGACCGACCACACTACAATGGATAGTAAAAAACCTAGGCGCGTGCCAATAGCATCAAATATCTTACCAAATAGAGACTGACCAATTGCGTATGAGATCATGAACACGGTAATAATGTTGGCATAATCACTTTTATCTAAACCTAAATCTTCTGCAATGCCTGGCCACATAATGGCAAGGGCAGATCGGTCGATATAGTTAATGACAGTAGCGAGTGCCACTAAGCTGACAACAAGCCAACGTAGGTGCTTCAATTTAAGGGGGACTTTTTTCATGCTAAACCCTCAACAAAGTCTTCTCTAGCCGGGCTAAAGGTATCAATTAAAATGCCGCCAGTTGGGCAAACTGCACCATGGTCTACATGAGGTGGCACAAAGAAACTGTCTCCAGCCGTTAGCACCTTAATCACGCCATCGACATTGACATGAAACTCACCTTCTACCACATAAGATACTTGTGAATGGCGATGAGCATGCACATAGCCTTCTGCTCCCTTATCAAACCAAATCTTTACTGCCATGAGTTCATGATTAAATCCAAGCATTTGGCGCTTTAACCCTCCGCCAATATCTTCGATTTCTGTTTGTTCCCCAAATGAAAAATGTTCACTTTGCTGCATGGTGTTTATTCCTTTTTATTTTAATTTTGTGTTACTTGAATTCTTTAATGTCTAATAATTCGGCGCGTCCGCTAAATGGGTATTGCACCCCATTGACGCTAATGACACTTTGAGTTTCTTGAGTCACAGCGATATCTGCGTGGTTGATTGCTAATAGATATTGTTGTCCATCGGTAAAGCGTATTTGCACCGCTTCTAGATCAGCTTGTTGATGATGAATCAGCTCAGCAATACTGCTGGTGGCTTCTAAGGTGTATTCTTTTGATGGGTTGTACTCGCCGTGTGGCTCCATCACGCTGACATAAGTATGATTAGTGGCATTCACTCGGTGAATGAACGACTGCTGTTGGCGTAAGTTCATATCCGGATCGTTGGCACCCAATTGGGTGAATAACATTTGTTCGTCAGTGGCGTTGTTAAAGTTAGTATTAACTAACGTGCTAAGGGTATAAAAATGGCCGTTATCATTTAACCAAGTGACTTTAGCCAGTTTATTAGCGGCTTTGTCTTTGGCTAGGTTAGCAGTTGCTAACAACCATAGATGTTGATAACCATTTTCGGTACCCAAAGCAGACAATTGAGTCAAGGATGCCTGTCTGTCAAAGTTGGTATCGATTAATTGCCCTTGATAATGCACGGGTAAGTCGTATTGATGTGGCTTGTTAGCTGTAACACGCATTATATCGATGCCAATTACCGCATCACGTTGCTTGATGTTGACTAAGGCGAGAGTGCGCTTAAATGCGACATCATCATAAGCGGTATCGATAGAAGCCGACGCGATGGTGAGGTCTTGCTTTGCTGAGTAGAAGTGTAATGTAGGGTTATTTTTGTTAGCCGCTTTAAGCTTGCCATTAAAATGACTTTTCTCGTCAACAATTAAAGTGTTATGGGCAATGGTTTGTTTAGCCCATGATTCATTTTCAGGTAAATAACGGCCACCAAATTTTGCCTCAACATTTAGAAAACGTGCAGCGCCATAATCGGATACGATTTCATTACCAGCATCGTAAAACTGCCAGGTTAACTTATCAAAATGGCCATGACCTAAACCTTGCGCAGTCGCTTTAAATACAATGGCTTGGTCGGTTGCTTTACCTTGACGCATAACCACTAATGCACCGTCATCACCTTGTTGGCCATCACGGAATAATGTCGAAACGAATGGAAAGGGCTGTTGTAGTTTATTGTCTAACCCTTGTGCAACTTTAAGCCCATCACCCGTTAATAAAATATTGTGTTGTTGCTGTGCAATATCTAATAAACGTGGATCGCCGTTGAGACCATAAGCAATGGCGACGCCGTTGACGAGTTCAATAGTGTCGATGCCTTTGCTTTTAATCGCATCGTTAAGCGGAAAAAACAGCTGGTTATAACTGAGTTCAACTGTGCTGGTAATGGCTTTAAGTAAAATACCGTCACGGTATTGAAAAATCTTACGCTGCGGTTCGTTTTGCTCAATAGCTTTAGCAAACGTCACAAATGGCATTAATGCATAACGTTGATAATATGGCCCTTCATTGTAATAACCGTCTGGTGAAAACAATTCGTCCAACTGACGCATAAAACCGCCTTTTTTGGCGAGATTTAAGTCGTATAAAGCACGTTCAACCCAAAGTGGCTTATCGAGTACATATCCGCTCATGCCAACCGCAGCAGTGGCCCAAGTGCCGTGGTTATGAACTTTATTAAAGGTGTGCGGCGATTGTTCTGACAAAAAGAGTGCAGCGGGTATTATTGCACCCGTTTCGATGGTATTACGTTCTGCAGGTGTTAACGCATCATAGATAAAGTCGTACGCCTGAATGGTGTGTACCAACCAAACTGCTTCATTGAGTCCTTGCCAGAAAAGTTTACCTTCATTGTTACTTTTACGCATAGGGTGCAAAGGTAGCGTTGGGTAAAGTGTGGCATATTGCAACAGCATGTCTTTAACGTATTCGGCATATTTTTTATCGCCAGTCAGCTGATAAATAATGCCCGTGTCATACATTTGTTGGTAATTACTTTTATGTTTTTCGTGGGTATAACCACCACCGGCATCTTTGGGTACTGGTACTTCAATTGGCTGAACCAGTCCTTTATCGACACTATTCTGTGTGGCATTGAAAGCATTTTGAAATGTCCCAGGTAGAGTGATGGCCTGTTTCATTGCGGCCACATCTTGCTGGTTTATGACTAAGTTTGGATGTTGCGCAGCCATAACGGGTAATGAAATAGCGCACGTCATTGATGCCAATAGCGCTATTTTTCCTACTTGCTTAATGACAAGCGTCATCGGGCTTACGCCTGCGGCTATTTTGAAGTTATTCATAATTTTTGCACTTTATTATTGTTGATATCTGCAGTGTGTTTACCTATTGCAACTAACTCCGTTACTTGTGGGTTAGGTGTATTAGTAAACTGATTATGCGTAATGCGGGTTTGTGGTTCACCGACGGTGTGAACAACAATAATAGCGGCACTGTCGTTAAATTTATTGTGCTCTATTTGGCTCATTTGAACCCCATGTAACTTCAGTGACGCGCCTGTTTTATTGCGCTTACCTTGACCGACTTTAGTGAACATATTGTTGGTTACCGATACATGGGGACCAAAGGTACTCTCATCCGTTCCACCGCGGTATACCGAGGCAATAGCACCTTCAATATCGTCAAACTGGTTATTGTCCAATATGAGGTATTCGGTGTTATAAATTCCTAGGTCGTCGGTTTCTTTGTCGAGGCGAAATAAATCCCCGCTAATATGGCGGAACTGGCTATTGCTGACATTAATACTATCTGCAAAGGCGCGACTGCCCGAATCGAAAAAGTGAAATGAATGATTCACATTGAGTTGCTCAACAATGCTGTTTGTCATTTCAAAACGATAATTCGTTAACATGCCCCATTTGCGGGTTCTTACCACGCTATTACCGGCAGCGTCAGGGCTATTTAAACCCGTAATGACTAGACCATCGAGTTGCAAACTACCATTGTCTTGAATTTCAAATAGACTAGGGCGTTCAAAGCTGATTATTGCTTGGTGAGCATTAGCGGCTTTAAAGCTTAACGTTTTGTTGATCGCCAGTATTCTGCTGATGTTATATTTGCCATCACTGAGTAATAAAATATCGCCTGGTTGAGCTCGTTCAACTGCGCTTGCTAATTCATCGTCACTGGCGCTAACCTTGATGGTGTTGCCAGATTGAAATGCGACAGTAGGCTCTGCTTTTGGATACCAAGATGTGCCGGTATCTTGCTTTAATGTAGGGGTCAGTTTTTTACTGGCACCATATGCTGCAAAATTTTCATCACTTGGGTATAACAAGCCATTAGCAGCGCGTTTCATGGTGATATCTTGT
Organism: Shewanella sp. AC91-MNA-CIBAN-0169; assembly: GCF_040310165.1. Classification (NCBI taxonomy): domain Bacteria; kingdom Pseudomonadati; phylum Pseudomonadota; class Gammaproteobacteria; order Alteromonadales; family Shewanellaceae; genus Shewanella; species Shewanella sp. AC91-MNA-CIBAN-0169. The sequence goes on from NZ_JBEOPM010000014.1 coordinate 29,702, forward strand.
GAACGAATACCTTTAGCCATGAATGGGCTTAACGTTTTGGTCGCAAAATTACTCAGGTTGTCGTTAAAGCTAAGTCCGCTAATATCATCGTATAAAGTAAATGGCGCGGTTGGGCTAATAAACAGATTGTGGTTTAATTTACTGTCTAGTGGCACTGCTGAACGTTCGCTGTCACTGCCCGCGGCCAGCTCAATATGGTCAAGATTAATAAAGCTGTTGTTATTAACATTGGCGTTAACCACCTGATGATAGCGATTAATTGATGAATTTGGCACGCCATTCATAATAGTAAAACCACTGCCAAATCGATTGCCGGTTAAGCCTTCTAGATAGTTGTTAGTAATGGTTTGATCGCGGTTAATCACGCGGATCCCGCCGGTATGTTCAACGCCATTACCCAAAAACACATTACTATCGATAATATTACCGTTACCGTGCCTTAAGGTTAATGTGCCTCTTGATTCATAAAATACGTTATTTTGAATACGGTTTTTACCCGATTTGACTGAAATAATTTCGACTTCGCCATCGCAGCGATCAAAATAATTATTTTCAACCACGGTAAAAGAATCCGTTAGTGAGTAATGGCTGGTGCCAATTCTGAGGGTTTCGCCACCATTAGAGCCTAAGATTGGGCGAGGACCAAAATAGTTATGATCAATTCGGTGATGGTTTTGCTGGCTGTTCTCACTGTCTAAACGCACCGCAACAGTTACGCCAACATTGCGTTTACCAACAAAGTGGTTGTGATCAAGTCGGTTATTTTGTCCATATAAGCTGACCCAATAATCAGACTCTTGGCGATCTAGATTGCTGTAGTTATCGATAACCACTTCGGTTACTCGTGAGTGATTGGCTAACTGAGTTTTACTTTTACGAAAAGCAATAACTTCATTACTTGGCGTAGAGCCATTTTTAAATACTAGCCCCGATACCTGTAAATATTCACCAGCCAGTTTAAGGTTCGATTGGCCAGACAGGATCACTTTACCTTTAGTTTCGGCAGTTAATTCAATAGGCGCATTGGCGGTGCCTGTCGCCATAAACAACACTTCAAAATTTTGCCATGTACCATTTTTTAAAATGATTTTATCGCCAGGCTCAACCAGCTTTAGTGCTTTTTTGTACTCAGCCTGGGTAGTCACTAAGCGATCTTTTGCCTGCACATAGATTGATGGGGTGCAAAGCATTAATAAGACTAACAACTGCGTGAATAACCAATGCCTTGACGATGACGTATTGTTATTTGAATGATTCATCTAGTCTCTCGTTTAATACTGTTAAAATGATATCCCCATGGCTACATTAAGTAGTTATCAAGGGGGAAAGGCTCAAAATTACTTTTTCACCTTAGAATTCGTTAGCGCCATAACGTGAATAATCAGCAACTGTGGTGTTGTTTTCACGGGGAATTATTTTGAGTTTACCCAACATGTTCAGGGCTTTGAAACATCGTGACCAATAATCTGCCACTGTAACGTTAGCCAACAAATTGAGGTCGCCCACTGTCATGCGCATCGTGATAAGAGCTGTCTGGAAATGGTAAGTTATTTGGCTGGGTGTCACTCTCACGGTATTGCTAAGTAAGCGTAACCGTAATTAAGCGTAGCCTAGTCCAATTACCTAGCATTTAAGAGACTGTGACGTGCTGTTTTTGTTTTGACTCGTTTGTCTCTGTTGCACGTTCATGATTGCTTAATAGAGATATTAGTGTCGCGTCGTAAATTGCTGATCTTGATTGCGACTTTAATCCTGTTAATCTCAAAGTATTGCTTGTCTTGATAAATTTCACGTTAACCTCCCCAGATTAGTTGATTTCCTTTTCTTTACGTACACACACAAAGTCTAAATTATTCTGTTAATGGATTATTTGTGCTTGAATAGAAACTAACCAATCATTAAGATTATGTCAATAAATTGTTTTACCAATTACTATGATTTTACATTTTTAGTATATTACCAATATTTTTAAAGGTATGACAATGTGCTATTATTTCTATATTGAGATTAACATAACATGTAATTTAGTTGTTTGCTGCTAAGGTATTAACCGATAATATGTCAGCATTAACCAGTAAATTGGTTTTACTTTTCGAAGGAAGGTATATGAAAAACCGTCGTTTATTTTGGCGAATAGTCGATACGATTGAAGCCGCTATCGCCAGTGGCGAGTATCCGGTAGGCAGTCGTTTACCCCCAGAGCGTGAGCTTGCTGAAAAGTTTGAAGTAAGCAGGCCAACCATTCGTGAAGCTATTATTGCACTAGAAGTGCGTGAAAAAGTGGAAGTGAAAACGGGTTCTGGCGTGTACGTGGTTGACCATCAGCAAAAACCGGTAGCGGTGAATAATGTTAACGCATTTGAATTAACCCAAGCACGTGCTTTAGTTGAAGGTGAAATAGCTGCCTTAGCAGCAAAAACCATTACTGCAGAAGAGCTTGAAAAACTCCATGACACATTAGTAATGATGAAAGATATGCAAAATGTCGAAGAGGCAGACGAGCTGTTTCATCAGATCATCGCATATTCTACTCGTAACGGCGCGTTGATAAATTTGTTTGAAAACATGTGGGCGCTGCGTTCATCAAGTAATGAAATCATTGAAGATTATAATATTGTTTGTAGCACAGATAATAATAAAACCTTAGCAGAGCATACCGCAATTTATCAGGCATTATCACTGCACGATGCCGCTGAGGCTCGTTTAGCAATGCATAAGCATTTTAATCGCTTAATCAATGTATTGTTTGATAAATTAGAACAGCAGGCATTAGAAGAAGTACGCCGCAAAAATAGTGCTAATCGTGACTTATATTCAATTGAGAGTTTAGTAAAAACAAAAGGTTAATGCTTTTTAAGCGTATTAGCTCATCGCGATAAAATTAACGCGCCGACACTTAAGTGTTGGCGCGTTTTTTATGGTTTTTTATGAGTAATGTTATGAGGGATGTTGACCATAATATCGGTAACGATGACTTCATGATTTCAACTGCCAGCTTGAGATAACAAGCCATTTAGTTAACGCCATCAATAATCCTATCCCCAATGCAATGATGTGTCGTATTTTCAGCGGCCACTTTAGCTATTTTGTTACGTGACTTGTTTCTTGCGCTAATGGAGTTGCAACATTCCACATAAATGGCGACTAATTAAAGCAACTTGGTTAGGGGCCGCTGATCTTCATGGTCAACTTACAAAGAAAAGAGGCTGTTAAATTGGTCTTTCAAAAAACATAAAAAACCACTATTAACTTTAATATTATTGCAGAAAATTAGCTTGATTGTTTATTGCAGCGGCTATTCTGCCTAGGGAAATATGATTGAGTTCTATTGTTAACGCCACTTATACCCAGTTTGGTAATGTTATTAGAGGTGTATTTTATGCTTTCGTGTTAACCAATTATGTTTTCTTGGTAATGCCTGATGTGGATTGTTAAGGCACAGATTGGCGTTCGTCATAAGGTCATTGTGTCTATTTATCATTGTGTTCATTTATCATAGAGGCTATTAATGCCTCGTTATTGCCAACGAGTGCTCAAATCAATGCGGCATATAGTTATTTATTCAAGGGATATGCACATCACAAAGCGATTTGCTTTTGGTCACAACAAACCAGACCTGTATCGCCGTTTACACTGATGAATGTTCAGTGGTTATTGGTGTCCGTTAATGTGAGTGTTCGAGATAAACAAGGTGTAGCGAGTAGCAAATACATACGAGTGAAGGGCTGCACATAAATTGTGTCGGCCCTCGCTCGTTACTATCAATATTGGTTTAGTTTTATATGCAGGGCCATGCAGGGCCATTTAGGGGAACATGACCTTGGTGCCTCATTCATGGCATTATTTTATCGCTTGTAAAATGACAAACTTACCATTAGAGGCAACAGTGGTGCAGTTTTTAAAAATACGGTTTATTTTAACGTGGTAGGCTAAATGTCGATTACCAACGATATGTAATAAACCGCCTTTTTTTAGGCGCTTATGTGCATCAACAAACATTTGCCAAGCGATATGGTCGGTAATGGCTTCACCTTGATGAAACGGAGGGTTACATATCACTAAATCTGGTTCAACATCAGCTGGTAAATTACTCAGGCAATCGTCCCAATGGAAAAAAGCTTGTGGCATTTGTTCAGTTTGAGGATCTTGGGATTGAAGATCTTGAGATGGAGTATCTAGCGCGTTCGCTTGCCAATTATGCTTTGCCGAGGCGATGGCCATATCAGAATCATCCACAAAGTGGATTTGCGCATTGGGATAACATTGCTTGGCGTGTAATCCTAAAATACCGTTACCACAGCCTAAGTCTATAATGTGGTTGAATTCACCTTTGGGCATGTTGTCGAGCATAATCCTTGCGCCAATATCGAGCTTATTGGCAGCAAATACATTCGCAAGGTTACTGATAGTGAGTTTCAGCTCATCGACATTCCAATTCACGGCTTTTGCTAATGGCCGTTTTTTACCATCGCTAATACAGCTAATTACTCGTGTTTTTTTCCACGCTAAACTGGCGGATGCGGGACCTAGATTTTTTTCAATACTGGCCAATAATGCTGGATTGATTGACTTGGCTTTAGCACCAATCAGTATTTGGGTTCCCGCAGGAAGCACCGTTGATAAACGCGCAAGCTGCTGGCCAAAATAGTGTAGATTTTTTGGTAACTTCATCAGCACTAATTGAATATTTTGTGGCAGCGTTTCGCGGCTATTTAGCCAATGTATGTTGGTTGGTGCGAGTTTGTTGTGTAATAAATTTTGCTGATAACCTAATAAGCTGGTTTTAGCATCCGTTTCGACAAGCAATTCACTGTGTGGATGTTGCATGGTTAATGCACACGTGAGTGCCCCAAAGTTGTCATTAAGAATGGCGGTTGTGGTTGCTGTTATTTCGGTGTCGATTAAATACTTTACTAGGTGTTCATCAGCGGCATCCCATGCTTGTAAGTTTGATGCTTGTTGGCTTGGATAACGAAAAAGCTCAAGCTCTATACCTGAACAAGCAAATTGGGTTGTCATAACGGTGTTACCTAATAAAAAAGAATATCGATAAAATAGCCCGATATTATCTCAGATATCACTTACCAGCGCGAGGCTTAGGCTTAAACAAGTTGATAAGGGGAATTTTGTGGAGTGGCGCTAGTTTTATTGAATATCAAAGTTTCTCTGTTTAACTCGTGTTAAACGACATGTTGAATGTAGGATACAGAACAAGATGATATTGATTGTTAACTTTGAAACTAAAACCTAATATCACGAACATGATTGTACTGCAGAGATGATTGCTATTAATTGTACGGTTCAGTAACATCAATATACTGACTTAAGATAATGGTTTCAAGGGATATTGATGAAAGGTGCTGGTGGAACGTCAGGTGGAATGGGTCAGTTCTTTATTGGGCTAGTGATGATGTGCGGTGGCTTTTATATGCTATTAAATGCCATTAAAGTGACAAGCTCATTTGGCTTTAGCAGCCATTTATATCAGCTGGGCGGCTTTGGGCTTACCAGTGGAATGGTGATGATACCCTTTATGTTTGGTGTTGGACTGATGTTTTATAATGGCAGAAACATACTTGGGTGGTTACTGACATTTGGCTCGTTAGTGGCATTGATTTTTGGCGTGATAAGCTCGATTAATTTTAGATTTTCTTACATGAGTGCATTTGATTTAATCGTTATATTGGTACTTTGTGTGGGGGGGATAGGGTTGTTTTTACGTTCGCTAAAAGCGATTGAAAAACGTTATCCTGAGTCTTAATGTTATGGTTTTTTAAACCCATTGATGTCTAACATCCGCTTGTTTGAACATCTATAACAGGTCGTGCGGTAGCTGATGTTACTTGCCTGTAACGTAAATAACATGCAGCAACGCCCGCATCCTCTTTAATGACACCATGCCAATATACCCATGCAGTTATAGACAATGTACTTTTGCGTTGTTGCCAATCACCTTCGGGAATATTCATTAGCATTGCAATACCAGCGGCTGTTCCATCGGGATAGCCATAAGCTAAGTTAACATTGACCCCATCAATATTAAGCGTCGTAGTCGCAAGTCTTTCTACACCAGCAATAGCGGCTTTTGAATAGGTTAACGTTGCAGCTGATTGCATTGCTGTTTCCATTCCTACCATGGTAGATACAATTGCATCTTTGCGTAAGCTAATGAATTTACTGCTCGCGACAACGGCCAATAAGGCCAAAATAATAATCACAATAACCAACTCTATTAATGTAAAACCGTGCGATGGTCTCATATTATTTCTCATACTATTTCTCATCTTATTGCTCATGCTATTTTTCATGTTATTTTTTAGTCGATACTAGCATCATTTTTTCGGCGGTCGTAATCCTGCTGGCCGGCGCCTTATTGTTAAGGCATCTACAATGTTGTGTTTTATTGGTACTATCAGAATATCTTAGTTATATATGCTGGTTAATACTGTGACGAATCCAACGACGACTTCAACTGAGTCAATATCTTCTGCTAAACCTCCTTTAAAACATTCTGTTCTACCTTGGATTTTACAATTTCTGTCTCCTTATCGTATGAAAGTAGTGGCGGCGATTGTATTTCTGTTTATTGGATCGCTGGCATGGTTATCGCTTGGCCAAGGTGTTCGGTTAATGGTCGATGAAGGATTTATTGCCGATAATGCAGGGCGATTGAATGAGATCATGTTGTTTATTATTGCTATTACAGCAATCAGTGGAACTGCGGTTTTCTGTCGTTTTTATCTGATGACTTGGCTTGGCGAGCGGGTCAGTGCTGATATTCGGTTACAGGTTTACAATCATTTATTATCGTTATCGCCAGCTTTTTTTGCGACTCAGCGTACCGGTGAGGTTATTTCACGTTTTACGGCAGACAGTACTTTGTTACAAAGCGTTGTCGGATCAAGTTTATCTATGGCGTTGCGTTCAAGTGTGACCGTGATTGGTGGCATCGTTATGATGGCGTTTACCAGTGTTAAGTTGACAGCATTAGTGTTGTTAGCCGTTCCTTTGGTATTAGGCCCGGTGATCTTTTTTGGCCGAAAAGTCAGAACCTTGTCGCGTAAAAGTCAAGATAGGGTAGGCGATCTTGGTGCTTATATTGATGAAACCTTACATGAAATTCATACCGTGCAAGCGTATACCCACGAGGCTAAAGACCGCCAGCTATTTGCTGACAGAGTCGAGGCGGTAATGGATGTGGCTAAAGGCCGTATTATGTATCGTGCGCTGCTTATTTCAACGGTAATGTTTTTAAGCATTGCAGCAATTGCTTTTGTTACATGGATTGGGGCGCAAGATGTGATGTCTGGCATTATCACCGGTGGTGAGCTGTCTGCATTTATGTTTTATGCTGTGATGGTTGCAGGTGCTGTAGCGACCATCAGTGAAGTGTTTAGCGAAATACAACGCGCCTCTGGTGCGGCTGAACGTTTAGTTGAATTAGTCAAAACGCCCGTTGATATACCTCAGCAAGTTGTACCAAATAAGTTATTGTTGCCTGTTAATGGCTTGCTCAGTTTTGATAATGTGTGCTTTGCTTATCCATCTGATCTGGGTCAAGACGTGATCCGCCAATTGTCGATGGACATTGCACCGGGAGAGCGAGTCGCGTTAGTGGGCCCAAGCGGTGCAGGCAAAAGCACCTTATTTGAACTGATGATGCGTTTTTACCAGCCTAAACAGGGGCGGATATTATTAGATGGTATTGATATTTCGACGCTGTCGTTGGCAGATTTACGCCAACAGTATGCTCTTGTGCCGCAAGAGTCGGTGATTTTTGCCATGAACGTACTCGATAATGTGCGTTATGGTCGCTTAGATGCCAGCGATGAAGAGGTGAAGCAGGCTTGTATTGCGGCTAAAGCGGATGAGTTTATTCGCGAATTTACTGATGGTTATTCGACTTACTTAGGTGAACGTGGTGTGCGTTTGTCGGGTGGGCAAAAGCAACGTATTGCAATCGCAAGAGCGATTCTTGCTGACAGACCAATATTACTACTTGATGAAGCGACGAGTGCGTTAGATGCGATAAGCGAAATCAAAGTAAAACAGGCCCTCGATTCACTTATGGCCAAACGTACCACTGTGATTATTGCCCATCGTTTAGCTACCGTGATCAATGCAGACCGGATTTTCGTGATAGATAAAGGACAACTTATTGCCAGTGGTACTCACAACGAATTAATGGCAAGTAATGAGCTATATCGCGAATTTGCTAGTTTACAGTTATTGATGGATAACGAGCCGTCATAAAGGTTACTGCTTGGTGCAGTGAGTGTGTCGTTGAGAAATAAAAAAAGATGCCGAAGCATCTTTTTTATTTTCGAATCAATTAACTGTTTCAAATGATGTTAATCGCAGTTTGATAAGCCGTTATTGTTCTGCATTGAGGTTAGTTGCATAGCGTTTTAAGCAAGATAATATCTACTCTACTAGCGCAGTTTTTTTCTTGCTTGTGAAGTTCTTACTTACGTAGCTCTTATAACGTAGCTCTATTTACGTAGTTCTCGACGCAAAATTTTCCCTACAGCACTTTTCGGTAACTGTTCAGTAAACTCAATAATGCGTGGCACTTTATAAGCCGTCAGTTGGCTGCGGCAGTAATCATTAATCGCCTGTTTGACCGCCTCGATATCCGCTGGCGGCTGTTTTAATACAATCACGGCTTTTACTGCTTCGCCAGAACGTTCATCTTCAACCCCGACAACAGCACACTCTAAAACTAACTCATTAGTTGAAAGTACGTCTTCAACTTCATTAGGATAGACGTTAAAACCAGAAACAATAATCATGTCTTTTTTACGATCGACAATGGTGTGATAACCATCTTCGCTGGCAATGCCAATATCGCCAGTTTTAAAGAATCCGTCTTTTGTCATGACGTTAGCGGTTTCTTCTGGTTTATTCCAATACCCTTGCATAACTTGCGGACCGCGCACGGCAAGTTCACCAGCTTGACCGATAGCCACTTCATTATCATCCATATCGAGCACATGAACTTCAGTGCCCAATACCGGTTTACCAATAGTACCAAGGCGTTGATACCCTGGTGCATTAAGGCTGACAACAGGAGATGTTTCAGACAAGCCATAGCCTTCTGAAATCATACATTGGGTGGTTTGTTGCCATAAGTTAGCTGCTGCACTCGTTAATGCGGTACCACCCGAAATGGTTATTTTCATTTTACTGAAATCTAAGGCTTTAAATTCCGGCTGATGACATAAGCCAACAAATAGAGTGTTTAAACCCGCAAACCCAGTAAATGGATAGGCTTTCATGGTATTGATTAGCCCTGCAATATCACGAGGATTAGGAATTAATACTGAGCAACTACCTGACTCAAAATACAGTACCAAATTAACCATAAATGCATAGATATGGTAAATCGGTAATGGCGCGACAAATACATCATGTCCTTCGGTCATGGTGCTAGCAATTCGTGATTTTACTTGACCAGAATTAGCCAAAAGGTTGCCATGATTGAGCATAGCGCCTTTTGATAAACCGGTTGTGCCGCCAGTGTATTGCAGAGCAATTAAATCATCATGGTTAGGTTTTATTGACTGATAAGGATGCTTAGCACCTTCAACGAGCACAGAGGTAAATGCCACTTTGTTAAAAGGGGTTTCTGGTTGAGGTTGCGGTTGGATAAGATCCATTGCGTGGGTCGAAATCACCAACTCTACTGTTGTTTTGTCGATCACGTTAGTTAATGTGGGTAGTAAATCCGACAATACGACTAAGGCTTTTGCCCCTGAGTCGTTAAATTGGTGAATGAGTTCACGCTCGGTGTACATCGGATTGGTATTGACTAGCACCATACCGGCTCGAATTACCCCATAAGCCGCAATCACAAACTGAGTAATATTAGGCAACTGTATCGCTACTCTGTCGCCAGGTTGCAATAGAGTGCTGTGTTGCAAATAACTGGCAAAATGGCGCGAGCCTTGTTCTATTTCACGAAAACTAGTGCTTTTCCCAAGACATGCATATGCAATATTGTCTGCATACTTGTCACAAGCTTTTTCGATCAAATCAACTATGGATGTGTATTGGTGTAAATCAAGTACTGAATCTGCATCATAAGCCATGCATACCACCTTAGATATTTTTGGTTATTATTATAAATCAAACGTCCGTTTAGATTATTTTTACTAACCTACACGGGTCAATATCAATTGGCAAAGGTTCACTGAAATTGAATCAATATTAGATTACTCGTTTAATACATCACCATCAAAACACGATTTTTTGTGTAAACTAATGGTTACACTTGTGTTTTGTGTTGATTTAGTTAAAAAAGTTTACTTCTAGTAAATAATTCGATATGTGATCTATATCACTAAAAATCAACTGCTTAGAGTATTTTTTTGTAAATTGCTATTTAGCGCTTACTTATTTATCCCAAAAAGTGTTAGCAATTGTTTTTCAATTGTTATAAAAATGTAGTTGAGATAGGGAGTATTTCGATAGGGATAGACGTGTTTTTCATTCATTTTGTGAGAAACATCGTCGACAAACAACAATAATAAGCAGTTGAGAACATAATAATGATGCAATCAAAAAAATCTAAATTTGGTATCAGCTCTTTGAGCTTAGCCATTTCATTTGCACTTGCCGGATCTGTAGTTAGCACTCAAGCATTCGCAGCCGATGAAGAAGTTGCAAAGAAAGAAAACGTTGAAAAAATCGCAGTCGTGGGTTCTCGTGCGGCACCTCGTTCAATTGGTGACTCACCAGTTCCAATTGATATCATCAGCAGTGATGATTTAAAGAAAAACGGTTCGACCGACATGATCGACATGTTAGTGACATCAGTGCCTTCTTTTAACTCTCGTGCACAACCGATTAGTGATGCAGCAACGCTAGTTCGTCCGGTTAACTTACGTGGTTTACCGTCTGACAGTACGCTTATTTTGGTTAACGGTAAACGCCGTCATCGTGCGTCAGTTATTGCTTTCCAAGGTGGTGGCATTAACGATGGTGCACAAGGTCCAGATATATCTGTTATTCCTGGTGTGGCATTAAAGCAAGTTGAAGTATTACGTGACGGAGCGGCTGCTCAGTATGGTTCGGATGCGATTGCTGGTGTAATGAACTTCGTATTAAAAGATGCTTCTGAAGGTGGTTCTATCACTGTCAGCCAAGGTGAATACTACGAAGGTGACGGCGCAGCAACCACAATTGACGGTAACATTGGTTTACCTTTGACTGATGATGGCTTTGTTAACATCAGTGCACAATATAAAACGGCAGATGCGACTAGCCGCAGTGTACAGCGTCCAGATGCAGCAGCTATCGCTGATGCGGGTAATACCTCAATTCTTAATCCAGCACAAACTTGGGGTAACCCTGAGATCAATGATGATTTTACTGTATTCGTAAACTCAGGTTTTGATATTAACGACAATACCCATTTGTATGCGTTCGGTAACGTGTCATCACGTGAAGCAACTGGTGGTTTCTATTATCGTAACCCGCATAACCGCGGTAACGTTTATTCTGTAGATGGCGGCGAAAGTTTATTAGTCGGGGATGTTGGTTTGGCTACCGATGGGGTAGCAACATGTAACAACATGAATGTCCCTATTCCTAAAATAGATATCGATGGTGATGGCATTCCAGATCAAGACGGAAACGTGTTGGGTACTGACGCTTATCAAGCAATGGTTGCCGATCCTAACTGTTTCTCTATGAACCAAATTCGTCCAGGCGGATATACACCTCAGTTCACCGGTAAAATTGAAGATATGTCTTTCTTCGCTGGTGTAAAAGGCGAGTCTGGCGAGTGGATGTATGATGTGAGCGCAGGTACGGGCAGTAACAAAGCCAGCTTTGGTTTAAAGAACTCATTAAACCCATCAATGGGTTTAGATACACCAACTGACTTTGATACTGGTTCATACGAGCAAGTAGAAACAACTTTTAATGCTGATTTTAGTCGATTCGTTACTATTGGTAGCTTAGAAGACATTAGCTTTGCTACTGGTTTTGAATGGCGTGAAGAGTCATTTGAGATTGGTCAAGGTGATGAAGCTTCATGGATTGCAGGTCCTTATGCTGATCAAGGCTTCAACATTGGCTCACACGGCTTTAAAGGTTTTGGTCCAGAATCAGCCGGTAAAAATGACCGAAGCAACATTGGTGTTTATACCGATATTGAAGCGTATTTAACCGAAGACTTATTATTAGGCTTTGCACTTCGTTATGAAAATTTCTCTACTTTTGGTGACACATTAAACTACAAGTTAACAGCGCAGTATGTTGCAACCGATGAATTATCATTCCGTGCATCGCACAGTACTGGTTTCCGTGCGCCAACCGTTGGTCAAGAAAACGTAGTTAACACTCAAACATCGATTGTTAACGGTGACTTGATTCAAACCTTCATTGCTCCACCAACAAATCCATTAGCGGCTTTCTATGGTGGTGAAGTACTTAATCCTGAAGAGTCTGTTAGCTATGCAGCAGGTTTTGTATACCAATATGATAACTTGTTCTTAACTGTTGATTACTACAACATTGAAGTAACTGGTCGTATTGCACAATCTAGCCAAATTTCGGTTGAAGCTAGTGACTACGATGCATTACGTGCCGCTGGTGTTGAGTTCCCTGAGTTGATTTCTGCGGTAACCTTCTACACTAATGATTTTGACACAACGACTCAAGGTGTTGATGTTGTAGCGTCTTATACTACAGAAATGTTATCAGGTGATGCGAAATTCAGTTTAGCCTACGGTTGGACTGATACCAGTGTTGATAAATATGACCCTGAAACAACTGATGCAGGTAAAGTTCGTCGTTTAGAAGATGGTATTCCTGCACACCGTGCAACCCTTACTTGGGGCCAAAGCTGGGATGATTTAAGCATGTCAGTTCGTGGTAATATGTTTGGTGAGTACTACGCTACACACGCTGATGATACTTCTGATTGGGGTTCTGAGGTGGCAGATGCTGCTGTGACTATCGATCTTGAAGTGAGCTATGCGGTACTTGATAACTTAACGGTATCAGTTGGCGCAAACAATATCTTCGATCAAGAAGCGCAGAAGCTAAAAGATGGCACTCTGGGTGAATTAGGTGCGGTGTACTACGAAAGTGGTCCATTTGATTACAACGGTGGTTTCTACTACGGCCGTGTTAATTATCGCTTCTAAGCGTTAGCGACATTCAATATCTAAATCAATAACTAAATCAATAACTAAAAAGACTGCTTCGGCAGTCTTTTTTATTGTGAAAGTTTTCTAGGCTTTTTGCTTGAAGATTACATATTCTGTTTTGAAGATTAAGTGTCTTACTTGACGACTAAAGCTAATGCTCGATACACATCGTCGATAATCAGCGCTTTGGGCAACTCAATGCCTTCTGGGTAAGACGGGGCATAGATTTTATTAAACGGCGTGCCAGCAACTGCCTGTTGCCCCATATACTGTTCAATGACGGTATCGGCTTGAGTCCAATTACCTTGCATGAGAATAATGTGTGGTTGGTTTAATTTATTTACGACTTGTTCGCGATGAAGTACGTTGGCTTTATTTGTTTGGCAGGGAACACACCAGTCGGCTGTAATATCAACAAACACAATATTGCCTTGTTTAACATAGGCGGCAATTTTTTCAGGTTCAAGTGGTTGCCAATTCAATGTTTGATATGCTTGATAGTTTTCACCTTTATTAACAAATGCAATGATCCCCGCAAAACAGATCCCCATCAAAATGAGCATGACTATCACTAAGGTCGGAATCGATTTACCTTTTATTTTAGCCCAAATCAATATTACTACGGCAATAAAAATAACCAAGAGTAATATCAGCATTAATGTCGTCATAGGTTTCCTCTGTAAATACGTTATTATACTCATCCATATAAGTGACGATACATTAACAACGCATACTTAACTGGTTGTTAAAATGTATTTTTGCAAAATATTAATAACTGGATAGTTGCAAATAAAGGAGTGTTATGACGTTAAGTGCTTGGCTGGGATTATTAGCGATATGCTGTTTGGGTGCCATGTCTCCAGGCCCGAGTTTAGCCATGGTAGTGAGGCATACACTCAGTGGTGGAAGATTACACGGCATAGTATGTGCTTGGGCGCATTCAATTGGTATCGGTGTGTATGCGCTGGTGACTCTATTGGGTTTGGCTGCAATATTAAAAGCATCACCATTAATGTTTAATGCCATTGCGATAATCGGAGCAATTTACTTAGCTTGGATGGGTATTCAAGCGCTTGGTTCCAAAGGCGGGATGCAGCAAAAATTAGCCGCTGGGGAAGCCACTAGTTTATGGATTGCAGCTCGTGATGGACTCGCTATTTCACTGCTTAACCCTAAAATATTATTATTTTTTCTAGCCTTATTTAGTCAGTTTGTCTTGGCAGCACAAACGACCACTGGCCAAGCATTGATTGTATTTACCCCGCTAATTATTGATGGCTTGTGGTATACCGTTATTGCATTTGTGTTATCACATTCGGCTGTATTACCTAAGTTACGAGAAAAGGCAAAACTGATTAATAGGCTCTCAGGTATTGTATTGATTTTGCTTTCTATTAGGGTTATTTACACGTTGTTATAGTACTGGCATCTACTCGGTTAACCGTGATTAATTATGTTGTTTATGCATAGGTCTAGTTGTTAAAGCGAACAGCGACAATAGTATGCGGTGAACAGGGAGTGTTAAATGTGTTTTATTTTAAAAAGTAATCCCCACCAGATGTGCGGTAGGGATTATTGATTAACGGCTAATTATCAGTGACGTTGTTAGCGAATGCTAGGCACCTTTGAACATTTGTACGCTATCATCGCTTTTCTGCTCTTGTTGCGGTGCTGCTACAGGAGGATTAGCAATATGATCTTCTAAGTTTTCTTTTAACATGGCTTTAAATTCATCAGAAAACCAAGCTAATGCATGATCTTTTTCTGCAGCAAGATCAGCTGATTTAATTGAGGCTTCGAACGCATTAAAGCGTGCTGAAGCAAATCTCATTGCCGTACCCACTTTACCAATATCATTTTCTTGTTGGCTTAGTTGATTGGCTAGGGCAATAAATTGGTCAGCTATTTGATACATTGTTAATTCTGTTTTGGCTTCAGACATCAGATCCACTTTTTTGTGAGTTAATTTTCCATTGAGTGTAACGTCTTTATTGGAAAATATCAGGTAAAAAATTAGCTATTGGGATCTGAATCTACCAAGACTTGGCCGTTACGTGAGTCATAATATATCGACATAAGTGATAGCAAGTTGTAGTTATATCGGCATTGATCTGGATTGATATATTCGGCTTGGTAATCAGATGAACCTTTATCGGTACTGATAGAAACGCTTGGACCATCCTGCAACAGAGTCGGCCAGACGGAAAGGCAGTCATTAACATTATTCAGTCTTGGAGAGGCTTCGTAAGGTGGATAATTTTGCGCAGGATAGCCCCATTGGTTCATATCCAGTTCGCCATCGGTTCCGGCTTGACTGAAAATTGCTAAATTATCTGCTGGGCCTGAATACCCCATCGCGGCCCATTTCAAATGAGCCAAGGTTATTGCTGAAGAAAATGCCCCGCCAGTTGCTTTTACACTGGCTATTTTAGCGTCTTGGCCTAAATCGATGAACTTAGGCAAAGCGATAATTGCGATGATCCCAAGTATGATAATAACAACGACAAGTTCAATAAGGGTAAAACCGTTATTAGCAGTGCTTTTGTTATTATGTAATGGCATCATATTATTCATAAGGGTGATTAATCTGTTAATAGTAAACCAAAGACTAAGCAGTTCACAAATTTGTCGTTTTCATTTAAGGAATACATCGAATGACTTCCCATTGGCAAGAGCTGTTTGAGCAACAACAATCGCAGGCATATTATCAACATTTGCAACACTTTATAGCCTCACAAAGAGCCGATAATAAAACCGTTTATCCGCCTGATGATGAAGTATTCGCGGCTTTTGATTTAACACCGCTGTCAGAGGTTAAAGTCGTGATACTGGGGCAAGACCCTTACCATGGGCCCAATCAAGCTCATGGGCTTTCTTTTTCGGTTAAAAATGGCATTAAACCGCCACCATCACTAGCGAATATCTATAAAGAATTAACCAATGATATTGAAGGCTTTGTGACTCCCGAACATGGCAATTTAACCTCTTGGGCTAAGCAAGGCGTTTTATTATTGAATACGGTATTGACGGTAGAGCAGGGGGTGGCTCATTCACATGCTAAATCTGGCTGGGAGACATTTACTAATAATGTATTGCAGCGATTAAACCAACAATCTTCGCCGATTATATTTGTGTGTTGGGGTAATCATGCTATCAAGAAAGGCCGTCTGATTACGGCTGCGCATCACCATGTATTGAACGGCCCACATCCATCGCCATTATCTGCTTACCGAGGTTTTTTTGGTTGCGGTCACTTTTCAAGTATTAATCAATTATTAATTGAACAAGGCAATCCAGCCATAAATTGGCAAGTTTGATCATAAAAAAAGGTGTGAATTGAGTATTCACACCTTTTTATGCATCAACATCAAAAAATGAATTCATGATTGATTGTGGTAGTTACTAACTAATTGTTACTAACTAATTGTTACTCACTACTGTTAATTACTATTAACTGCTGCGATTAACTGACAAATGAGCTAACGAAATGAGTGCTTGCTTGTAGTTACTGTCAGGAAAAACACTGAGTGCATCTATGGCCTTCTGTGCTTCTGCTTGAGCTTTATCCTGAGTATAAACTAATGCGCCAGACTCCTCTAACGCCACCAAAATGTCATCAATTGCTTTGGTGCCATCACTTTGCTCAATTGCATCACGAATGAGTTTTCTGGCCGTGTCAGATCCGTTTTCCATGGCATAAATTAGCGGTAATGTTGGTTTGCCTTCAGCAAGGTCATCACCGATGTTTTTACCTAGTTCGTCAGCGTTAGCAGTGTAATCCAGTAAATCATCCGTTAATTGAAAAGCTGTGCCGAGGTATTTACCGTAATCAGCTAATGCTTGTTCTTGCTCAGCGCTCACATTGGCTAAAACACCGGCTAACTGAGTTGCCGCTTCAAACAATTTTGCGGTTTTACAGTAGATCACCCGCATGTAGTTTGCTTCGGTGGTATCAGGGTCATTACAGTTCATCAACTGTAAAACTTCACCTTCGGCAAGTACGTTAGTGGTATGAGCAAGGACTTGCAGTACTTTCATGTTATCGAGCTCGGTCATCATTTGAAATGAACGAGTATACAAAAAGTCACCTACTAGTACGCTAGCACTATTACCAAATAAGGCATTGGCGGTTTCACGGCCGCGACGCAATGTCGACTCATCAACAACATCATCATGTAACAAAGACGCAGTATGGATAAACTCGATGATCGCCGCGAGTTTAAGGTGATGTTCACCTTGGTAGTCAACGGTTCGTGCGGCTAATACTGATAATAACGGACGTAAACGCTTACCACCGCCATTGATAATGTAAAAGCCTAATTGATTAATTAGGGCTACATCAGATTCAAGTTGTTTATATATCAGCTGATTGACTGCTTGCATATCAGTGTCAGCCAGTTGACGAATGGCGTTTAAATCCATAATAGTCTCTGGTTGTTGGGCGACAGGCTTGCACCCTTAATTAGTCATATCGAATTAGAGCGCATATCTTACAGGATATCAGTGCTATTTTTCAAAGTATGTATTTCCACAATTGAACATACAGAATCCTGATTTTACGATAGTTAGTAGGATTCTGACCAATTTAATTATAAAACTTAGGTATAAATTAACATGGTCATGTTAACTAAATTTTAAAGAAGGCACATTAGCTATTAATGAATAGTGTGCAGTGATGAGGTCTTTTTTATTTGATAGTGAATTAAGACTTGCCTGATGATAATTCTTCGCGTAGAATCCGCGCCCATTGTCATTAAAAGTTTTTTAGCACCTAGTCTCGTCAATAATATGAGTTAGTGTGTTAGTCATTTGGAGTAAAATAGCCATGTATGCTGTTTTTCAAAGTGGCGGAAAGCAACACCGTGTTGCTGAAGGTCATACAGTTCGTTTAGAAAAATTAGAAGTTGCTACTGGTGAAACCATAGAATTCGATCAAGTTTTGTTGATCGCTGATGGTGAAACAGTACACGTTGGAGCTCCTTTAGTTGCTGGCGGTAAAGTCGTAGCTGAAGTAGTTGGCCACGGTCGCGGCGAAAAGGTAACTATTATCAAGTTCCGTCGTCGTAAGCATCACGATAAGAAGATGGGCCACCGTCAGTGGTTCACCGAAGTTAAAATCACTGCGATTAGCGCATAATTTAGGAGTCTAACTCATGGCACATAAAAAAGCTGGCGGTAGTACTCGTAACGGCCGCGATTCGGAAAGTAAACGTCTTGGTGTTAAGCGTTTTGGTGGTGAATCAGTTCTAGCTGGTAACATTATCGTTCGTCAACGTGGTACTAAGTTCCACGCTGGTGTAAACGTAGGTATTGGTCGTGACCATACTTTGTTTGCATTAACAGACGGTAAAGTAAAGTTTCAAGTTAAAGGTCCTAATAACCGTAAGTTTATTAGCATCGAAGCTTAATTCTTTCTAAGCTAGATCTCGAAAGCCCTGCCTATGGTGGGGCTTTTGTGTTTTTTATATCATTAAACTGTTATTGATAGTTTAATGATTTTGTTTATATGCAGTAGGCGATATCGTGATGAATGCTATCTTCAGCGCTTTCCTGCAAATTCCAGTGATTTGGGATTATAATTACAGATTAAGTGGCGTCAGGAGTCAGTATGAAGTTTGTTGATGAAGCGAATATTCGCGTAGAAGCAGGTGACGGCGGAAGCGGTTGCGTGAGTTTTAGACGCGAAAAATATGTTCCAGATGGTGGTCCAGATGGTGGTGACGGTGGCGATGGCGGCAGTGTATATCTGCAAGCTAACGAAAACTTGAACACGCTGATTGATTATCGTTTTACTCGTTTTCATATGGCTGAACGTGGCACCAATGGTCGTGGCCGTGATTGTACCGGACATGGTGGTAGTGATTTGGTTCTGCAAGTACCAGTAGGTACTCGTGCTATCGATCAAGAAACAGAAGAGTCACTTGGCGATCTTACTGTAAATGGACAAAAGCTGCTTGTTGCTAAAGGTGGTTTCCACGGTTTAGGTAACACCCGTTTTAAAAGTAGTACTAACCGTGCTCCGCGCCAAAAGACATTAGGTACCCCTGGTGAAGTACGCTCAATTAAACTTGAGTTATTGTTACTTGCTGATGTGGGTTTACTAGGGATGCCAAACGCAGGTAAATCAACCTTTATCCGTTCGGTATCACGTGCGACACCTAAAGTTGCGGATTATCCGTTTACGACTTTAGTGCCAAACCTTGGTGTGGTTAATCCGCGTCCAGGCCAAAGCTTTGTAATTGCCGATATCCCAGGTCTAATTGAAGGTGCTGCTGAAGGTGCCGGCTTAGGTATTCGTTTCTTAAAGCATCTTGAACGTTGCCGTATGTTGTTACACATTATCGACATCGAACCTATTGATGGCGTAGACCCAGTTTATTCTGCTCGTGCAATTGTCGGTGAACTTGAAAAATACTCTCCAAAACTAGCGGCAAAACCGCGTTGGTTAGTGTTTAATAAAACTGATTTACTGCTAGATGAAGAGATACAAGCTAAAATCGATCGTATTGTCAAAGAGTTAGATTGGCAGGGTGATGTTTATACTATGTCAGCTTACAATCGAACTGGTACTGAAGAGCTAAGCATTAAGATGCTTGACTACATTAGAAGTTTACCGGCTATTGTGGAAGAAATTACCGCTGATGCTGACGTTGAGTTTAAATGGGATAATTACCATAGCGCTGAAGATGAAAACGCTAATGAAAATTATGATGATGACTTTGACGAAGATTTTGATGATGATGACTATGATGTAGAAGTTATCTATCAACGTTAAAGAGCTCATTTGAGGACGTCGTGTACGAAGATAGCCAAAATGAAATTACCCGCCTTGTAGTACGCTGTGCGCAGCTACTACTGGCATATGGTGCTGAGTCTGATCTCGTTGAAGAGATTAGTCAGCGCCTTGGTAAAGCACTCGGTATTGCTAGCATTGAATTATCAATATCATCCAATGCATTAGTATTAACTAGCTTGGTACACGGTAGATGCATTACCACAACCCGTCGTATTCGTGCTCATGGCATTAATATGATGGTGATTTGTGAGCTTCAACGAATTTGCATACTAGCCGAAAAAGGTATTTATGGTGCCAATGAAGTTCGTAGACGCCTCGCTCATATTTCTCCTAAAACATACCCCGCAATTGCCGTAGTTCCTATGATAGGTTTGTCGTGCGCAAGTTTCTGTCACTTATTTGATGGCGACATGATGGCATGCTTGATCACATTTTTTGCCTCAGCGGTTGGAATGATAGTACGGCTTTTTCTGGCATCTCGACATTTCAATTTATTGGTTAACTTCTCACTGACTGCATTTGTGATCACGGCTATAGCTCAAATCGGCTATCTTGGATCTATCTCCGAAACTCCTCAAGCAGCAATGGCGGCAAGCGTGTTGATGCTAGTACCAGGGTTTCCGTTGATTAATGCAATTTCGGATATGGTCAAAGGTCACATGAATGTGGGTATTTCCCGCTGGGGTCATGCAACCCTATTAACTTTAGCATCGGTTATTGGTATTACCATTGCGATGCAAATGGGAGGGATATTTTAATGTTATCCTTTCTAAGTTTATTGCTTCATGATGCCTTTTTTTCGGCGATACCTGCGGTCGGTTTTGCGATGGTGTTTAATGTCCCTAAACGCTATTTAATTTATTGTGCCATCGCAGGTGCTATTGGCCACAGCTCAAGAACTTTCTTATTACATTTTTCAATGCCAATTGAATGGGCGACATTTATCGCCGCAGCTATTGTTGGTTTGATTACTATTCAGTTTGCTAAACGTCACCTTGCTCCACCATTGATGTACGCTGTTGCTGCCATTATTCCAATGGTACCAGGAACGTATGCATTCAATACTGTCATCGCATTAATTCAACTCACAGCACAGAGTCAGGTTAGTCCCGAACTCACAGCTCAGGTCATCGTCAACGGTTTAAAAACAGTATTTATCTTAGGTGCGCTGGCGGTAGGGTTAGCGTTACCAAGTTTGCTTTACTACCGAAACAGACCAATTATTTAACCATAAGGATTTTGCTTCAATGCGTATCGCAATGATTGCCGCAATGGCCAACAATAGAGTTATAGGTAAAGACAATAAAATGCCTTGGCATTTACCTGAAGATTTACGTCACTTTAAAGCGATGACCTTGTCAAAACCTGTTGTTATGGGGCGCAAAACCTATGAGTCAATTGGTCGACCATTGCCGGGGCGCCACAATATAGTGATTAGCCGTAATAGTCAGTTGAGTATTGAAGGTGTTACCTGTGTAAAAAGTTTCGATGAAGCTATCACTGCCGCGGGTGATTGTGAAGAAATGGTGGTGATTGGTGGTGGTCAACTTTATCAACAACTATTGCCTCAAGCTGACGTATTATATCTAACGTTAATTGATGTCGATGTAGAGGGTGACACGGTATTTCCTGCCTGGGATGATGGTTCTTGGGATTTACAGAACTCAGTAACTGCAACAAACGACAAAGGATTGCAATATAGCTTTAACACTTTAGTTAAAAAGTGTTAAATTAGTCGGGTTTACCCCTGAAATTAATATGTAAAAGTGATCTAAAGCATGATCTCTATACATAGTTATATAACTATAAAATATAAAGGAGTGTCAGATGCGTCTATTGCCTGTAGCTATTGCAGCCCTGATTGCAGCATCTTTTGTGTCAGCCCCTGCTATCGCCGATACAGATCAATTAGTTGCAAATATTTGTGATTATGTGAAATCAGACGACAAAAGCCGTTTACGTAAGAAGATGAAAGAAAGTCGTGTTAAATTACGTAATGTTTATTCAGGCATTTCTTGTGATGGCAGCAGTTTATTGCGTACTGCCTACAATTCAAATGCTAATGATGTCGGTGAGTTTATCGCAAAGCGTCTACCTTCAAGTGATTTAGCTATTCCTGAGGCTGATGGCAAAACCATTCTAGATTGGGCAGCTGCTAATGGTCATGACGGTAGCCCGATTACTGCCGCGATTAAAGACCGAGTTGGTGGCTAATTCTGGCGATGTGTCATCGTTGAGTCAGTCAATGTAATTAGAAATGCCGATAAGTAATTATCGGCATTTTTTATGTCGATAATTTACCCATTAGGTTGATTAGCAATGACGGATTACATTCGCCTTATATTTATTTGTTGTTTGCTTTCAACTTTCAGCCTGCTTACTGATAACTTGCTACTTACGGCGACCTATCTGCACATCAATTTGAGTCTAAAATCCATGTTCTATTAATGCCAGACAAGCCATTGGTTTCTGGCTGGCGTTACCAATTACAATCAAGGTTACCACACGCATGAGTTGATAGTTGAAAGCGTGCTCTGTGGCTGTTCAGCGACTAGTTTAGGCATAATATTTTGCTTGTTATAAATCGATTTATTTCATTTACCATCAGAGTGTCAGTTACTCGTAATCAAATATTACAGGCAATAAAAAAGGCCCACTAAGGGCCTTTTGTGAATACTAACTTATATTGTATAGATTAAACCTTGAACTCGCGTACCGACGCTTGTAGTTCTTCAGCAAGCATCGCAACTTGCTGACTTGATTGTGCCGTTTGATCCGCACCTATTGAGGTTTCTTCTGAAATAGAGGCAATATGTTCGAGCTTTTCTGAAACTTGTTGGCTAACGATATTTTGCTCTTGGGCTGCTTGGGCAATATGGTTACCAGAATCAAAGGCTCTGTGAACTGACTTACTAATGGTCTCTAAGGCAAGATTTGATTGTTCATTCTTTTCAACACAGCTCTGTGCTTGAGTACGACCCAATTCCATCACTGCAACGGCTTCTTGCGTACCAAGTTGCAATACTTCAATCATTTGCTGAATTTCACTGGTTGAGTGTTGGGTACGTGATGCTAAGTTACGCACCTCATCAGCCACAACAGCAAAGCCTCGTCCTTGTTCTCCAGCTCTTGCAGCTTCAATAGCCGCGTTTAGCGCAAGTAAGTTAGTTTGATCTGCAATCCCACGGATCACATCTAAAATAGAGCCGATTGACGCACTATCGGAATGGACTTTATTAATAACAATACCGGCTTTAGCGACTTCTTCAGCAAGGGCAATGATGGTATTTTTGCTTTCTTCTGCAAGCGTACGCATATGCTGTGTTTCTTGGTCAGCTTGTTTAATCTCATTCAGTGCTTGATCTGCGCTCATTGATACCTGTTGTGCACTCGAGCTCAGTTCCGTGGTTGCAGCAGCAACTTGGTCCACTTGGCTCTTTTGCTCTTGAATACCGATAGTGGTTTGCGAGGTAATTGCAGAGGTTTCTTCTGCTGCAGCAGCTAACTGATTTGAGCGATCAACTATTCCAATAATAAGACTTCGTAGGCTGTCGACTAACCGGTTGCAGTTTTTGGCTAATTCTGCGAATTCATCATGGCCAGTGTCATCTAATTTATGGGTTAAATCACCTGAAGCTAGCACATTTAACGCTTTATTGACTTTCTCTAACGAGCGGGTCAATGGTTTAACAACAGCAATACTGACAATAATGGCAACGATAATGGCAGTTAATACTACCAGTAACGTTTTAATGGCTGCTGAATCAATGATTTCTAAGGCTGTGGTGCTGATATCACTCGCGAAAGTGTCGATGGCTTTTGCCAAAACAGTCATTTTCTTGTTGACGTCTTTTGCTTCGCTTTGTGTATCGATTAACTGTTTAGCGGCCGTAAACTCGTGATTTAATTGTTGTTGTTTTAGCTCGATAATTGAACCGCTGCCTTTTAGCAACTTAAATACTTTTGCACTTTCAGCGGTTAAATCTTCTAAAACTGAACTGCTGACAATACCACTGCCCTGACGACCAATATGATCTAATTTTGATGAAGCTTCGCTGACCATGTAATCGAGTTCTTTAATGATCAGGTCATATTTACTTTGTTCGGTTGAGGCCACCAAATCATAAATTGTGGTAATGATATTGATGAATGTACCATCAACTAAGCTGGCTGACGCAGCCAAACTGCGTTCAGTTTCATCTTCGCTGGTTTCTAGATCGATGATGTCTAATAAAATAGATGAAGAGTCATCTGCTGCATTTTCCAGGTTACTGCGCATTTTGAGTAACTTCTCTTGCAAGCTAAGAGCACTCTCACGCTCTACGATCATTTTTTTTGCACTCGTTTCATACACTGTGTAGCTTTTCGTTAACGCAGCTAATGGCGCAGTAAGCTGATTCTGTTTGCTTACTAAATTATTTAAGCGTGTAAGATCTTTTTCGAATGCGTTATCTAAATCAGTGAGCTTCTTTTCTATCGCTGGAATCTTTGATGAATGAGCACTGTAATAAGCGAGTAACGCTTCAATTTGCTGGGTGCTTAAGTTTTCACTTAAAATACTCGTCGATTCAAGTGCCGGTAGGCTGATCGTCTTAAGAATAGTCGTCCCGTCTTTAATACTGTTGTTGCTCAGCATGGTCACGCCACCGAGGACCATCAATAACAGTGTCACCACGGTAAAACCGCCAATGACCCTGGTCGCTACATTAATTTTCATACAGTACTCCGGCTATTATTATTTGATCCTGATTTTTATCTTGTATGTGCTATCGCATACCACGATATGAATTTATTAAAGGGCGATTGTTTCTCAGGCAAGCGTAATAAATTCTACATTTAGCTATCGGCTAAATGGTACTTTAGTTTAACGTTAAATTAACTTTTTTTGGGTAATTTTTTCATTCTTTTCAAGATGCCATAGTGTTAAATGCTCTCCCCAGCAGCAGCCAGTATCTAATGCGAGAACGTGCGGATTACTAGTTTGGCCCATTAAGGCCGCCCAGTGCCCAAATATGATGGTGTTTTGCGGTACTGTTTTTGATTCAAATTCAAACCATGGACGTAACTCGGCAGAATGCTGTTCGCTGGGTGGTGATTTACATTTAAAATCAAGACGGCCATCAAGGTGTAAAAAACGCATACGTGTTAATGCATTGATACAATAACGTAGTCTGTCAATACCGTGCAAAGATGGAGACCAGTGCTCAGAATCTTCTGTGTACATTTTGGCAATTAATGCACTTAGATAATCATTTTGCTGTAATGCAAAGCTGACTTGCTCTGCTTCATGTTCAAGGGTTGCTATATCCCATTGTGGAGGCACTCCCGCATGGGTCATGATGATATTATGTTCAGGTAAGGTTCTGACTAAAGGCTGTTGGCGGAGCCAATTGACTAAATTATCAATATCAGGAGCGTTGAGTAATTCATCAAGATGATCATGTGGATTGGCTCGTTTTAGCTTCCCGTGCAGAGCCAAAAGATGTAAGTCGTGATTGCCCAGTACCACTTTTGCTGAATCTTGTAATGATTGGAAGAAGCGAAGTGTTGCTAACGATTCAGTACCTCTGGCCACAAGATCGCCAACCGCCCAAAGTTGATCTTTGGATGGGTTAAAGGCCACCTTTTGTAGCAATAGTTGTAACTCGGAGTTACATCCCTGAACATCGCCGACAAAATAGTGTGCCATGGGTTATTGAAATATCCCAGGAACAGCAAGGCGAAAAGGTGGAATGGTCGCTAAAAAGCGCTCGCCTTTATGATTTTCCATACCATAAGATCCTTGCATAAAGCCCACCGGCGTTTCCATCACAGTGCCACTGGTATACTGGTAAGCAGTATTGGGTGCAATAGTGGGGGTTTCACCAACAACGCCAGGGCCTTTTACTTCATTCTGTTCGCCGTCAGCATCGGTGATGATCCAATGACGGTCTTTAAGAGTCACCTTATTATCACCTAAGTTGATGATGGTAATGGTATAGCTAAAAAGGTATTTATTATCGGCAGCATCGGATTGTTGTTCTAAATATTGGGTGTCGACTTTAATCTTAATAGGCGATTCAACTTGGGTCATGTTATGTCCTAAAGCAAAAGGGCATGCTCAATATGCATGCCCTTATAATTAATCTTTTTTATCACACAGCATATTAGCCATTGCCACATATTGTGGGACACTAATTTGTTCTGGCCGCAGACTTGCGTCAATTTGCAGTGTTGCAAAATCTTCGTCTGAGATTAAGGTTTTTAAATTATTACGCAAAGTCTTACGGCGCATATTAAATGCTGTCGTGACTAAGTGTCTTAATACATCGACATTTTTACACGGCCAAGGTTTGACTTCAAAAGGCAATAATCTTATCACTGCAGAATCGACTTTCGGAGCAGGAGTAAAGCTTGTTGGTGGCACTTCTAAAACGGGTACCACTTGGCAATAATATTGTGCCATCACCGTTAAACGGCCATAAGCTTTGGTGCCAGGACTTGCTGATAAGCGCAAAACCACTTCTTTTTGCAACATAAAATGCATCGTTTCTATTTGTTCAGCAAACTCAAACAAATGGAACATCAGTGGCGTTGAAATATTGTAAGGAAGGTTACCAAACACTTTCATTTTCTTGCCAGGCTGTTGCAACTGACCAAAATCAAACTGTAATGCATCACCTTGGTGAATGGTCAGTTTGTCTTTAAGTATTGGGTGATATTGTAAGCGTTTCACCAAGTCACGATCTAATTCAACAACGGTTAAGTTATCAATCATATCTGCAACAGGTTCAGTTAATGCACCTAAACCAGGTCCAATTTCAACCATTACATGATCATTATCAGGTGCAATAGCGCCTACGATGCTGCTAATCACGCCTTGGTCGGTTAAGAAGTTTTGTCCAAAACGCTTTCTGGCCGTGTGGCCTAAATGTACTTTATTACTCATTAAAATGGGTTACTTACTTTTTGAGGCCAATTCGATGGCTTTGTTTAATGCACAGGTAAAACTGCCGCAATCCGCTTTACCACTGCCGGCCAATTCTAGCGCGGTGCCGTGATCGACTGAGGTGCGAATATAAGGTAAACCTAAGGTGATATTGACCGACTTGCCAAAACCTAATGATTTAAGCACAGGTAATCCTTGGTCATGATACATAGCTAATACCACGTCAGCTTGTTCGAGATACTTAGGCTGGAATAAGGTATCGGCTGGCAACGGGCCAACAATATCCATGCCTTGTTCTCGTAACTCGTTGAGCGCAGGTATGATGGTATCGATTTCTTCACGGCCTAAATGGCCGTCTTCTCCTGCGTGTGGATTGAGTCCACACACATAAATTTTGGGTGAGCCTAAACCAAATTTACTGACCAATTCACGATGCAAAATGCTAATAATGTGATGTAGTCTGTCGCGGGTAATGGCTTTTGCAACGTAAGCTAATGGAATATGTGTGGTCATTAGTGCCACTTGTAACCCTGGAGCTGCAAGCATCATGACGACATCTGCACAATTAGCTTGTAGTGCAAAAAATTCGGTATGACCGCTAAATGGAATACCTGCTTGGTTAATAATGCCTTTGTGCACAGGACCGGTAACGACCGCGTCGAATTCATTCGACATATTTTTTTCACCGGCGTAGCGCAAAGTTTCTACTACATAAGCGCTGTTAGCTTCATTCAGTACACCACACTCAACTTCTTCTGCTACTGCAAAAGGAGCAATGGTTAATGTGCCTGCTGTTTGCGGCTTCGGTGGTTGCGATGGTTGATAAGGCCTGAGTTGTAAAGGCAGTCCAAGCATTTTTGCTCGTGTCATGAGCAAATTTTGGTCGGCACAAACAACTAACTCAACAGGCCAGGCCTGTTGAGCGAGTTTGATGACTAAGTCGGGACCAATACTTGCTGGTTCGCCGGGAGTGATGGCAATACGTTTAGTCATTAATTTTGCTTAGCCTCGTTTGCTTTCTGGCTCAACGATTTCGATATACGCTTCTGAACGCATTTCGTCTAACCAGTTTTGTAGCTCTTCATTAAACTTACGACGGAAGATTAATTGATGAGCACGGTTACTGTTAAATTGTTCGGTTGCATCAGTTTTACGGCGCGATTCAAGTTGCACTACATGCCAGCCATGAGTTGTTCGGAAAGGCTCACTGTATTGGCCTTCCTGAAGACTGGCTAATGTTTGCGTAAACTCTGGCACATACATGCTTGGGTCTGCCCAACCTAACTCACCACCTTTAGCTGCAGAACCTGGATCTTCAGAGTACTGAGTGGCTAATTTAGCAAAATCTGCGTCACCTGCACGAACTTGAGTCAAAAAGTTAGCTAACATCGCTTTTGCGCGATCTTCCGATAATATCGGCGATGGCTTTAACAGGATATGGCGTGATTTTACTTCTTCAACTTCTTGGGTTTGTAAACCACGAGTGTCGACTACTTTAATAATATGGAAGCCTGAACCCGATTTAATCGGACCGATTATGTCACCTTTTTTGGCGTTACTGATAACTTCAGCAAACAAGGTTGGCATTTCGTTAATGTTCATAAAGTCCCAAATCCCGCCTTCTAACGCTTTAGGACCTGATGAAGACGCAATAGCGGTACTACGGAAATCGTCGCCATTATTTAAACGTTTAAGCACGATTTCTGCACGGCGGCTAGCACTTTCAAGTTGTTCGCTCGTTGGGTTGCTTGGTATTTCAATCAGAATGTGACCAATTTGAAACTCAACATCTTTTAAGCCTTGCTCTTGAATTAATTTCACTAAGCCACTAATTTCTTGTGGTGAAACCTGAATACGGCGTTGCACTTGAATACGCTGAATTTCACCTAGAGTGACTTCTTGACGTAACTGTTCGCGATATTGGCTAAAGCTCGTACCTTCGCTTTCAATAGTTTGTTGCATTTGCGCAACGGTGACTTTTTGTTCTTTAGCTATGTTTTCAATCGTTTGGTCTAATTGTAAATCACCAATCTGCAAGCCGATACGTTCAGCCATTTGCATTTGCA
The DNA here is from genome assembly GCF_040310165.1 of Shewanella sp. AC91-MNA-CIBAN-0169. Lineage (NCBI taxonomy): Bacteria > Pseudomonadati > Pseudomonadota > Gammaproteobacteria > Alteromonadales > Shewanellaceae > Shewanella > Shewanella sp. AC91-MNA-CIBAN-0169. The sequence goes on from NZ_JBEOPM010000014.1 coordinate 58,652, forward strand.
AGTGAGTTAAAATGAGACGTTCGATAACCTGGGTACGTAAGGCATCATCAGACGGTAATGTTTGTTTAGCTGCTTTAGCATTGGCTTTAACAGTTGAAACCATGTTGGTGATTTCACTCTCAAGAATGATGCCATCATTAATTTGTACTGATACGCGATCTAATGGCATTGGCGCAGCAACACTGGTGTTACTCATAGCTAATGCTAGTAATGCAAAAATTATTTTTTTACTGTGTTTCATCCACAAAATCCTTGGCACATTCGATTCAATATAAACTGGCAATACATCGCCAAAATAAGGTTACTACTTCATACTCAACAGCATGTTTGTTGTTATTGGACTATGAGTTTGTCGCTAGGTTCAGCAATCTATCACAAAAGAATGCTAATTCCTCAAGTAAAGTGGTTTACGGTAGTTAAATAAGCCTTCATTTAACATGTCGTCTACCCCTAACGGACCTGATCCGCCTAAGCCTTTAATGACAAAGTTTAGGTAAACACCGCTTTCAAACTCTTCGCGTCCGTCAACGCTTTCTGATAAATCATCATCGTAGTTGGTTTTGATACGATAATGATAACTTAAGCGCAATGCCCAGCAACATGACTCGTATTGTACGCCAGTGTAAGTTTCAATATTACGAGATTCATTGAGGTCGTAATAGTAGTTACCGACAAAATATAAGTTGTCACTAATAGGCCACGATGTGCGCACGCCTGCTTGGGAAATATCAACTTGATCATTGGTGTTGGTATTTAATAAGTCGGGTACATAACGGTAGCTTAACTGCAATAATCGGTCGCTACTTGGGCGATAATCCAAAGTGATTTCATTCTTTTTGTTTTCACCCGTTTCAGTGTCGTGTTGTACTGAACCACTCACAAACCAATCGTTGTATAACTGGGCATCTAATTCAGCCGCTAATACCGATGTTGACTGGGTTGTTTCTTCGAAAGCATCGTCAATACTGACTTTAGAGTTTTCCAAATACATGATTTGCCCCACGCTAAACTTGAGTTTTTCGCGGTTAGTTTGATCAAACAAACGAGTGGTAAAACCTAAGGTAAATTGGTTGGCATCAGCAACACGGTCTAAGCCTGAGTATTGGCGATCGCGGAACAGACCATAATAGTCTTCTTGTAATTGTGCGGTGTCATAAATACCAATATTGGATTGGTCTTCATAGCCGACATAAAGATATTGAATCTGAGGTTCAAGGGTTTGACGGTATTGTTCATCAAACAATTGGGTTGCTCGCTCAAAATTCACCTGACCGTGTAAACGCGCTTGAGGAATCGTACGGCTTATACTGTCGTCTAATGTTGAGTCTTCGTCGATGTTTTGCTGCCAATACTGAGTTTGCAGTAATTTAACTTCACTGGTAAATGAACCTGCTGGTCCTTGTATTGGCCAAATTAAGCTAGGCACTAAATGTAAGCGGGTAGCGGTATTATATTCATTATCTTGATGACGGAAATTGGTCAGTTCTGAATTAAATTTAAAGTCGATAGAGTTAAAAATGTCTGCAGAACGATAATTAAAGTTTAGCTGTGGCATCACTTGATACGGTTTTTCATCTTCACCGAGCACTTTAATGTCTTGCACGCGCATGTTGAAGTCCCAGTCGCGTTCAAAATAACTGGCTTCACCGATCCGTGATAACTGGTTGTCGGTTGACTGATTAACGTCGGAATTTAAATCGTTGAAATAATTGTTATCAGACACATCGGTATAGTCTGATCTTACTCGCCAGTTTTTGTTGACTGCGCCTTGATGGCTCCAGTGATACAAATAACGGTCAGCATTAGAGGTTAGCTTACTGTCGCTACCTAAATATTCGACATTGAACTGGCCATTTTGCTGTTCGCCAGCGAGATAGCGAAATTCCGTTTTGGTATACAACCCACGCGAAGACATGAAGTCCGGGGTGAAAGTTAAGTCAAACTCTGGGGCGATATTCCAATAATACGGGGTGCTAACTTCTACACCGTTAGTGGTGCTGGTACTAAAACTTGGGAATAAGAAGCCGGTTTTACGCTTATCTGATACAGGCACTGTCATATACGGAATATATAATACTGGGATGTTGGCAATACGCAGCTTGGCATTCCAAATTTCACCCCATTCTTCTTTGCTGTCAATTTTGATCATATCGGCTTCAAGTAACCATGATTCATCACCAGGAGGGCAGGTAGTGAAGTTGGTTTTTGTTAGCAATAGATTATTGTCTGAAGTTATCTGCAGTTTTTCTGCATCGCCATGTACTTGTTGCCCATGTAGCCAATACTGAGCCCCTTTTAAGGTGGCGTTATTCGTGCTCATTTGGGCTTCTAAGGTATCTGCTGTGACGGTAAATAACTCATCTTTAAAGATAAGGTTACCTTCTGCATTTAAGCGTTGTTGTTTTTGATCTAATACCGCATTGTCAGCAGCGATATGGCGAAGTCCCTGGCTGAAACTCACATCACCCGAAAACTCAGCTTGGTTATTGTAAGCAACGGCAGAGTGATCGCTAATGATAACAATTTGATCGTCTGATATGCCGGTTAATGCTGCACGGTCTTCGAATGAACGAGACACAGGCGGAGCAACAACGCATTGCAATGAAGGCGCTTCTGTCGTTGTAGGCTCATCGGCCAACACGATATTTGGGAGTAGGCTTAGTGCCAGAAAATAACGGATCTGCATTGTTGTCAATAATTTATGAATTCTGATTCCGGAAAGTTTTGGAGAGAAAAAGATACTCAGCTAGATGAAACATTCCATTCTTTAGCTGTTTCCAAATGTTATGCTGGCTATAATAAAGCAATTTTTCGTTAAGAGCCATTGAGATGATTTTATCTGACCCAAGATTTGTCGCGTTAAGTAACTGGTTATACCAATATTTCGGCGATAAAGTTGCCATTAACTTGATCTGCGGCGACGCCAGTTTTCGACGCTATTTTCGTCTTCATCATCAAGGTATTGATTACATTGTTTCAGATTCACCGATCGACTTAGTGCCCATCGCGCCATTTGTGGCAATGGCCAAGGCTTATAAACATGCAGGCTTACTGGTACCCGAAGTGCTTGCAACCTGCGAAGACTATGGTTTTGTCTTACAAACTGATGTAGGCGAATTACAACTTTTGTCGGTGCTGAATAAAGACAATGTGAGCGACTATTATAAGCAGGCATTAAACTTATTGCCGGTCATTGCCACGGTAACGGAAACCGAAGATGGACCGTTAGCTGATTACGATGACGTTTTTGTGGCAAGAGAATTAGCTATTTTTGTCGATTGGTTACTAAAAGAGCATTTAGATTACGCATTGACGGATAATGAGCAACAAATGATTGCGGCTACGTTTGCAGCCTTAACCGACAATGCACTGGCGCAGCCAAAAGTGGGCATGCATCGTGATTACCATAGCCGTAATTTACTGATAAATGATCAAGCGTTAGCGGTGATTGACTTTCAAGATGCAGTGCATGGGCCAGTGACTTATGATGCGGTATCATTGCTGCGCGATTGTTACGTGCGTTGGCCAGATGATATCGTTAATCACTTGATGAGATATCATTATCAGCTCGCTATAGATCACCAATTAATGGATGAAAATGTTGATTACGCTACTTATACCCAGTGGCTTGATTTAATGGGATTACAACGTCATATCAAAGCTGCGGGTATTTTTGCGCGGTTATATCATCGTGACGGTAAGCGCGGTTATCTGGCTGATATTCCATTAACCTTGCAATATGTCGCAGATATTGGGATGAAATACCCACAAATTACCGATTTTAGTCTGTGGGTTCACAGGGTGATTTTACCGTTAGTAAACCACAAAAATACTAATGAGGCGGTAAGCGAAGCATGAAAGCGATGATACTGGCAGCAGGACGCGGGGAGCGTTTGCGCCCGTTAACAGACTCCTTACCTAAACCATTAGTGAGCGTTGCAGGTAAACCTTTAATTGAATATCACTTAGAAAAGCTCGCGTTAATTGGCGTGACTGAGGTTGTGATCAATCAAGCTTGGTTAGGACATAAGTTACCTGAAATGCTAGGTGATGGGAGTCGATGGGGTTTGCAGATTAACTATAGCGAAGAAACCACGGCGTTAGAAACCGCTGGGGGTATCAAGCAAGCATTACCTTGGTTGGGGGACGAACCTTTTTTGGTGATCAATGGTGATATTTTTATCGATCACTTGCCCGACATCAGCTTGGCTTATCAACGCGTTTGCCAAGGTGAAGCACAAGCTTTTTTGTGGTTAGTGGATAATCCAGAACATCATCCACAGGGCGATTTTGCTATTGATGCCCAAGGTCAATTAACCTTGAGCGATGAACAAAGGTTAACGTTTGCTGGACTGGGGATTTATCATCCTCAATTATTTAGCCTGTTGCCTGAAGGTAAACAGGCTTTGGGGCCTTTGCTTAAACAAGCCATTGGCCAGCAACAAATACAAGGTGAGTATTTTGATGCTTATTGGTGCGATGTCGGCACACTTGAGCGTCTGGATAAATTACAGCGCCGGTTAGTTGATATAGAGACTCAGTTACCGCTTTAAGCTACGCCTTTGATAATGGCTAGCTGTTTATTAATTATTAACCGTAGTGGAAAACAACATGCGAATTTGGGGTAAAGTTTTTGGATTTATCATTGGGTATATGTTCGGGCGTTTCTTTGGTGCAATTTTAGGATTATGGTTAGGCCATGCTTTCGATAGGCGCCAAGGGTTAACCTCGATAATGCGTAAAGGCAGTGAACGTCAGGCGATGTTTTTTAATTCAACATTTGCCGTAATGGGCCATGTTGCTAAAGCGTCAGGGCGAGTGACTGAAACCGATATTCGTATAGCGACCATGTTAATGGATCAAATGAAGTTGTCTGGTCAGTCACGTATCGATGCGCAAACGGCTTTTCGTCAAGGCCGCCAAGCTGATTTTGATTTGCTAAAGCAGCTAGAACTGTTTCGACAAGCCACTCAAGGACGAGTCGAGTTAGCGCAAATGTTCTTGGAAATCCAAATTCAAACAGCCTTGGCCGATGGTGAATTACATGCCAATGAAAAGCAAATATTGTCGGTTATTGCCACTAAGCTTGGCCTTGCTGCACAACTGGATGCTTTACTGGCACGTTGGCAAGCTGAGTTTAGTCATCATCAGTCGCCACAAGGTAATAAAATGCCGCTTACTGATGCCTATGTGCTACTTGGCGTGCAAGAATCTGCGAGTGATCAAGACGTAAAACGAACTTACCGTAAGTTGATGAATGAACATCATCCAGACAAGCTTGTGGCTAAAGGCTTACCTGAAGAGATGATGGAATTAGCCAACACCAAAGCACAAGATATTCAAGCCGCTTACGAGCGCATTAAAACCTCTAGAGGAATGCGTTAGCGCAAGCCAGTAACGTATTTTTGTAAACAATGGAATGGGGCAATAAATGAAAATAGTGGTATTAGATGGTTATACACTTAATCCGGGTGATTTGAGTTGGCAAGCGCTTGAGGCTTTAGGCGAATGTGATATTTACGACCATACCACACTCGAACAAATCGTCAGTCGCTGCCAAGGTGCACACATCGTGCTGACCAATAAAACGCTATTGAGTGCCGCGACCTTAAAGCAACTGCCCGCATTAAGCTATATCGGTGTTCTTGCCACAGGAACCAATGTGGTCGATGTTGATGCAGCAACAGCGCAGGGTATTGTTGTCACTAATATTCCTGCTTATGGTCCTGATGCCGTAGCACAAATGGTGTTTGCCCATATTTTACATCATAAGCAACAAGTTGCCTTACATGACCAAGCCGTAAAACAAGGACAATGGGTAACGCAACGAGATTTTTGTTTTACCTTATCACCCTTAACCTCATTAAAAGGCCTCACGCTGGGTGTGGTAGGTTATGGTGATATTGGCCAACAGGTTGCCAATTTAGGTGTCGCGTTTGGCATGAAAGTGTTGATTACCAGTGCTAAACCTAAAACCAATTTACCTGATGCTATTCAATGGTGTGAACGCGACATCCTGCTTCAACAAGCCGATATTATTTCGCTGCATTGTCCGCTGAGTACAGCAACCAAATACATGATCAATAGCGACAGTTTACGCTTACTTAAACCGGGTTGTTTATTAGTGAATACCGCCCGTGGCGATTTGATTAATGAAAATGATCTCGCTCAATGGCTTAACAATGGTAATGGCTTTGCGGCAGTTGACGTGTTATCCACTGAGCCGCCAAGTAGCAATAATCCGTTACTTAGTGCAGCCAACATTACTATCACGCCGCATATTGCATGGGCGACATTACAAGCTAGACAAAATCTACTTAATATTGCGCTTGAAAATGTTCTCTATTTTCAACAAGGTAAAATGTTGAATAGAATTAACGGCTAAAGCTATCACTAAACCAACCACTTTTAACCTGTTTAGTCTCGAGTTTAAAGCTTAGATTAAAATTTAGAGTTTAGAGTTTAGAGTTTAGAGTTTAGAGTTTAGAGCTTAGAGTTTAGAGTTTAGAGTTTATAACTTAGATATAGTGCTGGGTGTTTAGATCTGTCATTTATAGCGTTCGATTAACACTCACAACTAGAGCGGATAACGACACATGTCACTATGGAAAGTCCTGTTTGATTTTGTTGATAAAGAACGTAGCAGATTTGATAATGTGCGCCACGATACCCATGCGCTGCAATTTGAAATTGAATCAAATATTCATTTTATTGTGGATGGTTTGGCGCAACAACTCAGTGCAGCCGACATTATCAAGGGGCTAGAAACCCAAGCGTTCGATAAAGCGATACTGTCGGGATTACATATTAGTCAGGCTAAGTTAGTACCGCGAACTATTGAGGGTTATAAAGAGTTCGATAAATACCTAGGTGAGCCAAGCGGCGTGTTGATTAAAAAACTGTACATAAAAATAACGGTACTGAAAAAACTGATTCACGCGGGTAAGCTTGATCAAGATCTTAAACTTAAAGCGCTGTTTCGTTTGCTAATGTTAGTCCACTTTCACTTAGCAGATAAACCACTGCCTAAACCAATGCCAACAGTAAAAAACTAAGCCGCAGATACTCCACGGCTTAGTTCATCGATATTCAGCTAGGTGACAGAACAATATCCTGTGACGTTAAAATAATATCCTGTGACGTTAAAACAGTATCTTGATATGACTGGCAACGGTTTTCGCTTTTTCGACTGCTTGTTCTACCGAGTTATCGCGGGCTAGCGCGACACCTAAGCGGCGGCGGCCATCAATGTCTGGCTTACCAAATAAGCGTAATTGGGTATCGGCGGGCGCTAAGGCTGCCGCCATGCCTTGGTAACGGATATTGGTGGATGTGCCTTCAGCAAGGATCACGGCAGAAGCACTCGGACCATGCTGTACTATATTGCTTATCGGTAAGCCTAAAATTGCACGAACATGCAAGGCAAATTCAGATAAATCCTGGCTGATTAAAGTCACTAAACCTGTATCGTGTGGCCTTGGCGACACTTCAGAAAAATACACGTCATCACCACGAATAAATAGCTCAACACCAAAGAGTCCATACCCGCCTAATGCCTCAACAACTCGTTGGCTCATGGCTTGTGCCTTGTGTAATATCTCCGCCGACATCGCCTGCGGTTGCCATGATTCACGATAATCACCATCTTCTTGTCTATGGCCAATTGGGTCGCAAAAGTGGATGCCATTTATGGCGCTAATCGTCAGTAAGGTAATTTCGTAATCAAACGGAATAAAGGCTTCAACAATCACTCGGCCTTGGCCAGCTCGGCCACCTTCTTGGGCGTAAGCCCATGCTTGCTGAATGGTTTGTGCTGACTTAATCACACTCTGGCCTTTACCAGACGAACTCATCACAGGCTTAACCACACATGGAATACCAATGTCGGTAACCGCCTGTTCAAATTCAGCTAGGGTGTCACAGAAAAAGTACTTTGATGTTGGTATCGCTAAGGTTTCTGCCGCAAGTCGGCGTATGCCCTCACGGTCCATAGTGAGTTTGGCTGCGTTAGCGGTTGGCACCACATGTAAACCTTGCTGTTCTAGTTCCACTAACGTTTGGGTGGCAATAGCTTCAATCTCAGGGATCACTAAATCCGGCTTTTCAAGCTCGATAACTGCTTTTAATGCTTTTGCATCCAGCATGTTAATCACATGAAAACGATGGGCAATTTGCATTGCTGGGGCATTGGGGTAGCGATCAACTCCGATAACTTCAATTCCGTAACGTTGTAGCTCAATGGCAACTTCTTTGCCGAGTTCACCGCAACCTAATAGCATCGCCTTAATCGTGCCAGAAGTATTTGCTGTGCCAAATGTAGTAGCAATAGACATGGTATTTTACAGCCTCTGTGTAGGGATATTCTTATATGCCGAACAGTGTAACGAGATGAGGTATTAAAAATCCAATATAAAATGCACTAATTGGCTAAAAACGCCTGTATTTCGAGGTTTTTTGTGATGAAAGATTGTATTTAATTACGATAAGTCTAGATGTATCGGTGTGTAGAAGTGTCGTTGTTGAAAGCACCAAATGTGAGTGGGTAAGTGTCATAACACTATAGTGTTGTATTAGAGGGTGCTGACTCAAAAGAGTAAGTTAAAAAAGCCAACATTATTGGATTAATGTTGGCTAGATTCTATTTGAATTTGGCGTTAACTAAGGTTTAACGAGTAACTCAGCAGCGGTTAAAATTAGCTCTGGCGCAGGGCGAACCTTGTAGTTTGGATTCACATATTGAAAATGAATTAAACCACTTTTATCTGCCAAATAGACAGCTGGCACGGGTAACACTAAGCGTTTTTCACCTGCTGGGGTAGTAAACAGTTCATTGGTTACCGCTAAACTGGCAGTATATTTTTTAGTGATATCTGCACTGGTGTAATAGGCTAAACCAAATGCTTGCGATGCCGCCATTGAGGTGTCAGACAGCAATAAATAATCGAGTTCTTGTTTATTCATCGACGCGCGCATCTTTTCTGGCGTGTCTGGTGAAATACCCACTAACTGGAAACCCATTTCAAGCAATTTAGGTTCAATTGCTTTTAGCTGACCCATTTGCGAATTACAAAATGGACACCAACCGCCACGGTAAAAGAAGAATATCGTCGGCTTTTGCGCCACAAGTTTACTGAGTTCAACCGCTTTACCATCAACATCTTGCAGGGTTATTGCTGGTATCTGGTGGCCATTGAGCAGTGGCATGACATTGTTCTCGTCACTGGCAATAGGCTTAGCCACACTGGCTAAACTGGTTAACGTAAGTGCAGTGGCAATAAGCAGAGTTTTTAACATGATAAGTCCTTATAGAGTAATGTCCCGACTAAAGTAGACCTCATAATCACACAATTAATTTCATTCAAACACAAAAAAAGCGCCTAAGCGCTTTTTTCTATTACCATTAACTCTTTCGAGTTGAGTTATTTAATCTTTTTGTATTTAACCGTGCTGCTGACTTTACCCACTTTAACACGACGTCCGTCCATGTTTTTCTCAGCAATCATCTGGGCGCCAGCGTTATCACCACGTTGTTGTTTTTTAGCAAAACTACGGCGCTTTTCAATCTGCTTAAGCAGTACTTCACGGCTACCCACTTCATAACCCGGTACTGTGACTCGACGAATTGGCTGACCGATTAGCTTTTCAATATCAGCTAAGGTGCGTTCTTCTTCGCGGCTCACAAACGAAATTGCCACACCGGTTTTACCTGCACGACCTGTACGGCCAATACGGTGGACGTAATCTTCGGCTAAAAATGGTAAATCGTAGTTAACAACGTATTCAAGATTTTTAATATCAAGGCCACGAGCGGCGACTTCGGTGGCCACTAATACGCGAATTTTACCTTCAACAAATTCACGTAACGCACGACGACGGCTGCCTTGTGCTTTCTCACCATGAACCACACCCGATGGAATACCATCTAAGTTAAGCTCTTTGACCAATTTGTCTGCAGCGTCACGAGTCGCGGTAAACACCAACACCTGTTGCCAGTTTTTGGTACCAATAAGTTCAGATATTAATTCACGCTTACGACGCTGCTCTACTGGATATACCACCTGGCTAACGGTGTCGGCAGTAGTATTTTGTTTATCAACAGTAATCACTTTAGGCTTTTCAAGCATGTCATTCGCTAGCTTTTTAACCTCAGAAGAGAAGGTCGCAGAGAACAGCATGTTTTGACGCTTTTTGTTTACTGCTTGGAGAATCTTTTTAATGTCAGCACTAAAGCCCATATCAAGCATACGGTCGGCTTCATCGAGTACTAAAAACTCAACATTCGACAAACTTAAGTTACACGCCACAATGTGTTCAAGTAAACGACCTGGTGTAGCAACAATAACGTCGGCACCGCGTTTAAGTTTTTGTGATTGGGTCTCTATTTTAACGCCACCATAAATGGTTAATACCGTTAAATTAAGATGCTTACTGTAAGCGCTAATGTTGTCTGCAACCTGTGCGGCAAGCTCACGAGTTGGAGTCAGAATTAAAGTACGAGTGTTAGACGGCATCGTCTCTTTTGGGTTATCACACATTCTTTGTAATATAGGCAGCGCAAATGCTGCTGTTTTACCCGTGCCTGTTTGAGCGCTTGCTAGGACATCTTCACCACGACGGATCGCCGGTATCGCTTGTTGTTGAATTGGCGTCATAGATTGATAACCGCACTCAGCGATCGCGCGTAATATTTCTGGGGCGAAGCTAAAAGATTCGAATTTCATGGTGCGGTTCCTGTATGTACATCAAAACAAAGCGATTTAGTTGCAACAAGCTAAGTTAGCTGCACAAGGTCAATCTAGAGTATTTGGGCCTATAGCCATTGTTAATGGCAGATATCATGCTTAACTGGGTTGATTAACGTCTTAGGATAGTTGAAAAACGTTAAGCTTGAATGATACACCCCATTGAGTGCCATCGATAAGCGGCCGCGGAGTATAACAAACTTTTGTTTAAATCCTGAACTTTATCTGTGTCTAACGATAAGATTTTTTAGTGGAGAATTGTTTAGATGATATGGCGTGATAGCAATGGCATTTACAGCACCTTGAGTGTGGGTCAGATAAATCACATTTGGACAGAAGTGCGTTAGAACTAAAGCACTAAATTATAAGTTTCACATTACAATAAGAATGGCGTAGCTCGAAAACACCAGGGATACAGCAAGCGCTGAGTAATGAGTATCTGAAAAAAGCAGGACTATATTCACTAAGAGATGGATGGATCGCAGTTCATTATCCTAACCAGAAAGCTAGTTAGGAGCTCTAAATGAACGGCCCTGTGCAGAGCCGCATACAGGGTGGTGTGGGGGCTGGAGGCTAGATACCTCCGGCTACCCGATTATGTTTCGTTATCTTTGCGCTTATTAGCTATTTTCCAGCCATATAGACACGCGATAAGCATACCTAATGCACCTAATAAAGAACCAATATCATTTTGTGATATAGAAAATAAGCCTAACAAAATAGAACTAACACCAAGTAAAACGCATCCTGTTTTGAGAATATTTGGACTAAATAAACCGCCACCACTTCGAGGTTTATTAAAAACCAACCTGTAACTCAATTTAACAAACCAATAAGAGCATAGCGCTAAAGCTAACGAACCCAAAACACTTGAATAGCCAAAAGATGCATTAGAAACAATAAGACCAATTAATGCTGCAAAAATTAGAGCAATTAATAGAACAATTAAACCAATAAAGATCTCCAATCCTCTACCTGATGATTGCTCGTAAAAGTTCATGTGACTCCAGAAACATAACGTTTTAGTATTTATGCGTTGCACTATTTGCAAGGTATAAATCGCTTGTTGGACTTGGCCGATGCCACATCCATATTAATCGGTATGTTTTATGCTATAGGAATTTACTTTTTTGCGGTAGTGGTTTTTGTACAACCTTTAGGCTAATTATCTGTTCTGATTATTCCTTTTAAGGTGGGGTTGATGATGTTTAATCTTTTTCATTGATCGATTATTGCCTTGCGCCTGGTATACCTCACTGACAAGGAATGGGGCAAAACCAAGTTAGCTTTTAACTTAACATTCGTACCAAATGAAGCCAAATCGAAGAGATAGAATGACCTTGTGTAGATGCGACTGAGGGTATCGAAAACAGGGACGTTTTCGTTAAGCGGCCATGGATGGTGCAAAGCGTCCCGAAGCCGTATCTACACATAAGTCCACTGCAAGTGATTGACAACAATGAAGGGCAATCTTAAAGGCCATTTAACCAATACCCACTCAGCTAAACACGACTCAGCAATCATAAAAAATGCTACACTTTCATTCAAAAACTTTTTACATCAGAATGCGTAAACCTGACAGACCTTTCACACACTCATACGCTTCAAGGCATTCAAGTGTCCTCCGGTAATCCTCCCTATCAGAGTTATAGTCCAAAACTAGGGGCGTTAAATTGATGCCCTTTTGTTAACTTATATGGTCGTCGATAACAAAAAGGCCAGCCTCGACGGCTGACCTTAATATTGAATTTATAATTGAATTTATAATTGGGTTAAATCGCCCAGCCACCCATGTAAAAGGCGACTAAACCAAGGGTGATTAAGATAACCCCAAGTCGCAGTTTACGCCATTCGCCGCTGCATATGCGGCCAATAACCAAGGTAACAAAACCAAGCATAATCCCAGTAACGATATTACAGCTTAAAATGATAAATACCGCGCAGGTTAGGCCCGCCATTGCGTCCACTTTATCATCAAAATTAAGCTTGGTGACGTTACTTAGCATTAGTAATCCAACATACATTAGCGCTGGAGCTGTCGCATAAGCAGGTACTAAAAAGCTTAACGGCGCTAAGAACATCATTATCAAAAATAGTAAGCCGACGATGGTCGCGGTCAGGCCGGTTTTGCCACCTGCTGCGGTTCCTGCTGCGGATTCAATATACACCGCTGCTGGTGCGCCGCCGACCACGCCTGCAAAAATACTGCTGACTGAGTCTGATGTCAGTGCTTTTCCACCACCAACAATATTGTCTTTATCATCGAGAAGTTCCGCTTGCCCTGCAACCGCTCTAATTGTGCCGGTTGCATCGAAGATAGCGGTCATCACTAATGCCAACACAATGGGCAGTACGACTGGGTTCAGTGCGCCCATAATATCGAGCTGGCCAATTAGCGACGTTTCAGACATCAAGTCAGGTAAAGCAAATAGGCCTTGATAAGTCACGCTAGGATCAAATATTAACCCAAAAATTGATAATCCGACGATGACCAGCAATATGCCACCTGGTGTGCCTCGGCGCTCAAGCCCTATCGTCATTGCAAGACCAACAATTGTAGCGATAACCGGTAAGCTGTTAATATCACCAAGCTTTACGGGTAAACCGGCATCGTTTGATACAATCAATTTTACGCTATTGGTGGCAATAAGGAGTAAAAACAAACCAATACCAATACCCGTACCGTGAGCAATACCGGTTGGCAGGTTAGTGAGTACCCATTGACGAATGCCTGTGACACTCACAAGTGTAAACACGATACCCATTAGGAAAATAGCGCCAAGGGTGACAGGAATCGATATTCCCTGGCCTAGCACCATACTAAATGCAGTAAATGCGGTGAGTGAAATTGCACAACCAATGGCCATTGGCAAATTAGCCCATAGCCCCATGAGCAACGAACCAAACGCGGCAATTAAACAGGTAGCGATAAACACTGCCGCAGGGTCAAACCCAGCAGTGCCCAACATGTTTGGCACTACAATTACCGAATAAACCATAGCCAAAAACGTTGTTAAGCCAGCAATGACTTCACGTTTTAAGGTACTTCCTCGGGCAGAAATATTGAAATAGCGATCCAAAAATGAATCAGAAACAGCAGTGTTAGAGAGAGTCTGTTCAGACTTCATAGTGATGATACCTTTTGATCTCTTAAATGATGAGTTAACCAATGGTCATTCATTGGCGACACGGCTATGGCAGGTAGAGCCCCAAACGAGAAATACTTGGGTGAGAGATCCACTTGGCGCATATAGCGTTAGTGACCTGCGAATATTGTGATAAACAAATTTGTTATACACATGTCTGGTAAAATTTACGCTTACCAACACAGCCTTTGTCGGCGCGGAGTTTACAACAATCAACAATGGGGAAATAGGAAGCGGCTAACATTTTTTGCTATATGGGTAAAAAACGCACCCCAAAAACAGATTGCTCGTATATCTCACCATAAAAGTCACTCGCTGTTGTAATCACTGCCTTTGAGTATTCAACTCTTATAACGGATTACCGCCCTTGGTATAGCAATTTAATACCATTGTTTAAGGATAATTGTGTTTGCTGTGAGTAGGTCGATTAACTGGCGCTAGTTCAAGATCTACTTTGGTCATTTTAAGCTGTTATTGCGGGGGAGTCAGTGGCGAAGTCGTATTGGTGAAGTAGCAGTGAAATGTTATGAGTAAGCTCGGTAGAGGACATTTTCGAATGCTCAATTCATCGCAAATCTGGCAATAAGTATGTTGGTTATGACGAGGGAAAGTATTGCCGCGCAGATAGTGCCCTAGCATTTTGGGTGACTTAGTTTGCACTTGATGGTGCTTTAACAAAAAGGGCTTTGGACGCGTTATTAGTCCAAAGCCCTAAATTAAATGCTAACGCGTTATGCTGAATTGGATGGCGCTTAAATCGCGACAGTCACTTTATTGAGCCATGCTAACTCGTCACCTTGCATTAATGGCGCTAAGGTTTGACGTACTTTTTGTTGATATTGATTAAACCAATTCACTTCAAAGTCGGTTAGCAATGATTTGTCGATTAAGCGTGCATCCATTGGAATATGGGTTAATACATCAAACTCATACATTTCACGCTCTGCACCTGCCAACGCTTGGCAATGTTGCACTGTGACGAGGTTTTCGATGCGAATACCAAAACCATCGGCGCGGTAATAACCAGGCTCATTCGACAATACCATGCCTGGCAGTAATGCCACGCCATTGACGTTTTTACCAATGCGTTGCGGGCCTTCGTGAACACTTAGAAAGTGACCTACACCATGGCCCGTGCCGTGGTCATAATCAAAACCATGCTGCCATAAATATTGGCGAGCAAATGCATCGAGTTGCACACCAGAGGTGCCTTTAGGGAAGCGGGCTGTATCAAGGGCTATGTGGCCTTTTAATACCAGCGTGACCATTTTTCTCTGCTCGTCTGTCACCTTGCCAATGGCGATGGTGCGGGTGACGTCGGTGGTGCCGTCTATGTACTGAGCGCCAGAATCGACCAAGTAAATACTGTCCATGGTCATGGTGCTTGGGGTGCCATTATTATGGTTGTAATGGCACATAGCGGCATTGGCTCCAGTGGCTGAAATAGTGTCAAAGCTTGGCTCGCGATACAGCGAGTCTTGCAATCTAAAGCTCTCTAATTTGTCAGCAAGTTGTGCTTCATCGTGCATAATGTTTTGTTCAACTTGGCTGTCTAACCAGGCTAAAAAGCGGCTCACCGCAACACCATCACGAATATGACATGCTCGCATACCAGCTAATTCGGCGTTATTTTTTTGTGCTTTAGGTAATGCAACCGGGTCGGTACCCACAATCAGTTTAGCACCGCCTTTTTGGGCCAGTAATTGCGAATAGGCGTTGGCAGAATGAGGGTCGGCCAATAGCTTAACGCCATTCATTTGCGCTAATACGGTTGCCAGTTCTGCTTCATCTTTAAAGTTCACCCCAGCACCTACGTGCTGTTCAATATTTTGCGGCACTTTAGCTAAATCGGTAAAAAATGTCATATCGCCATTGGTCGATAATAATCCGCAGCCAAGTATGACGGGGAAGCGTGGAACGTCATTACCACGGATATTCAGTAACCAACAACATGAATCTAATGCGGCAATAAGGGCAACATCGGCGCCTTGCTTGTTAACCAGCTGACCAATTTGTTGACGTTTGTCGACGCTATTACGTCCTGCACCTTGGTGGCTAAATAAAGTCATGGTGGATGCTGACGGTGCAGGGCGGTCTAACCAACTCACATCAATCGGGTTGCTATCTACTTCAACTAAATTGATTTGGGCTTTATCAAATTGCGCTTTGGTTTGTTGATACCAAGCAAGGGTATGTAAGCGACTGTCGATGCCGACGTTAGCGCCTGCAGCTAATGTATCGATTAACCAGTCAATTTGCGGGTCGTCATACAGGCTTAAATATTCAAATAAGTTACCGTCTACTTGTTGGCGTACTTGCACTGTGTAACGGCCGTCGGTAAATATTGCTGCGCGGTCTTTTAACACGATTGCCATGCCAGCAGAACCGGTAAAGCCAGTGGCCCAATGTAAACGCTCGTTACGAGCAGGGACATACTCACCTAAATATTCGTCAGCGCGAGGAATGATGAATGCATCTATTTGGTTTACTTCAAGCTGTTGGCGAATGGCGTTAAGACGCGTAGCAATAATATTGGACATGGTTTCTCCGTTGGAGGCGACTGATGAACTCAGCTCTGTAGAATGAACTGCGATTATCGCAAGCGTGACGGCAAACTGGCAAGTGAAGTCGCTGACATAATGTGGAGCAGACTGATTAAAATTGTAAACTTATATTGTATACAATGGTAACAAAGCGATACAGACGGTATCCTTGTCGGTATTGATTATCTTGTATATTTGAACAAGGTAAGACGATTTGATTTCCACAGACTCTAAATAAATAACAATAAAAATAACCAAAGGAAAACCTATGACAATCGGTGTCGGCGGCGTTAGCCCGCAACAAGCATTAGCCACACTCACTAATATGACTCACGGTGTAGCAGCGATAAGTGATGATGAATTTAATCAACGAATTCAACATGCACAACGATTGATGGCGCAACATGGTTTAGAAGCAATCTATGTGAATGCTGGTACTAATTTGTACTATTTTACGGGTACTCGTTGGTTTTCTAGCGAGCGTATGGTGGGTGCTATTATCCCCGCTGTGGGTGAGGTTCAGTATATTGCTCCTGCATTTGAACTCGACACGTTACAGGGTTATATGACCATAAAAGGTCAAGTAAATACGTGGCATGAAGATGAAAGCCCATATCAGTTATTTGCCGACGTGCTGGATAACATCGGCTTGAGCCAAGCAAAAATCGGTATTGATGAGTCAACCGCCTTTTTTATTAGCGATGGCATTGCCCAAGCGGCTCCACAGCATCGATTTGTAAGTGCGACAACAGTAACGGCAGGGTGTCGGATGATTAAGTCGGTTGCCGAAATTGCCTTAATGCAACGTGCTAAAGACATGACTCTTGAAGTGCATAAAGCCACCGCCAGTATCTTACGTGAGGGCATCACCACTGCAGAAGTGGAAGACTTTATTAACCAAGCTCACTATGTTGTGGGCGCAGCCAAAGGTTCGTATTTTTGCATCGTGCTATTTGGTGAAGATACAGCTTATCCGCATGGGGTTAAATCACCTAAAGCGCTTGAGAAAAATGACACGGTATTGATTGATACAGGTTGCCAATTACAAGGCTATAACTCTGATATTACTCGCACTTATGTATTTGGTGAGCCTAATGATCGTCAGCGTCAATTATGGCAACTTGAACAGGATGCACAAATTGCTGCGTTTGATGCTGCTACCTTAGGCAACCTGTGTAGTGATGTGGATGCAGCTGCTCGTGCCGTGTTAGAAGCCGCAGGCTTTGGTCCAGATTACAACGTGCCAGGTTTACCTCATCGTACTGGTCATGGTATCGGTTTAGATATTCATGAATGGCCGTATTTGGTGCGTAATGATGTTACACCACTGGCGGTTGGTATGTGTTTTAGCAACGAGCCAATGTTATGTGTACCTGGGGAGTTTGGGATCCGTCATGAAGACCATTTTTACATGACAGCGCAAGGGCCTAAATGGTTTACAGCGCCAGCGAAGTCGATTGATGATCCGTTTTATCTAGCATGATAATTGTTTAATTATCACTGACAAATATAGTCAGCTTAACGTCGTGGCGCTTCGCCCACACCCGACCAAGAAGGGAAACACTGCTTTCCCCTCTTGGATCACCCCAGCAGCTCCGACAAAGTGTTGATCCTCATAGCATAACAAAAATCGCCTAACGGCTCAGATGGTACATCTGATGTGAATGGACTGACGAATGTCGTGATGACATGGATGTCACTGAACGACCATGTACCCCTGAGTCTGTGTCATATCTGCAAGACAGGAGTCTACATGCCTTGAAACACATGGATGTGCTATAAAGGCCATGATGTCACTACGGCATTTTTATCACGCTATTTCGGACACTTCGGACGGAGAATCCTTGAAGCTGCAGATTTATGAGTTTTTATTAAGTTGTTTTCGGGGAACTGGAGGATTAAGAAAAATTAGCTAAGTGGTATGAGTCAAGCAATAGCAAAAAGCCTCCGCTATGGAGGCTTTGGATTTTTGGTGTAGTTCTTAGTGTGAAAACTATGTCATCTATTATTTAATTTTTAGTTAATTTCAAATAACTCAACATCAAAAATCAGTACTGAGCCACCTTCAATTTTACCTGTTGAGCGATTGCCGTAAGCCAATTGGCTTGGAATATAAAAACGGAATTTATCGCCAATATTCATGAGTTGTACACCTTCGGTCCAACCGGCTATCACTTGATTTAAACCAAAGCTGATTGTTTCGCCGCGATCAACTGAGCTGTCGAATACGCTACCGTCAATGAGTGTGCCGTGGTAATGCACGGTAACTTTGCTTTTTGCGCTAGGGTGTTCGGTATTCTCACTTTTAACTAGCACTTCATATTGTAAGCCAGATAAGGTTTGGATTACGCCTTCGCGTTTGGCATTTTCAGCTAAAAAAATCTTACCTTTCTCAATGTTTTCTTTGGCGGCTTTAGAATTGTTAGATTGAGTGAAAAAATAAAAAATAACGCCCGCAATGACCAGCACGGCCAAAATCATACGCATAATTGATCTCGAATTGTTGGGTAGATAGTGTGGCTAGTTTAGCGTAAAAATTGCTGAGCTAATACTCATCAACACGATTGAAGCGACAATTGAACCAACAGCTTAACGGTATGCGTCTAATAACGGATGCCACAGCTGATAACATAATAAGCTGACTCCAACTGAGTTGAGTATGATGCAACACCACAATATCCGTTTAAAAGACGATTTTTGGGTTTTATGACGTAAGTGATACTGGCCGAGTAGCGCTGCTGGCCAGCCGCCAATTAAAGAAAAAAATTGTAAGGTGCTTTCTTTTATGCGCCATTGCCCCTGTTTAGCGGCAGATTTATCACGATAATACAAACTATAAGTGACCAGATTAATTAGGCCATATACCCCAGCTAACCAGGGCTGAATAGTGGCAAAAATAGCGCCAATGAGCAGCAACATCAACCAAGCAAACTTATTCATTTTAGTGCCTGCTCTGTGAGATTAATTTTATCATATTGATTTCGTCATACTGATGAGACCAATCAGCATTGCACACAATGGTAGTTGCATAGATTCTTCTTTTAAATGTATATGTTTCATTAGCTTGTGCGGGAGACTAACACACGCCAAAGCTTTTCTAATGGGCCTTGATTGAATTTTCGTAAATAGACATCCGCTAACAACAGTTGAAATACACTGTAGATAATCGCAATTGAGACGTAACCTATCCTGTTTAGTGAGTACAGCCAGTCTGGTGCGATATAACGTAACAGTAAAATACCGACTATTGACTGGAGAATGTACAAACTAAACGCCATCCGCCCGACGTTTTGCAGTAGCTTCAGTCTATGTGGCGTATTTTGGCAGAATTTAACAATAATGTGGATGTAAATCAAAGCCGTCGCAATAGCGCTGAACCACAATAAAAGATCTGACATCGACTCCAACATCTGATTGCCACTTAGACTTAATATCGAGTCTAATGATGCTAATGTGATGGCCCAAAATACACATTGCCACAGGGTTTTATTATCCAATCCATCAACAAAGATATTGCGTTTATATAACGCCATCCCTAAAAGCATTAAGCCGGTGATATACCACATTAACGTTAATGGAATAACCGCCAGCATGTACGCAAACATGGTTAGGTGCAGGGTCAGTTGTTGTTGGTAGCTGCCTGTCCAAGCAGCAAGTTGCTCGATGAAGAAAGCTGAATCTCGTGAATAAACTTGATCGTCTGGCATGAGCGAAATAAGTGCGATGGGTATAAATGATAAAAAGATAAACCATTTAGCTTTACGGATTAGTTCATCGCCACTGAGGCTAATGTAGCGAAAAGCTAATAATCCACTGACACCATAAGACAATAATATATCGCCAGGAAAGATGAAAATAGCGTGTATTACGCCAAAGGCAATTAACCAATACAGACGGCTTTTTATGCGCTTATTCTGCTGAGTAGTGGTGGCTGTCTCCATTCTCATTTGCTGGCGTTGGTATTGGATTAGCATTCCCACCCCAAAAATCATCGCAAATAGGCTAAAGAAACGACCTTCTAAAAAGAAATTGCTAAAAATGAGTAGGATAATGTCGCTGGTGGGTTGAACCTCATGAGGAGCGTAACCGAAAAAACTATTGCCCATAAAATAGATATTAAGGAAGAAAATACCTAATACGCCAAGCCCTCTGATAGCGTCAAGATTAGCCAAACGAGCTTGTTGGACCGGAGCGCTATGCTCATCCATGTAGGTTGCAGTGTTAATCGCTTAATTCCTTTTACTTTTAGCTGTTTATAAACCCTCTTTATTCATTAAAGAGGCGCTGTTAGAGATTACCAGCCAAATACGGTAATGCAACTAGATAATACGTTTAGGTGAGGCAAGATGATGATAAAAAAACAAGCGTTCAGTATTAATACCGAACGCTTGGTTTGTGAAGTATGCAGTTTGGTTTATTTGGTTGTTTGCACTTCAAGGAACGGGATAGTACCAGTAGGTAGCATGGTTGTTGGTAAGCGCCCATCCCAACGTTCCGCTTTAGTCAATTCAACTAAATTTTGATTTTGCGCTAGCGCTTCAGCACGAATTTTAATGGCTGATGCTTCTGCATTACCTTTAATACGGATACTTTCAGCTTCGGCAATTGCTCGTGCCAATTGTGAGTCCGCTTCCGCTTGTGCTTGAGTGACAGCAATTTGGGCACTAACACGCTCTTTTTCAAGATTCTGTAATTGGGTTTGTACTTCTACTTCTGCACGCATTCTGTCTTCTACTGATTTCTCGTATGCGTTGCTAAAGTCGATATTTTCAATCTGTACCGAATTAATGGTCACCGGGCCTTTAATTGATTTAGTTATGGCGTCAGTCACATCAATACCAAACTTGATACGTTCTTGGACCGCAGAAATAGCAGTGTACTTACCAAAAATATTCTCAATTTGGGTTGGCACTTGGCGGTCGAGTAAGCGTGACACCATTAAGTCGATACTTTTGAAATTAGCATATACTTCTTCAACACGATCTGGCGGTATGCTAAATGTGACTGATGCGCGTAAGGTGGCAGGTTGTTGATCGCGGCTATACGCCTGTAAACCTTGGTAGTTTGCGGTATGAGTTTGGGTTGATATTTTAACCACGGTATCCATCAGTGGAATTTTAAATCCAAGACCGGGTTCTGCAGTATCGATAATTTTACCGTTACGCAGCAATACCCCACGTTCACCCTGATCAATGGTATACCAGCTGCCATATAAACTGATCAGCATTAGCAGTAAAACTGCGACTGGAATGATTTTACCGAGATGATTTGTGTTAGCTTGCGCCAGACCATTTTTTAACATTATGCTTCCCTAGCAAAAGTGAATAAAGGTGATTAAATTACTTAGTTATTTTTGAGGTTTCTCTGAAATCCATAGCTTAATATGCCCTTGGACCACCACAACACCGTTAGTGTCATAGGCTTTTACGTCGACTAACATATCACCCACTTGCCATTGTTCTGGTTTTACCTCTGCCACACATAAAATGTCGCTGCCCGCTTTGGCGGTGTAATCAACGCTCATGCCTTTAGGGATCCAGCGTAAATGAGCCGGGATTGATGCTTCTGCCATCGTACCCATGGCCATTTCCAGACCATTACAAATGGCAATCACATGCACGGTTCCAATATGATTTTGGACTTTCTTGCGCTTTTTGATTAAACATTCGCAGCGGTTAACGCGTAAATCACTTATGTAAGGGTGTACTGTGCCAAAATAGGGCGCCATTCGAGACACCATTTTAGAAAAAATCTGTTTACCAAATGGATAAGCAGTGACTTTCTTATATAGTGACATGACTTTATTGGGTTTAGTTGGGATCATAAATGAACTCTAATCGTTATCTGGTCGGACGAGATTAACATTGTTGTAACCTGCGGAAAAGCCCCGTTGAATATTTTCCATCGCTCATTGCAAAGGGCACAGGTATAATTTACGTGATTAGACACATTAAGGATGAATTTTGAAAACTGACTCACTGTTATTGAATTATTTCAAAGGTATGGCCATGGGCGCTGCAGATGTTGTGCCGGGCGTGTCGGGTGGCACTATTGCGTTTATTACCGGTATTTTAGACCCATTATTGGATGGCATTCGCAAAATAAACTGGTCGTTAGTGGGCATTATCAAACAAAAAGGCATTAAAGCCGCCTTTTTACACATTAACGGTCCTTTTCTCGTGTGTGTATTTGGTGGGATCCTCACCAGTATTTTTACCTTAGCTAAATTGATTTCTTGGCTATTGGTCACTCACCCCATTCCTGTGTGGTCGTTCTTTTTTGGATTAATTTTATTTTCAGTGGTTCATATGCTTAAGCAAGTGAACAAATTCACTGCTATGCGGATTGCCATGTTCATTGTCGGTGTCGCCTTTGCGTGGGCTATTACAGTGTTACATCCTATTGAAATGCAGGTGAGTTACCTTAATTTCTTCTTTTGTGGTGCTATTGCTATTTGCGCCATGATATTACCTGGGATTTCAGGCAGCTTTATTTTGTTGCTTTTAGGGATGTATCCAGCGGTATTAGCGGCAGCTAAAGGCTTTGATATTGTTTATTTAGCCTGTTTTGCGATTGGTGCTGTGGTTGGATTATTAAGTTTTAGTCATGTGTTATCGGCCTTGTTACGTAAATTCCATGACACGACGTTATTATTTTTAACGGGATTAATGCTCGGGACGCTAGGTAAAATTTGGCCATGGAAACAAGTGATCAGTTGGCGCGAGAATTCTAAGGGTGAATTAGTGCCTTTGGTTGAGCAAAATTTATCTCCGTTTCAGTTTGAGCAAATCACTGGCGAATCATCACAAATTATCATTGCCATAGTGTGTCTGCTGGTGGGGATTGGTTTGGTGTGGGGATTAGAACGCGTCGGCAACAAAGCGAATAGTTAATCCTGTTGAAGCTTAATCTGGGCCGTTCAGGTGGAAGACAAGTAAAAGATGAATAATGAAGCAGAACTTAGGTTCTGTTTTTTTGTGTGCGTTATTTGACTAATATGTAGGCTCATATTGCAAAAACGATAAATAACCCTATAAATAATGAACTTAATGGGTGTTTTATTCGTATTTTTGCTTAATAGTATGTGTAGTTAGCATGACATCTTTTTTTATCCCACTTTGGGAATATTACAGTTGCCACAGGAGTGCATAATATGCCAAATATCGATACATTTGTGCCAGAAAAAATCCAAATTGGGATCAGCAGTTGCTTGTTGGGTAACCAAGTCCGCTTTGATGGCGGACACAAAAACTCTTATTACTGTAGACAAGAAATAGAACCATTTTTTGAATACACCACTGTTTGCCCTGAAATGGCGATTGGCATGGGCGCACCACGCAAAAGTATCCGTCAAATACGAGATGGCGATGTAGTGCATATTCGCAGTGCTGATGGAACGCTCGATGTGACAGACAAGCTTAATGAATACTCCCAAGCCAAAGTGGAAGAGCTTGATTACCTTGGCGGTTATATTTTATGTGCCAAATCACCAACCTGTGGCATGGAAAGGGTTACCGAGTACAAAATTGGTACCAATCATGGCACTAAAACCGGCATCGGTGTTTTTGCAAAAAAATTAATGGAACGCTACCCACTTTTGCCAGTTGAAGAAGAAGGCCGTTTACATGATTTGCCACTAAGAGAAAACTTTTTCACCCGTGTATTTGCTTATAACGATTGGAAGCAAATGACTAAATCGGGTCTCACTAAACATAAGCTAATGCAGTTCCATTCGCGTTATAAGTATCTATTAATGGCCCACAGCCCGCAGTGGTATCGCGATTTAGGGCCTATATTGGCCGATATTCAAGATGTTGAGCAAACTGCGCAACAATATTTTGAAGGCTTTATGACGGCACTTAAAATTATTGCCACCCGTAAAAATCACACCAGTACTTTGCAGCATATTCAAGGCTATTTTAAGAAGCAGTTAACCGCTGAACAAAAAGAAGAGTTGAGTGAGTCAATTTTAAAATATCGCCAAGGGTTGTTGCCTTTGCTGGTGCCAATCACCTTGATTAACCATTATGTGCGTGAGTTTCATACCCCGTATATTCAAGAGCAGGTGTATTTAAATCCACATCCAGAAGCGCTTAAGCTTCGTTATGCTTATTAGGTCGATTGTGAATGACTTCTATGAATAGTTTAATGTGGTTTAGGCAAGATTTACGGGTGGCAGATAATCCGGCTTTAGTGGCTGCGTGTGAGTTTGCTGCCAGTAATCATAGTCATGTTCGAGCTGTGTATTTTGTCACACCAGCACAATGGGCGCAGCATGATGTTGCACCGATACAAATTGATTTTATCCAGCGACATGTCAATTTGTTAGCGCAGGCATTGGCGGTGTTAGGTATTCATCTAGATGTGTTGCACGCACAAGACTTTGATGAAGTACAAACCCTGTTAGCCGCTTATATCGCACAACATGATATAGCAACTGTGTATGCTGCCAATGAACCTGAAATAAATGAACGTCGTCGAGACCGCGCTTTAATCGATAACGGTGTGCCATTAACGTTAATCGACCAAGATTGTGTATTGGCACCAGGGCAAGTGAAAAACTTGGCTGGTGATATGTACAAAGTCTTTAGCCCTTTTGCTAAAAAGTGGAAAAGCATTGCCGGCCAGCGCGCGATTGTTCCGGTCGCGGTGCCTGCGCCAATCGCTGCAGTACTGGCAACTCCCAGTGAAGTGGTATTTAACTGCGATAAAATGTCTAGTGAGCAATGGTCTGCTGGAGAAGGCGCTGCAAAGCGAATACTCGATCAATTTCTAGCAAACCAAGTTGCAGATTATCAAGCCGAAAGGGATTTTCCTGCCCTTGAAGGAACCAGTCGGTTATCGCCATTTTTAGCTATTGGGGTCATTAGTTCCCGTCAATGTGTCGCAGCCATATTAGGGCGTTATCCCCAAGCTTTAGTCGATGACACTTGCCCTGCAAAAACGTGGTTAAATGAATTAATTTGGCGTGAGTTTTATCGCCATTTACTGGTGGCATTTCCACGCCTATCCATGAACCATAACTTTAATGAGTTAGGCGACGGCATTGTGTGGCGCAATAATCTTGCTGAGTTTACCGCTTGGTGTAATGGTCAAACAGGCTATCCAATTATTGATGCTGCTATGCGCCAATTAAATCAAACCGGTTGGATGCATAATCGATTACGCATGGTGGTAGCCAGCTTTTTAACTAAACACCTATTGGTTGATTGGCGTTGGGGCGAGCGATATTTTAGGCAAAAACTAATTGATGGTGACTTAGCCGCCAATAATGGTGGTTGGCAATGGTCAGCCGGAACAGGCTGCGATGCGCAACCTTATTTTCGCGTATTTAACCCAATGACCCAAAGTAGCAAGTTCGACCCTGATGCCAGTTTCATAAAGCGTTATGTTCCCGAATTGTCTACTTGGTCTTTGGCCGATATTCATCAACCCAAAACCATCAATGTTAATGACTTATTTGCACAACGCCAGGATGACCGATACCCACAACCTATTGTCGAACACAAGATGGCACGCTTGCGGGCGATAGAAGTACTAAGTGCGCTAAAGCGTGGTTAATTGTTTCGATCAACATTTAACGCAGTTAGCAAGACAAAGGGCTGTTTGAGAGCCGTTTGTTATCTTGAACTCAGGTTACTGAGTCCATTTTAGTTCGAGAAATCAGCAACAACACAATTAAGCCGCTATTATCCCTTATGATAATAGCGGCTTTTTTTGCGTTAGATCACACTATGAGCTTGGCTGGTGAGTGGATTGATGAGTATTGATTGAAGCACATCAATTAACAGCATAGAATGGCCATATTAAAGATTTATATAGTATACATGTTTAAATCTTGTTGATGTTAATCCACTAAGTGAGTGCACTGCTTATGCTGAATATTGATGATCCTGCTGAAATTGATAACACTCCTGCAATATGGCGTTTGGGTTTTAGACCGTTTTTTTTAGGTGGAGCAAGTGTCGCAGCGTTATACATCCCGTTGTGGTTAATGGGCTGGTTTACTCCGCAATATAGCTTATTTAATAGTGAATTTTGGGCCAACGTTGTGCCGCTATGGTGGCATCCTCACGAAATGTTATTTGGTTTCGCTATGGCTATTGTGTGCGGTTTTTTACTCACAGCAGTGCAAGCGTGGACCAATCAACCCACTATTACGGGGCGCGCGTTAATGGTCACCTTTGGTTGTTGGCTCATTGCCCGCTTAATGTTGCTATTACCAATGAACATTCCTTTGATATTACCTGCAATATTTGACAGCTTATTTTTAGGGTTAAGTGCGTTGGCATTGTGGCGCTGTATTTATCCGGTTAAACAATGGCGCAATATAGGTTTTCCTATCATGCTGGTGGTCGCATTGTTGGTTAATTTAGCCAGTTATTACGCCTTGTCCGAACGTAACTTTTCGTTGTCGACCCAATTATGGCAAGGAATGATTTGGTGGCTTGCCATGGTTATTACCATTGTTGGCGGTCGAGTTATCCCATTTTTTACCGCAATGAAAATTCAACAACCCAAGCCTGATCCCATTAATGTGTTAGAAAATACATTATTATTAGCAATGGGTTTACTGTTTATTCAAGCAATAAGTCATTGGTTTCCAAAGGGGATTGAACAAGCACTGCTTGCAGTAGCAGGCATATTGCATTTAGTCCGTTTTGCTCGTTGGCAAGCACATAAAACCCTAAAAGAGCCGATGCTGTGGTCATTGCATATTTCGTATCTATCGTTGCCAATCACATTGTTATTGATGGCAATCAACATTGATAACGAATATGCCTATCGTACCTTATTGCATTTATTTGCTATTGGCGGCATAGCATCATTATGTTTATCAATGATTTCACGCGTTTCACTTGGGCATACTAGTCGCAATATCTATCAAGGCCCTAATATGACGTGGGCATTTTTATGTTTGCCTCTCGCCGCTATTTTACGTGCAGGAATGCCTTTGTTGATGCCTGAATACACCCAAATTTGGTTATGGGCCGCAGGAGCATGTTGGTTTATCGGTTTTGGTTTATTTGTGTGGTTTTACGCGCCGATTTTACTGCGTCCACGTCTTGATGGCCGTCCTGGATAACGTGAGCTAAATTGATGACGCAAGTTAACGAAACAGTTAACTATACTAAACAGTTCAAAAGTAGTGCTACAGACTTATCGAACAATGTAGCGCTGTAAATTAAGAGATTGGAGAAAGGTTAGCAATATGATGGATCTACTTATCGATGTAATAATGAAAGCGACTCGGCCAATGCGAAGCAAGGTAGGGTTAAGCATTATTATTAGCGCAATGGCATTGCTGAGCCTAACGTCTTGGTCGCTTAAAAGTGCTGAAGTGGATCCTAATCAACTTAAGTTTCCACAACAATATGACTCTTGGCAAGCAACAGAAGAACAAGTCGAACGAGACGATATACTGGCGCAATATCCTGCCAATATCATTTTATGGGCGGGTTCGTCATTTGCCAAAGAATACCATAGCCCTCGAGGGCATCAGTTTGCTGTTGCTGACGTGACGCATACCTTGCGTACTGGTGTTGCAATAGCTGAAGGCGACAAAGGTTTATCTGCCAGTTGCTGGACCTGTAAAACACCTGATGCCCCTAGATTGATCAAAGAAATGGGTATGCAAGGTTTTTCAGGTGCCAATTTTGTCGATTTAGGCCGTGAAATCAAATCCGTTGTTTACTGCAGTGATTGTCATGTTGATGGCAGTGCTAAACTCGCATTACCACGCCCTCATGCGCAAAATGCGATGGAAAAAATTAAACTGCCTTTTGATAAGCAAGACCGCAGCATGCAAGGCGCTCAGGTTTGTGGTCAATGTCATGTGAGTTATTATTTCCAGCCTGAAAATAATAACAAAGTTAATATTCCATGGATTTTTGGCAGCACTGCTGATGAAATTGAAAAATATTACGACACTCGTCGCTTTTACGAATGGATCCACCCCATTTCTAAAACCCCAATATTAAAAGCGCGTCATCCAGAGTTTGAGCATTGGAGCCGTTCGGCTCATGCTAAGCAAGGTGTGACCTGTATAACTTGTCATATGCCGCCTGCGACCGATGAAAAAGGCGCTACATTTACTGACCATAAGGTGGGTGACGCATTAGACAATTTTGATCGTAGTTGTGCAAATTGTCATAGCAGTAAAGCGGCCATCACCAAAAAGCTTGATAAAACCAAAGCTAATATTGATGCTAAATCACGAAATGTAGAGTCATTGCTGATTAAAGCACATTACGAAGCCAAAGCGGCTTGGGATGCCGGAGCCACATGGCCGCAAATGAATGATGCGATTATGGCTATTCGTCATTCACAATGGCGCTGGGATTTTGCCACCGCATCGCATGGTATGTACGCTCATAATCCTAAAGAAGGGATTGAGTTACTGGATAAATCAACTGAACAGGTTACGTATGCCCGTGAAGCATTAGCCCGCATATTGAGTCAAATGTCTGTTACCGAAGTTGAGTATCCAGATTACAGTACCAAACAAAAAGCCCATGCCGCTATTGGATTTATTGAAGCTGATGCCATTAAAGCCAAACAAGCTTTTATTAAACAAGAAGTTGATAAGTACTGGCAGCCGGTAGCCAAAAAGGGTTACTAGAGAACAGTTTCAATTTATAAACGTTATTAACGCCTAAGCCATGCTTAGGCGTGTTACTTTGTGATTCGTTTAAAGGGTGATCTACTTCCTGCGCTATCTCGTATGGATATCAAGTTAGTTTTTATTTACTGCACGGCCATGAAATACTTTTATCTTATTGTCATATAAGGCATTGTTATATCTGGTTACGTGTATTCTTTCTTGGTCGTGTAATAGGAGTCCGTTAATGCAAGGTGCACAGTCGACAGTTGATACTCAATCCGAATCATTAAATGCTGACCGCTCTGCGTCCGTTAATGGTCATCCGGTTATTGTTGATGACTTTATTAATATGTATCAACAGCTTAATAAAGATAATCTATTCTTACTACGTCAAGTTTATCGGGATGATATTTGCTTTCGAGATCCCATGCATCATGTAGAGGGAATCGAAGCATTAACCGATTATTTTGCCAACATGTATCAAAATGTCACCCACATTGAATTTGATATTAAAGAAGTGGTGATCAGTGCTGATAAGCAACAAGCTGCATTGTATTGGACTATGAGCTATTCACACCCTAAATTAAGTAAGGGACAGCTGATTAATGTTGAAGGCATGTCACAACTTAAATTCTCTGATAAGATTTTTTCTCACCGTGATTATTTTGATCTGGGCCAAATGCTGTACGAGCAAGTGCCGTTTTTAGGTGGATTAATTGGCTTACTCAAAAATAGGGTGACTAAGTAATGGCAATGGTTTCTGCGGATACAACAGCGGTTTTGATAACCGGTGCAAGTTCTGGTATTGGTTTAGCTTTAGCGGAGCATTATCTGGCTAAAGGCGTGGCCGTTATAGCCTGTGGTCGAAATGCCCAAGCCTTACAAGCCATAACTGGTGCCACTCCGCTTGAATTTGATATTACCGATAGTTCTCAGGTACAAGCCGCCGCCGCCAAACTTAAGCAGCTGTTACACGATAATCACTGGCAGTTGCAGCAGGTTATTCTTAATGCTGGCAGCTGTGAATACATTGACGATGCATTGCATTTCGACTCAGCGTTATTTGCCAGAGTCATCAATACTAATGTGGTTGCCATGGGTTACTGCCTTGAGCATTTTTTACCTTTATTGAGCCGTGGTGCACAGCTGGGATTAATGAGTTCAAGTGCCACTTATTTACCGTTTCCGCGTGCCGAAGCTTATGGCTCATCAAAAGCGGCTATTGGTTATTTAGGCCGTAGTTTACGAGTTGACCTTGCTCAGCATGGTATTGGGGTGAGCGTTATTTGTCCGGGCTTTGTTAAAACCCCGTTAACCGCCAAAAACGACTTTGCTATGCCAATGCAAATCACCGCTAAGCAAGCGGCTGAGGCTATTTATAATGGTATGCAGCGTCAACGCCGTGAAATCCATTTCCCAGCTAAATTTACTTGGTTACTTAAATTAGCCTCTTTATTGCCAGAAAAATTACTAGTATTTTTGCTGGCACCTAAATAGTAAACCCAAGTCAATTCACCACAAGAACAAGTATTAGCGTCAAGGATTAACTAAATGAAAAATATTGCTGTAATTGGTAGTGGGATTTCGGGGTTAACGTGTGCCCACCTATTAAGCCGTGAACACACGGTAACCGTGTTTGAGGCTAATGATTATATTGGTGGCCATACAGCGACCATTGATGTGGAAGTAGCAGGGCAGCAATACGCAATTGACTCTGGTTTTATTGTGTTTAATGACCGGACTTATCCGCTATTTGAAACATTAATGGCACAACTTAATATTAAGTCTTTACCGACTGAAATGAGTTTTAGTGTGAATAATGCACTCACTGGGCTTGAATATAATGGTCATAATTTGTGGAGCTTATTTGCCCAACGTCGTAATTTGTTACGCCCAAGTTTTTACCGGTTTTTAGGTGAAATTGTTCGTTTCAACAATGGTTGTAAAGTTATTTATGAGGCCGACAATTACCCAACGTCTTCACTCGGTGAGTATCTTGATCAACAAGGTTTCTCAGCCTTTTTCTGTGAGCATTACATTTTGCCTATGGGCGCGGCGATTTGGTCTGCCAGTATTGATGATATGCGCGGCTTTTCATTGCGATTCTTTATTCGTTTTTTCCAGCATCATGGTTTATTAAATATTAATGATCGCCCGCAATGGTATGTACTTGAAGGTGGATCGCGCAGTTATATCCCAGCCTTAACCGCACCGTTTAAAGAACGTATCCAGCTTAATTCTCCAGTGAGTGGTATCAAACGTAGCGATGATGGTGTGTATGTTCAAGTTGCTAACGGTGAATGGCAGCACTTTGACGATGTAGTGTTGAGTTGCCATAGCGATCAAGCGTTAGCTATGTTAACCGATGCCACTCAAGATGAGATAGACGTGTTAGGCGCAATGGAATATCAGAATAATGAAGTGGTGCTGCACACAGATATTAATTTATTGCCTAAGCGTAAAGCGGCATGGGCAAGTTGGAACTATCGTTTAGATGGTGTTAATCAGCAAGATATTGCTCAGCGTCCGGCTAGCGTGACGTATAATATGAATATTTTGCAGTGTTTACCGAGTAGTGCACCTACATTTTGTGTCACCCTAAATCAAACTGCATCGATTGATGAAAGTAAAATTTTGCGAAAGTTTAATTATGCTCACCCAGTATTTAATGATGCCAGCATGAAGTCGCAAGCGAAAAAATCACTCATTAATGGTAAAAATAATACCTATTTTGCTGGTGCTTACTGGCATAATGGATTTCATGAAGACGGCGTTCGTAGCGCAGTTGAAGTATGCGATCTGTTTGGGATTAGTCTATGAATCAAACCACATCGATAATGGAACATGATCAATTAAACAGTGGCATTTATTGCGGCAAGATAAACCATCGCCGTCATACGCCTAAGTTGCACAGTTTTGGTTATAACATTGCGATGATGGCAATTGATTTAGATGAACTGCCGGCAGTAACGGCAGTCAGTAGATTGTTTTCCACAGACAAGTTTACCCCGCTTAAATTTATCCCTGGCGATTACCTGAATTCCCTAAAGCAACAATTTGGTGAGCAACTCGTGCTGAGCTCGGCGAGCAAGGGGGATGATGCCGGCGCATTAAAGCAACGCGTGTTGGCAACCATTAAGCATTTAGGTGCCACACAAACATGCGATAAAGTGATATTTTCTGGGCAGATACGCCATTTTGGTTTTTATTTTAGTCCGGTCAATTTTTACTTTTGTTATCATCAAAATGACATGGTTTATATGCTTGCCGAGGTCAGTAATACCCCTTGGAATGAACGCCATTGTTATCTGGTTGATATTGCGAATACCGCTCAAACAGACAAAGTCTTTCATGTGTCTCCGTTTATGAATTTAGACATGCATTACTTGTGGCGTATTACGCCTCCGGCCAAAAACTTGAAAGTGACCATTGAAAATCGAAATGCCAATAACGATAAATTATTTGATGCCGGTTTAGTGTTAAAACGCCAATCGATAAATTCGCGATCTATGCGCCGATTTATGCTGAATTATCCCTTGATGACTAGCAAAATTATGCTGGGTATTTATTGGCAGGCAATGAAGCTATTTATTAAACGAATCCCTTTTGTAGGCAAGCAAACGATTAAAGCTAACTAATTTTACAAAATGTAAACCAAATAGATGCTTATCACGTATTACTCTTTAATTACGCCAATAAAGCGAACGAATTAGACAGTGTATGAACTGGAGAGATGACATGGAAAATACGGCGGCAGAAAGCAGCATGACTCAAGCGAGTTTGTCTGACAGCCTAGCAAGGAAAATTCTTCTTCGTGCATTAGCACATCTTGCAGAAGGTCACTTAACCATTGTCGATGGTAATCAAACATCAGAGTTTGGCGATCCTAAAAGCGAAGTTCACGCAACTATGCAAGTTCAGCATGCGAACTTTTATCGTCAAGTGGTATTTGGTGGTTCAATTGGGGCTGGCGAAGCTTATATTCAAGGCCATTGGTGTAGCCCTGACTTAACCAAAGTGGTGCAGGTTTTTGCCCAAAATTTAGCATTACTAGACAACATAGAACGTTATTTTTCATGGTTGAGCAACGGCGTTAATCGCATTAAGCATATATTTAATCGTAATTCTGAAATGGGTTCAAAACGCAATATTCTGGCTCATTACGACTTAGGTAATGACATGTATAAGGAGTTTCTTGACCCAGAAATGATGTATTCAAGTGCACTTTATCCGGCAGATGACAGTAGCTTGAATGAAGCGCAATTACATAAATTGCACACCATTTGCGAGCGCTTAGAGTTAACCCCAGGTCAAACCTTGCTTGAAGTAGGAACTGGTTGGGGTGCGTTGGCCATTTATGCTGCAAAACATTATGGCGTACATGTGACCACTACTACCATTTCTGATGCCCAGTTCGATTATGCACAGGCGCGAGTAAAGCAAGAAGGGCTTGAAGACAGGATTACCTTACTAAAACAAGATTATCGTTTACTGACAGGCGAATATGATCGCGTGGTTTCAATTGAAATGATCGAAGCTGTGGGACACGAATATTTAGCGGGATTTTTTGAAAAACTACAGCATCTGCTTAAGCCAAGCGGTCGCATGCTCATTCAAGCTATTACTATTGCCGATCAACGTTACGACAGTTATCGCAAGAGTGTCGACTTTATTCAGCGTTATATTTTTCCCGGTGGTTGTTTACCGTCGGTGAGTGAAATGACCAAACATATTGCCAAGAAAACCGACATGGTAACCTGGTCTATCGACGATATGGGCAAAGACTATGCGCGTACCCTAAAACACTGGCATGAAAATTTTGATGCTGCCTACGATAAAATAAAAGCCTTAAATTACGGCGATGACTTTATCCGTATGTGGAAGTTTTATTTGAGCTACTGCGAAGGTGGGTTTTTAGAGCGCACTACTAGCACGGTTCACCTTGTTGCCGTTCGACCGCAATACCGCCCACTATAATATAGTTCTACAGCCCAATAGCCATTATATTCCCCGGTAATACGTTGCCGGGACGTCTCATCCTGTTAGTGTGAGGTGTTATGTCTTCTTACGGTATTCCTCCAAAATTATATATTTTAATCAATGCTTTGTGCTTTCAATTGGTGTGGTGGGCAGGCGTATTAGCTCATAACCAACTTATCTTACTGTCTATTTTATTGCTCATTGGCCATTTTTTGTTATCAACATCAGTTCGTCATGATGCACTGGTAATGTGTGTCTGTGGTGTGATTGGCATCGCGGTTGACAGTCTATTGGTGTGGTTTGGCGTATTTGAGTTCGCCAATATTCCTTACTGGTTGGGATTATTGTGGTTCTACTTTGCGCTTTGTTTGGATTACAGCTTAGCTTTTTTTAGAAAGTTTCCTATTTGGTTACAAGCCTTATTTGGTGGTGTATTTGGCTGTTTAAGTTATCTCGCAGGAGCTAAATTTAACGCAGTAATGTTGCCCTTAGGCGAGATGTGGAGCGCGTTTATACTGGCATTGATCTGGAGTTGCTTATTTCCCGTATTGCTAGCTGTTAGCTCTCGAATCACAACGGTGGATCTTGCTTTGGAGAATCGTAGATGAAAACTTTACATAATGGCGTCAAGTCGCAACCACACATTAAGCTACATCAATCATCACATTGGTTGGTCGAACTACTGTTCGGTGTGGTGGGCGCATTAGTGTTAACGTTGATTGTTGCGGTGAGCATTAACGATGCGTCTGCAAATGATATCAACGATAAGGGCGAAAAAAGTGATATAAGCGACAAGAACGATATAAGCGATAAGGGCGGTAAGAACGATATAAGCGATATAAGCGATAAGAGCGATATAAGCGGTAAGATCGATAAGAACGATATAAGCGATGCGACATTGATTCAAGTTGGCACTGCTGATATGAGTCTGTTATGGCTTGATATTTATAGTGCGAAACTATTCTCTATTGACGGTAAATACCAAGCTAATCGCTTTCCAATGATTCTCGACATTCAATACCACCGCGATATCGATGCTATTGATTTGGTTGATGCCACTATTGAACAATGGCAGCACTTAGGTTTTACCGAAGCCAATATTGAATTGTACAGGCAGCAGTTAGTTAATGCCTGGCCAGATGTTAAACAGGGCGACAGGCTGACCTTTAAGGTTAACACTCCTGAAGATGCGGCATTTTTACTCAACGACACCCCTTATTATCAAGTCAGTAACGCCCAATTCCCAGAGGCGTTTCTCGACATTTGGTTGTCTGAGAAAACCAGCCGTCCTGAGTTACGTAACCAACTGATTGGAGTTAACTAATGCACGCGATTTTATTATTCATCCGTAAGCAGCGACATTTTTCCGCCCGAACGCTAACTCAAGGGTTAACTCAACAATTAACTAAGCAATTAGCGCGAAAGCTGGCTCAAATCAGCTTATATGTTGCACTAGCATTAGGCGTTATGTCATGTTCATCAGCATCGATTGAAGATTATCAACAAACGACTCCAACGTTAGATTTAGCCACGTTTTTTGATGGTAAATTAACGGCCGCTGGAGTAGTACAAGATTTTTCAGGCAAGGTGACCCGCAAATTTACCGTCACCATGGAAGCGCACTGGGTTGATTCGCCTGAAGGTAAGCAGGGTGTGATAAACGAATGGTTTATTTACGATGATGGCGAAAAGCAAACCCGAGTGTGGAACATTACTGATAAAGGAAATGGGCTCTATGAGGGAACCGCCAATGATATATTAGGCATTGCTCAAGGTGAGTCTCGCGGTAGTGCATTGCGATGGCGTTATGACATGATATTGCCAGTTGATGGTAGTGAATATGAAGTCCATTTTGATGACTGGATGTTTCTGGTCGATGAGCAAACCATTATCAATAAAAGCGATATTATTAAATTTGGTATCACAGTCGCCCAAGTCACCTTGGTGATTTCTAAACAGCCTGACTAAGTGGTATCGCTAAGTCATTGAATAGTTAAATCGACTAAGCATAAAAGCTGAGCCCTGAAAGTGTTAAGCAATAGTCGGGCACTAAGTTAGAGCGTACAGTCACTTTTACTAAATCTAAATAGACATGAAAACAGACACAAAAATGGACTCATTAGAGTCCATTTTTCGTTTGCTCAACAGGCTATGTTAGCCTTTAAGTTTAGACGCGTCAGACTGTTTCTTATCGTAATACTCAAATGGAAACTGGTTACGAATTTGCTGGACTAAGTTATCGCCAATATTGGCCGACACGTGTAAACGTACGTCACCAGATTTTTCAGCTCTGACCGTGCAAGTCAGTTTATTAGATTTGGCTATGGCACGACAATCACGTTCAAACTTCTCCGGTATTTTGCCTTTATGCTTATTGAGCTTGCCATCTTTAAAATGCATCTCAAAAAGTGTTAATCCACGGTTACCACTAAAAATCAGTTTATAGGCCAGAAAAAATAACCCTGCGATTATCAGTATTTTTATGATGGTATCAGCCATAGTTCGCTCCTTTGTGCCGTATATTCAACGGTTGCTATAACAATAAGATACTCTGGTATGCCATGGATGCAATGCTATTTTATTGAAATCTATGCGCAAGATCTAAATTATATCGCATCAATAAAACCTCATTTATGAATCCATCAAATGTTGTCATATCATTTTTTCATATAAGTGCTTTAGATTAGCAGTTCATTGTTTGACTCATATTAATTGAATGCGTGTTTCTTTTTTATGAAACAAAATTTCTTTTAAATCAGCTAAAAGCTTAATTGGTATGTGTGTGGCGTTTTTTTAAGCTGATTTACGGTGTAAATATAGCTTTCTAAAAAAGTGGGCTGTGCTACATTAATGTACATACATGAACGCATGTAAACGGATGTACAACTTATTTAAGGATTGAAAAATGCCATTATCTAATGCTGATCGTTGGGCCGAAATTTGTGAGATTCAATCATCACTGATGCGTAATTTAGCCAGCCAGTTTCCGCAACGAAACGAGCAATTACAAAATCTTGCAGATGGTTGGCAATGCGTTAAAAAACAAGCCCTAGGGCAGCCGCTAACAGGTTTGAATACTAAGTAATTTCTGTTTTTTCTTTTGTTGTATCGCTACTGTTTTTCGTTAAATATTTGTCATAAAAAAACCGCCATTGGCGGTTTTTTGTTTTTAAGACTGACTTGTAATCATGGGTACTGATTAACTCACTCGGCTTAGAACGCGTAACTAACGCTCGCTAATAAAGTACCGGTGTTTTTATATAGATCAGAACTTACTTCATTATCACCATCAATGTCGGTGTCTAAATACGCAACCGAGATGCCAAAACCTGACACTTCTGTTGATACACCAATAGAGTAGTCTGAATAGCTGTCAAAGCCTTCTCCGTCATCAATGGCGTCGCCAAAATTGTAACCATAATGCAAATCTAGGCTCCAGTTATCAGCAAACTCCCAGCCATAATTGATTTCGGTGTAATGTAGGTCAAGATCGCTGCCACCATAATCATTAGTAAACCAGTAAGCGGCTCTAAAACCACTAAAGTCGATACCTGCGCTGACTTCTAGATAGTCTAAATCACTTTCTCCAGGGTAGTTATAACGGTACAAGGTTAAGTCATAGCTAGTGTCATCGTTAATTTCACCGTAATAACCAGCATACAAATCAATCTCTACATCTGGGCCATTGTATTCAGGCTCATCAAAATCAATGGTACTTGCCCAAGCACCGACGAAAAATCCGCTATCATGGCTCCAGTCAATATTACCTTGTAGTGCGGGATCTGCTGCACTTTGTGACACACCTCGGAAGCGGTAGTCGTTGGTTACAGTGATTGCACCAGAGACTTCTGCCGTAGCGAGTGGAGCCAGTAGGGTAGCTGATAATGTTAATCCAGTTAACAGTGCAATTCGCGTTCTTTTTAATGTGTTCGACACGATATTATCTCCATTTACATAAAATACAGTTGTTGGTATTTAGGTACACAACGGCTGCGAATGCCACTTATCAGACCTAAAACCGTAACGATTTAGTCTGTACCGCATGGCGGTTAAACACTATGTTTGTTCAAGCTGTTGTTCAAACATAACGTAGATTTTTTTACAATGATTGACGACTTCCCATGTGCCGGTAAAGCCAGCAGGAATAACAAATTTATCACCAGCATTGACGGTTAAGCTTTTGCCTTGGCTGTCGGTGATAATGCTACAGCCTTCGAGAATATCGCAATACTCATATTCGCTATAATTGATATTCCAACTGCCTGGTTCACTTTGCCAAATGCCAACATTAAACTGCTTGCACGGGCTTTCGAAATGGTTTTGCACTGACTGCAGTGGATCACCAGTAAGCAGTTTTTCATCCGTTAAGTGATACGACTCAACCGCAGTTGATTGACTACTAAAAAGCGTAATATCGTTAATATGCTTCATCGTTGGCTTCACTTATTTCATGGTCGGCATAATAAATGCCGAAGGTTCATTAGTGTCGGTTTTAGCTTGTGGCCAGCGAGCGGTAATGGCTTTGCGCTTGGTATAAAAACGAACGCCATCGGGTCCGTGCATGTGCAGCGGCCCAAATAGCGAACGTTTCCAACCGCCAAAGCTATGAAATGCCATCGGCACCGGAATAGGCACGTTAACGCCGACCATGCCTACTTCAACATGGTGACAAAAGTGACGAGCTACTTGGCCACTTTGAGTAAAAATAGCGGTGCCATTACCAAATTCGTGTTGGTTAATCAGCGTCAATGCATCGGCATAGTTATCGACGCGGACGATGGCTAACACAGGACCAAAAATTTCCTGTTGGTAAATGCTCATCGTTGGCGTGACATGGTCAAATAAGCACGCACCTAAAAAGTAACCTTGCTGGTGGTCTTGAATACTGATGTCTCGGCCATCAACGACTAATGTTGCACCTTCCTTAACACCCGCTTCGACATAATCGCGTACTTTAGCTAAATGCTGGGCCGAAATTAACGGTCCCATGTCCATTTCAGGGGTAATACCGCTGCCAATTTTTAAGGCACTAATTTGCGGTAATAATGCCTCGACTAATTTGTCGCCCACATCGCCGACCGCGAGTACCACCGAAATAGCCATACAGCGTTCACCTGCACTACCATATGCTGCACCCATTAATGCATTGACCGCTTGATCTAAGTCAGCATCTGGCATTAATAACATGTGATTTTTAGCCCCGCCCAATGCTTGCACTCGTTTACCGTGGGCAGAGGCGGTGCTGTAAATGTATTCGGCAATCGGGGTTGAGCCAACAAAACTAATCGCGTGAACATCGGGATGAGTTAATAAAGCATCAACGGCTTCTTTATCGCCATTAATCACGTTAAACACGCCATTTGGCAGGCCTGCTTGTGTCAGTAATTCGGCAATAAACATTACTGCACTGGGGTCTTTTTCAGACGGCTTCATGATAAAGGTATTACCGCAGGCTATTGCGATAGGGAACATCCACATTGGCACCATAACAGGAAAGTTAAACGGTGAAATACCGGCGACGACACCCAACGATTGGTTAACAGACCATGAGTCAACGCCACCACCCACTTGTTGAGTATGTTCACCTTTGAGTAAATGCGGAATGCCGCAAGCAAACTCAACAACTTCAAGCCCTCGGGTAATTTCACCTTTAGCATCATCCAACACTTTGCCATGTTCAAGAGTGATGAGTTGGGCCAATTTATCAATATTTTGCTCTACTAACGCTTTAAACTTAAATAATACCCGAGCACGATTAAGTGGCGTCACTTGCGACCAAGTCTGATAGGCATTTTTGGCAACCGTTACCGCCAAGCTTACTTCATCGTGACTCGCCAGTGATACTTGGCCACGAGTTTCCCCCGTAGCAGGATCATAGATGGTTTGATTACGTTGACTGGCTGGAGTGTGTTGCCCATCGACAAAATGAGTGATGTTAAGCATGAACGGGATCCTTTTAAGCAAAATATGTATTCAGAAAATATTAACTAACAGCGTTAACCAACAGTGTTAATTGCATCGGTAATGTAATTAACCATGTCGTCGATTTGTGACTTTTCCACTATAAGTGGCGGAGATATTGCAATAATGTCAGCCGTTGCCCGTACTAACGCGCCATGCCTAAAGCAATGATCAAAAATGTCATAACCTCGTTTACCCACGCCTTTATCACTTGGTGCTAATTGAATACCTGCAACTAAACCGGTATTACGAATATCAATGACGTTTGGTAAACCTTTAAGGCTGTGAACCGCTTGCTCGAAATAAGACTCAAGCCCTTTTGCGCGTTCAAATAATTGCTCATCTTCATATATGGATAAGGTCGCAAGTGCTGAGGCTGCCGCGACCGGATGACCGGAATAGGTATAACCATGGAAAAACTCTATTAATTCATCAGGGCCATGCATGCAGGTGTCGTGAATGGTATTGCTAACAAATACCGCCCCCATTGGAATTGCACCATTATTAATGGCTTTGGCTGTGGTGATCATGTCTGGGGTAACTTGCCAGCGCTCGCTGGCAAAGGCGGCACCGACTCGGCCAAAGCCGGTGATCACTTCATCGAATATTAATAAAATGCCGTGCTTTTGGGTGATTTCGCGTAACCGCGTTAAGTACCCATCTGGCGGTAAAATAACCCCAGCAGAACCAGACATAGGCTCAACAATGACCGCGGCAATGTTCTCGGCGCCATGTAAGGAAATCAGTTGCTCAAGCACTTCGGCTTTATCCAAACCGTGTGGCGGTAAACCGTGGCTAAAGGCATTATTGGCAATATCGAGTGTATGAGGCAGGTGATCGATCCCCTGGAGTAATTGCTGACTAAAGGTTTTGCGATTATTACTGATCCCACCGACTGAAATCCCGCCAAAACCGACACCATGATAACCAAGCTCGCGGCCGATAAACCGAGTACGCGTGGCTTGACCATTAGCGCGATGATAACAAAGCGCCATTTTTAGGGCGGTATCTACCGATTCTGAACCGGAATTGGTAAAAAACACCTTATCCAATCCGTCAGGGCTCAGCTGACTGAGTTTATGCGCTAATTCAAAGGCGAGCGGATGGCCCATTTGAAAAGACGGTGCATAATCCATTTGGCTAATTTGTTTGCTTACCGCTTGGGAAATTTCTTGGCGGCCGTGGCCAGCATTGCAACACCATAAACCGGCAGTAGCATCGAGTACTTTATTGCCTTCAATATCGGTGTAATACATTCCTTGTGCCGAAACCAAAAGCCTAGGATTAGTCTTAAATTGCTTATTGGCAGTAAACGGCATCCAAAAATGTGCCATGTTCGGCAATGTTTGCGATGAATCGCCAGTTCCATTTTGCTGATATTCGCTCATAAATTGACTCTACATTGATAGCTACAATTACTAGGGATCCATCTCAAATTGATTAAATAATGAGTGACGAATATTCGCTATGCTATGTCAAAAATAATGAACGTTAAAGTGTTTTGTGCATTTATTTAAACTAAATGTGCCTATTTTGTAAAATATATTGAAAATATCTTGCTGTTGAGCATAATCAGGTGACAATATTCATCAAGGTTATTGTGTCGGTAATCCATTTTATGTGGCACAAATTTTAGGTTTAGCACCTGCTTTTTAGCGCAGTTTGGTGCTTATCAATCCATTTATTATTTCGAGGTCACAATGAGTACTCCAACAAGTCGTAGCGATTGGGAAGCACTAGCAGCAAGTCTAAAAATTACTGGGCAAGCTTTCATTAATGGTCAATATCAAGGTGCCGCTTCTGGTGACACATTTGACTGTATCAGCCCTATTGATGGCCAAGTATTGGCCAAAGTGGCTAGCTGTGATTTAGCCGATGCTAACCTTGCAGTCGCGAACGCGCGTGAAGTGTTTGAAGCGGGTACTTGGTCAATGTTACCGCCAGTAAAGCGCAAGCAAGTAATGATTAAGTTTGCTGATTTACTCGAAGAAAATGCCGATGAATTGGCGTTACTTGAAACGCTTGATATGGGTAAACCAATTCAACACTCCAAAGGCGTTGATGTGGTCGGCGCTGCCCGTGCTATACGTTGGTATGGTGAAGCGATAGATAAAATTTATGATGAAATTGCTCCTACTGCTCATAATGAAATAGGCATGATCACTCGCGAACCCGTTGGTGTGGTTGCAGCCATTGTGCCATGGAATTTCCCAATGATTATGGCATGCTGGAAGCTTGGGCCTTCACTCGCCACGGGTAATAGTGTGATTTTAAAGCCATCTGAAAAATCACCACTTACGGCTATTCGCATGGCGCAATTAGCGATTGAAGCGGGTATTCCTGCAGGGGTACTCAACGTATTACCTGGTTTTGGTCATACAGTTGGTAAAGCGTTGGCACTGCACATGGATGTCGATACTTTAGTATTCACTGGTTCAACTAAAATTGCTAAGCAGTTAATGATTTACGCAGGCGAGTCGAACATGAAGCGCGTGTGGTTAGAAGCGGGCGGTAAGAGCCCTAATATTGTGTTTAATGACGCACCAGATTTAAAAGCAGCTGCAGAAGCCGCCGCAGTAGCCATTGCTTTTAACCAAGGCGAAGTGTGCACTGCCGGTTCTCGTTTATTGGTTGAGTCAGGCGTAAAAGATGAGTTAATCAAGCTT
This sequence comes from Shewanella sp. AC91-MNA-CIBAN-0169, assembly GCF_040310165.1. Taxonomy (NCBI): domain Bacteria; kingdom Pseudomonadati; phylum Pseudomonadota; class Gammaproteobacteria; order Alteromonadales; family Shewanellaceae; genus Shewanella; species Shewanella sp. AC91-MNA-CIBAN-0169. The sequence goes on from NZ_JBEOPM010000014.1 coordinate 101,294, forward strand.
ATTGTTGAAGAAATGCAAGGGTGGCAACCAGGGCATCCACTTGATCCTAAAACAACCTGCGGTGCAATGGTTGATCAACAGCAACTGACTAACGTGCTTAATTACATTAAAGCCGGTAGTGAGCAAGGTGCTACCTTGGTTGATGGTGGTAAACAAGTGATGGCAGAAACTGGCGGCATGTATGTACAACCAACCATTTTTAGTAATGTTAGAAATGACATGACCATTGCCAGCGAAGAGATTTTTGGCCCAGTGTTATCGGTAATCGAGTTTGATGGCATGGAACAAGCCGTCAAGATTGCCAACGACACTATGTATGGTTTAGCGGCAGGTGTGTGGACATCAAACTTAAGCAAAGCTCACAAAACAGCCAAAGCGCTGCGCAGCGGTATGGTATGGATTAACCATTATGATGGTGGCGACATGACTGCACCGTTTGGTGGTTATAAACAGTCAGGTAATGGCCGTGATAAATCATTACATGCGTTTGATAAGTACACCGAAATCAAAGCAACTTGGATAGCCCTATAATAGGTATTTCAATGTAGATTAATAGCAAGCCCTTTAGCAATAAAGGGCTTTTTTATTGGTCATATTAGCGCTGGATAATTCATAGCAACCACTCAAATTTTGTTTAACAAGTGCATCTATATTGCTGAAGCCTTAATGCGAGCGGAGGTTAAGCAAAATTAACGCTAAAATGCTAACTATTCGCTGTAGACTCAAAGGCATTATTTACCTCAACATGTCATACACGGATGAATACAGATGACCCATAAGACCTTCTCTCGTTTAGCTATTATTGCTGCTGGTGGCTTTTTTGGTTTTATTTTGTGGATTATTTACCTCGCCAATACTGGCAGTCAAAGTGTGTTTTTCGACGTAATAAAACATGTTCCCTATGGTGACAAGATTTGTCACATGTTGTTATTCGGGTTATTAACTTTTGTGGCCAATTTAGCGCTGCAGAGTCGTCATTTTTGTATCGGGCGTCTTCCGCTTTATTACGGCACTGTGTTAGTGTCGATATTCGTCCTGAGTGAAGAAATCAGCCAGGGTTTTATCCCATCAAGAACATTAGACATCATCGATTTAGTTGCCGATGCTGTAGGTATAATTTTATTCAGTTATTTAAGTGGGTTAACTCAGCGTTATATAGACAATCATCATGAGAGTACTCGTGTGAGTTAGCATCAATATTTTCAATCAATATTTGCCATCAATTGTAAGAGAGGTTTAATGTGAATTTTCCTTTAGTGACCACCGATTGGTTAGCGCAACACTTAGAAGACCCAGACCTTGTATTACTAGATGCCAGCATAGACATTGTGCTGGGAAAAGAACCACTTGTTTATGATGAGCTTTACGTTATTCCTGGTGCATTATCGTGCCAAATAGATAAACTTTTTTTCAATCATCAATCTCCACAAACTCACGCTATGCCCACGGAAGATCAATTTACTGTTGCAACTAAATCATTAGGAATAAGCCATAATAGCACCGTAGTTATTTACGATGACCAAGGCATTTATTCTGCACCGCGTGCGTGGTGGACCTTTAAAGCAATGGGATTTGATAAAGTATTTGTACTCGATGGTGGTTTACCACAGTGGCGCAGTGAAGGGCGAGACACAGTGCGTCAGTTTGCGACAGCAACTGACTCTGGTGATATTAAAGGCCGCTTGCAGCAATATAAGGTGTGTGACACTGAGTTTGTGTTAACCCATCTTGGTCATGCAAAAGTTGATATTATTGATGCGCGAGCAGCAGGGCGGTTTAACGGTACGTCACCAGAACCTCGTGTTGGCATGCGCAGCGGTCATATACCCGGTTCACTCAACTTGCCTTTTGCACAGGTATTAAACGGTTTTAAAATGAAATCTATCCGTGAATTGCATACAATTTTCGCCACCTTAGATACCAGTAATAATGCTCAACGGGTGTTTAGCTGTGGTTCAGGAATTACCGCCTGTATTTTGATTCTGGCTTCATATGTAGCAGGGCATCATCAAGCGGCTTTATATGATGGTTCTTGGGCAGTTTGGGGCGGCGATGCTGCGCTTCCAATAGAGTAGATCCGATATTACCGTTATCCCGGGAATGCTTATATTTACTGTCATTCCCGAAAATCTTTTAATCGGGAATCCAGGTGTTGCTTTGTACTTTTGTACTTTATGGCCTACTGCCACTAACGTCGTGGCGCTTCACCCACACCAGACCAAGAGGAAACCAACGGCTGTTCCCTCTTTATTCTTTATAAAAGAATTGGCCCAGCCGCCACAACAAAATTATCCCATTTGATTTAAAAAATAGATGCGATAATTTCGCGACGTGGTCAGATCCAGCTTTTAACTTCATCTTAGTGTTCTTCAGCCTTATTCGAAAATGCTAACGCTTCAGATAGGCCATCCATGGCCACCGAAAGCTAGCCTGACGTCCTGTCAGGCTCACGCATTCTTTTATAAAGAGTCTTCAACGGCCTCAAGTTCAGAGTTGAATTTGGGCATGACTAATTCGTTTCGGACACAAAAGTGGCTTAAAACTTATCTTTTTATAAAAGTTTATGCGGACCCAATTAAATTCCCAGCTTTTAACTTCGTCTGAGTGTTCTTCGGCCAACTCTTTATGATAAAGAATGAAAATGCTAACGCTTCACATAGGGAGCCTGATGTGATTGGATTCACAAATGTCGTGATGGCATGGTCAATGATGTTCCCTACATCATTATGACATTTCCAATATCCATATAGGTCAGATGTGCGAGAAAGGCCATGTCAGGCTCACGCATTCTTTTATAACACGCATTCTTTTATAAAGAGTCCTCAACGTCCTCAATCAAGCTGAAACCGGATGGTTAAAGTAGCAAAATAATCTTAAAGCTATATAGTCCAACGACCTGCAATGAGAAGTCTCTGGCGATAATGTTCAGTTAGAGTCTGATTAATCAATATCATCGAGGAATTGAAATTATTTACTTGTGAATAATGAGCTTGTTATGCTAATTTTTTGCGAACTCAACATCATGATGGAATATGAATGCGTTATCTACTGCTAGCCATGCTGCTAACCTTAACTGGTTGCGCAAATAAACAACCCTCTTTTAGTCTTGTTATCGACCCCTTATTGCCCTCGGTCATTAATTATAGCGGTGAAATTGATCCAGATAATGTTGCCGCTTTTGAACAAGGCATAACAAATAGTCCAACTCAAATAACCTCATTGGTTATTAACAGTGGTGGGGGAGATGTACTTGCTGGCATACGATTAGGTGAGTTGGTATATCAGCACAAATTAAAGGTTACAGTTGATAAAGTCTGTGCATCATCGTGTGCTAATTATGTTGTAACCGCCAGTGATGAAGTGACTATAAAACAAGATGCCCTGTTAGGTTGGCATGGTGGGGTGTTACAACCACTATTATACGGCTCGGAAGACTTCCATAAGTACAACAAAAGTATGGTTGAATATATTATGGCGTGGGCAGAGGCCGAGCGCGTCTTTTTTGACATGGTTAAGGTTAATCAAGCTGTCACGGTATTGGGGATGATGCCCGGTTTAAAAGGTAAACGAAACACGCCATTATTTAGTTATGATCAACAGACGTTAAAGGCGTTAGGTTTACATATTACTTTTGAAGACAAGCAAGCAACAGTTTCTAAAACCGGCGAAGAAATTGTACAAATATTTAGCTTAAGCCCTGAAGTATTAGACACTTTACTGCTGCAGCATGCACAAAGGTTACAGCAATTGTAATTAAGTTAGCTTGTCTTTTAAGCGATGGCCTCCGGCCACTAAGGCTTAAGATCGCAAGGTTCCAGCCTGCACAGGCCAAAGGGGGGCAACAGCAACCCCCTCTTTATTCTTTATTAAAGAATTGGCCCCTGCCGTTCCGGCAACATTTTCGCTATTTAACCAAACAACAGCAGCAAAAAAATTGCGACGGAAATTGCTCCATCTTCTGACAGTGTTTTAGTCTGCTTCAGCCTTATTCGAAAATGCCTCAAGTTCAGACTTGAATTTAGGCATTTGAAAGCAAGATACATAACTCATTTATGCCCCAAAGCTTGTTTAGGTTATGGCCTGCGGCCACTAACGTCGTGGCGCTTCACCCACACCAGACCAAGAGGAAACCAACGGCTGTTCCCTCTTGGATCACCCAGCCGCCCCGCAACATTTTCAAACAGCGAAAAGGTCGCCATGGGGATTAATCCAGCTTTTGACCTCTCTTATAGACAGCCTCGGTCTTATTCGAAAATGCTACCGCTTCCGATAGGCCATCCATGGCCACCGAAAGCTAGCCTGACGTCCTGTCAGGCTCACGCTATTTTCTTCAACACCCTCAAGTTAAGAGTTGAATTTGGATATTTAAAGCAAACAAACTACGCGTTTGGACAATAATGACTTAGAACTTATCTTTTTATAAAATTTTACCCTGAGTCTGACTAATCCCCATGAAATAACAAACAGGAACAATAAGATATTTTAAATTAGGTGGGAACATTCATGACATTTTGTGATCAAATTTATCGCCAAACAAAAATTACCACGAGTAAATGCCATGAATGCAAAACAAGTTTTATCAAAATGCCTATCGTTTGTCACCCCGTTAATGCACAAAACCCGCCGACAGAGTTTATTCTCTGCAATCGAAAGCGCAATGAATGGTGGCTCCCTATCAATCACGGGTCTTGGCCGTGATATTCAGAGTCAAGCCATGGATAAACATAAGATTAAACGTGTGGATAGGCTCTGTAGTAATGGTCACTTACATCGTGATATCGAGTTCATATACACCCGTATGATCTATTTGCTCGTCGGAAAAATGAAGCAACCAATCATTCATATCGATTGGTCAGATCTTGATGACCGAAAGCAGCATTTTCTCATTCGAGCATCACTAGCAGCTCAAGGACGTTCACTGACACTTTATGAAGAAATACATCCACTAAACAAAAAAGAGAAGCCTAAAACCCATTTACGCTTTTTGACAAAACTTAAGGCTATACTACCCAATGACTGCAAGCCTATCATCGTAACCGATGCTGGTTTTCTGATCCCTTGGTTTAAGCAAATCTTGTCGCTTAACTGGGATTACGTAGGTCGATTTAGAAACCGAACACACTGCAAAAAATGCCTTGTGGATGACTGGTATCCCGTTAAGCAACTCTATGTTCAAGCAAGTGCTAGAGCCAAAAGCCTTGGCGTTTACTTTTTAGGTGAGCAAGTATCTTTTAAGTCACGTTTAGTCATTTTCAAGCGCAACGCAAAAGGTCGAAAAGATAAAGTGGCTACAGGTGACAAAGCTAGACGGAGTAAACAATCTCGTGCAAGTGCAGAGCGAGAGAAAGAGCCTTGGCTACTAGCAACATCACTTTGTAGTTCAAGCACTACAGCTAAAAGAATTGTTAAGATTTATGCGACGAGGATGCAGATAGAAGAAAGCTTTAGAGATGTTAAAACAGGGCTGAAAATGAATGATAGCGGCACGAGGGATCAACATAAATTAGGTGTACTCCTGCTCATAGCTTGTTTATCACAATTTATACTTTACCTGTTTGGTTTGGCTGTCAAAGCAGCTGATAAGCACAGGCAATATCAAGCTAACTCAATAAAGCACCGCAACGTGCTCTCAAACCAATTTATTGGCTTGAGAGCCTACAAAGATAAGGATTTGAAGCTGTTGAAATGGCATTAAATGTCAGCAATTAAGATGCTTAAAAATTTAGTAAGGGAACCACAAGCATCCTATTAAATTCGATGGGTTAGTATGATTAAAACATCATAATGTTTTAATCAAGAAATTCTACTCAAAAACAACGTTTTGATGTAGTGTTGTACTTCATTACAGGCGTTCTACTCGCGTCCTATCGTACTTAGACCCCTTTAAATATCTAATGGCTGAACTTTTTGTCTCCACATTATACGTTCCGTCCAATAAATCGATAATCATATACTCCCCAAGGATGGCTTCATGTCAGAAACAGCATTATCAAAGGCAATAGAAAGTGAATTAGGTAAAGCAATAACAACTAAAATCTTCGGAAAACTTAGTAATTTTGTAAAGAATCGTGTTGCCGAACGAGAAGCTCAGGAGATATTTGACAATATTAAGCCGGTAGCTGTTGAAGACCAACAAGCAATTTTCGAGAAAGTTACAAATCGCTATCTTACATTCAGAACACTTATGTCACGCGATAACGATGTCTTCATTGATGACATTTATCATCCATTGAGAGTTAGCATAAACAATGATATTAATGATTCGGTACTTATTGAAAAAGACACTGAATTTAAACACCGTAAGATTGCTTGCATTGTTGGTAAAGCTGGTCAGGGCAAAACGACTCTTCTACGGAAAATGTTTCTTAATCAAATTATAGGAAATACTGACCAATTCCCGCTAATCATCACACTAAGAAAAATTGATTGGTCGACCCCAAAATTAGATGTCCCTACAATCATATCAGATGAATTCAAAAGCTTAGGGATTACGGTATCCCCGTTAGCATGTAGTTACTTAATGCAATATCAGAGAATTAAAATATTCTATGATGGATTTGATGAGGTCGAAACAATACATAGAGGATATGCTCTAAGTATTATTATAGATACGCATGTATCGTTTAACTCGAAATGTATAGTCACCACTAGACCTGGGACTGAAATCCAACTTCACAGTGGAGAAGTCATTAATTATTGGTTAATGGATTTATTGCCTACTGATGTCGTGGAAATAATCAAAGGCCATCCCTTTGTTGGAGCGGCCGACAAAAAGCAGCTGTTGGATGTAATTCAAACTAAAAAAGACATTTCAGCGATACTATTAACTCCAATCATTGTTGACATTTTTATCAGTACATATAACTCATTAATTGCAGACCCGACATCAATCATCGACTTCTATGAACAACTATTTCAAACATTATCGTCATCGCATGACCGTTTAAAAATATTGTTTAAACGCTCAGGAAAATCAGGCTTGTCTAATAAGCAACTTGAGCAAGTATTTTGTACTGCATCGTATCTACTACTTAAAAAGCGCAATGATATAACCTTTCGTGAAACTGAACTTGAAAGTGCATGTGATGAAGCCGTTAAGCTTTTCAAATTTGAAGCCGAAGACTCTCATATTGATATTATTGACAAAACTTCATTAATTAAGCGAGATGGTAATGATTACTCTTATATCCATAAATCAATACTTGAATTCCATGCAGCAAAACACATAGCAAATTTATCTGATGAAACAAGAAAAAAATATTATTGTCAGATACTTACAAGTTATTCAGCTAATCATGAGAATATCCTACGATATCTATCAAAAATAGACACAGATCTGTTTTATATCGTATTCGTTAAAAAATTAACCATACTAATCAATGATGCTACAGGTATATTTAGTTCTGGATTAAGAAATACTGTCACTTCTCATTTGTTTATTGCTATTTCGTCTTATGATTCGATTCAAATTCATCTAAATGAAGGAGTTATGTCATTTTCACCACAATATGAATTAAAAAATAGTAGTAAATTGATTACAACATACTTCATGTTACTTTTCTCAATTTTCGACATTGTGCCACCACGATTAAAGAAAACTGATTTAGAAGTAATAATTTATAGTAGGTTGGAGCATGTCGACCTCCAGAATAAAGAACCTATTAAACGAACCGATGATGAATTAAAGAAAAAAATAAATTTGGTTTCTTTTGAAGTTGATATTGAAGAAGTGATTGATTTCAGAGCTGATTATGGAGATATTATTGATACACATCAATTAATCGAATTTTTTGATTCGATACATAAATTGTCCGCTGAAGTTGAGTCACTCGAAACTATTTATAAAGATAGAAATACATCTGAATTCTTGTGATAAAAAAGTTTAATTTAGTGGGGGCAGTGTCTGACGAATCACCATAAAATAACAAACAGGAACAATAATAAATTTAGTGGGGTCAGGGTAAACTTTTATAAAAAGTAAATTGAAACACTGGCTTTTCTAAAACGTTTATGACCCATTATGAGTTAATCACGATTTCTGACTTACATCATTTATCTAATGATAGAAACCAAATATCGACTTCGGAATCTATAAAGCAGTGACCAAAATAGATGCACCATTACACAGATATAAACCTTAGAGGTAATTAAAAGTGTATTATTTTCGTAGTTATATTGTTGGCGGTTATGCATATTATAGAAGTAAAAGTTTTGGCCATTCTGGGGCTGTGTCTATGGTATTGCTTTCGTCATTAGGTTTTTTTTTCATCTTGCATGGGGTGTTAAATGCAAATGATGTTAGTTTTTTTTCAGATGTTAGCGTGAGCGGGTATTTTTTTATATTTTCAATATGTGCTTTATGGCAATACATTTATTCACTTTTTTGTAAAAGGTTAAAAATATATGAACCTGATTTTGAAATCAGTATAGACCCTAGAAAAATTAGGTTGCATAGCTATGTAACATATTTTTTTATTACGATATTCATTGTTGTTCGAGTTTTTATTTGAATATTTAAACGAGACACCCATTGTTTCGGGCCTAGGCCCCAGCGCGTTATAGTTTAGCTGCTCGGTTTGTTTCTCTACTGCTTGTTCGACTTGTTCATCACTGGCTCGTTTATGTCCAAAAACGAGTTGTTCCTAGCTTTCAAATGCCCAAATTCAACTCTGAACTTGAGGTCGTTGAAGAAAATGACGTGAGCCCAGACATGGATGTCTGGCTAGCTTTGGAGGGGAAGGGACGCCCCATCTGAAGCGTTAGCATTTTCGAATAAGGCCGAAGAACACTAAAATGAAGTCCAAAGCTGGATCAATCCCCATGGCGACTTTTCGCAGCTATTGTTTTGTAAATAGTGAAAATGTTGCGGGGCGGCTGGGAGTTCCAAGAGGGAACAGCCGTTGGTTTCCTCTTGGTCTGGTGTGGGCGAAGCGCCACGACGTTAGTGGCCGCAGGCCATAAAGTACAAAAGTACAAAAGTACAAAGCAAAAATAACACCTGGATTCCGGCTCAAAAGCATTGCCGGAATGACGCCATATTTGGCCTGTGCAGGGGGGAACCTTGCGATCTTAAGCGTTAGTGGCCGCAGGCCATAAAAAGAACAAAGGTTGACCCTTTTGCCAACCCGCAGCAAATCCATCAACCTATAGCAAATCCTTCATCCTATGATAAAACATTCCAGCTGCAAGCAATGGCGATCGCAACATGGGCCCGCCTGGGAAGGTCATGTGTTTAATGTCATTAAACACATCAATACGTTGTGATTGCTGGCTAATGGCTTCAGCAATTAATCTTGCTGCCATATGCGTAGCGTTTACCCCGTGTCCGGCATAGGCTTGAGCAAAGTAGATGTTGGCTGCGTCAGGTAAACGGCCTATTTGCGGCATGCGATTGGCGCCGATGCCCATCATTCCGCCCCATTCATAATCAATTTTGATGCCTTTTAATTGTGGAAACACTTTTTCAAGATTAGGTCTTAACTCGGCTTCAATGTCTTTTGGGTCTTTACCAGAATAAGTGCATAAACCACCAAACAATAAACGACGGTCTGCTGATAAATGGAAGTAATCTAACGCCACGCGCATATCGGCAAATGCCATGTTTTGCGGGATGATACTGGCACATTGTTGCTCGGTTAATGGCTCAGTGGCTAATAAATAGGTGCCAGTTGGCAACACTTTTCCACCAAGGAAAGGGCTTAATTTATTGCCGATATAACCATTACCGGCCATGACTAGATAGTCACAAGTTACTTCGCCTTCAGCGGTAATGACTTTGGGTTTAGTGCCTTTAATGATTTTTTCTGCGGCGCTGTACTCAAATAATTGTGCACCAAGTTCGCGGGCGACACGCGCTTCGCCTAGGGCTAAATTAAGTGGGTGTAAATGTCCGCTGCCCATATCGACCAAGGCGCCTTGATAAAAGTCTGAACCGATAACTTCACCAATTTGTGAACGATCAAGCAGCTTGATTTTTTTTTGATAACCTTGGTCTTGAAGATCTTGGTATTCTGCCGCTAAATCATCCATGTGCCGTGGCTTTACGGCTAAATCACAATAACCCATGTGTAAGTCGCAATCGATTCTGTGCTCGGCAATGCGCTCGGTGACAATATCAACGGCTTCAAAACCCATTTGTTGAATAGATTTTACACCTTCGTCACCAATTTCATTTCGAAATTGACTAGCGTCATGACCGATCCCACGCATAAGTTCACCACCATTTCGGCCAGATGCGCCCCAACCAATCCGTTTGGCTTCGAGCAATGCGACACTGTAGCCGCGTTGTCTGAGTTCAATTGCAGTATTGATCCCGCTAAATCCACCGCCGACAATACACACATCGACAGTAATGTTTTCGGTTAGCTTGGGATGCTGATAAAGCTCTTTGGCGGTCGCGACATAAAAGGAGTCTGGGTAGTGTTGGCTATGAATCGGGGATTTATGCGGCATAAACGCTCCAAGCTATTGATTATAGTTGTAATAATAACTTTTAAATGAATAGTTAGATGCAATCTAAGCCATCTGCGGTGTGCATTTTATTTAACACTTATTTGGTGTAAAATACAATTGCTTTGATTTAAGTAAGATATCATGCTTAATGAATACAGATTTTTGGTAAAGTGTTAATAATCTGCAACACTTTAGCAGCAGGATATTGGTCAACATTTACTAGGAGAACGAATTTGGATATTGGTACAAGCCTAAAAGCTGTTCGTAAATTGAAAGGGTTATCTCAACGTGAGTTAGCCAAGCGTGCAGGGGTTACCAACAGTACAATTTCAATGATTGAGAAAAACAGTGTTAGCCCTTCGGTGAGTTCACTTAAAAAGGTTTTAGCCGGGATCCCGATGTCATTAGTGGATTTTTTCTCTATTGATGATGGCTCTATCGGTGACCAAAAAGTGGTTTATCGGGGTAATGAGTTGCTGGATATAGGTACGGGTGAATTAGTCTATAAGCTTATTGGCCGTGATTACCCAAACCGTGCGATGTCGCTAATGAGTGAAACATATCCTGTCAATGCTGATACAGGCGCTGAAATGCTGCAACATAAGGGTGAGGAAGGTGGCATCATTATAGAAGGTAAGCTTGAGCTTACTGTTGGCGAAGAGGTTTTTATCCTCGAAAAAGGCGATAGTTACTATTTTAATAGTGAACAACCTCATCGATTTCGTAACCCATTTGATGAACCTTGCAAGCTAACTAGCGCCACAACACCAGCTGATTTTTAATGATTTATTATTCAACTTTTTCTGCTTATATCTACTACGTTTGTTCAAGGGAATAGCCCAAGATTATCAATTAATCTTGCTATTCCTACTTCTCAAAAAGCTAATTTCTAACTCACTTTTAGCCTTTGTCGTATTACTTCCTAGCATGAGATTATTGGCTTGTGTAAAGAATATTAAGCAACAAATTCCCTTTTTTCGTGCATTGCCCTCCCCATTTTGGCGCATTTCTTTATGATATTTCATCAAAGTTACTTGGAATATTTTTTTATGCATTGCGGTTAATTTAAAGTTACTAGTTTGTTTTTAAAGTGTTTTAATTTATTTTTGTTAAAAGTTGTTTTTATCATCAGTTATCCTCTTGCCTAGCTAAAAAAATCCGTGTAGTGTGTGAAAAAACGAACACGTAAAACATTAAGTTCGTCACATTCTTTGCTAAAGGTGAGATATGTCTCTGTCAGGTCTTCCCCTCATAGGGGTAGTAGCGTGCAACCAGCAAATTGGTCTTCATCCATTTAACATTGTGGGTGAGAAATACTTGTTAAGTGTAGTTAATGGCGCTAAAGGGTTCCCCTTAGTCATCCCATCACTGGGCGTAGATACGCCTATTGACGCTATTCTTGCTCGTCTCGACGGAATCCTTTTTACAGGTTCTCCATCGAATGTTGAACCTCATCATTACCAAGGTCCTGCTAGTGATGATGGAACCCATCATGATCCCAAGCGTGACGCATTAACCTTACCACTGATAAAAGCCGCTATTGATGCAGGGATCCCTGTATTAGGTATTTGTCGTGGTTTTCAAGAAATGAACGTTGTTTTTGGTGGCAGTTTGTATCAGAAGCTACATGAAGTTGGCACGTATATTGAACATCGTGAAGATAAGAAAGCCCCATTAGATGTGCAATATGGTATTTCGCATCCAGTTAATCTGGTTGCTGGCGGGCTTCTTCACGATGCATGGGGCTGTGACACCGCAGAGGTTAACTCTGTTCATACTCAAGGCGTTGAACGTCTTGGTGAGGGGTTACAGCCAGAAGCATTCGCTCCAGACGGTTTAGTAGAAGCATTTTCTGTTAAAAATGCTAAAAATTTTGCATTAGGAGTCCAATGGCATCCAGAATGGAAAGTAACCGAAAATGCATTCTATACTGCAATCTTCGAAGCATTCGGACAAGCCTGTAGACAACATGCGGCAACACAAGTGAGATAAAAATGGATAAGTTAATCGCTTTTTTAAAAGACAAAAAAATTACCGAAGTAGAATGTGTTATCAGTGATATGACTGGCATTGCACGAGGCAAAATTGCCCCAGTAGATAAGTTTGTATCAGAAAAAGGCATGCGTTTACCTGAGAGCGTGCTGTTGCAAACGGTCACCGGTGATTTCATTAACGAAGAAATTTATTATCAACTTCTCGACGATGCCGATATCGATTTTGTCTGTGTTCCAGACGAAAATGCAGTATTTATGTTGCCATGGACCGTTGAAGCCACGGCTCAGGTTATCCATGATTGTTATGATCGTATGGGTAATCCAATTGAATTGTCACCGCGTAACGTGTTGAAGAAAGTACTTAAGCTTTATGAAGATAAAGGTTGGGAACCGGTGATTGCTCCTGAAATGGAATTTTACCTCACCAAACGTTCTGATGATCATGATTTACCGCTTAAGCCACCTATTGGGCGCTCTGGCCGCCCAGAAGCAGGCCGTCAGTCTTTCTCTATCGATGCTGCTAACGAATACGATCCATTGTTTGAAGATATGTATGATTGGTGTGAAATCCAAGGGTTAGATATTGATACTTTGATTCATGAAGACGGTCCAGCACAAATGGAGATTAACTTCAGCCACGGTAATGCATTGTCATTAGCCGATCAGGTGTTCATTTTTAAGCGCACCTTAAAAGAAGCCGCATTAAAGCATGATGTGTGTGCCACCTTTATGGCTAAGCCTGTTACCGATGAACCTGGCAGCGCGATGCACATTCACCAGAGCGTACTGGACATTAAAACCGGTAAAAACATTTTCACTAAAGAAGATGGCACTCAAAGTAAATTATTCCTCAGCTATATTGCGGGTTTACAACAGTACATTCCTGAATTGTTACCGTTAATGGCGCCAAGTGCTAACTCGTTCCGCCGCTTCTTACCGGGCACTTCTGCTCCAGTAAACTTAGAATGGGGCGTGGAAAATCGTACTTGTGGTCTTCGTATTCCTGAATCATCGCCACAAAATCGTCGTATTGAAAACCGTATTCCGGGTGCTGATGCTAACTGTTATCTTGCGATTGCTGCCAGCTTATTATGTGGTTATATCGGTATGGTTGACGACTTAAAACCTTCTACACCTGTGACAGGAAAGTCGAACGAAAGCCGTACTAATAACGAAAACTGCTTACCTTTGACCTTAGAAGAAGCGTTAGTGGCGATGCAAAGCAGTGATGCTTGTATTGAGTATTTAGGCCAATCTTTTACCACTGGTTTTGTGGCGGTAAAACAAGCTGAACTTGAAAACTTTAGACGCGTTGTGAGTTCGTGGGAACGTGAGTTCTTATTACTAACAGTGTAATGATAGCTGAGCGTATTGGCTTACATTATTAATGTGTGTGGATAGCAGCAGATAGCAAATACCAACGGATTTGCTATCTGTTTGAAAGGATACAAGTATGACAAAACCATTATCGACAGATGCGATGATCCAACAGCAAAAGCTTGAACGTCTGCAAACAGCAGACAAACAGCATTTTATTCACCCATTTACCGATTCAAAGGGGTTAGCTGAAAAGGGCACTCGGGTGATCGAACGGGCTGATGGAGTATATCTGTGGGATGTAATGGGTCATAAACTGTTGGATGGCATGGCAGGCTTATGGTGTGTCAATGTGGGCTATGGTCGGCAGTCAATTGTGGATGCTGTCAGCAAACAAATGCAAAAGCTGCCCTTTTATAATAGTTTTTTCCAATGCTCTCATCCTCCAGCGATTGAATTAGCGCAAAAAATTGCTTCTCTTGCCCCTGCGCACATGAACAATGTGTTTTTTACCGGGTCGGGTTCTGAGTCAAATGACACCAACTTACGTATGGTGCGACGTTACTGGGATTTAAAAGGCAAACCAAGCAAGAAAACCATTATCAGTCGAGTTAATGCTTACCATGGTTCTACTGTCGCGGGTGCCAGTTTAGGTGGTATGTCGGGCATGCATGAACAAGGCGATTTACCTATTCCTGGCGTGGTGCATATTGCGCAACCTTATTGGTATGCCGAAGGTAAAGATTTATCCCCAGAAGAATTTGGTTTGAAAACTGCGCAAGCACTTGAAGCCAAGATTATTGAGCTAGGCGAAGACAATGTTGCCGCTTTTATTGCCGAACCTTTTCAAGGCGCAGGTGGGGTGATTATTCCTCCATCAACGTATTGGCCTGAAATAAACCGCATTTTAGCCAAATACGATATTTTATTTATTCTTGATGAAGTGATCAGCGGTTTTGGCCGTACCGGAAAGTGGTTTGCCGCTGAGTATTTTGATTTGCAGCCAGACCTTATCACGATAGCCAAAGGCATGACGTCCGGTTATGTGCCAATGGGCGGGGTGATTGTGTCAGACAAAGTGGCCGAGGTTATTAAGCAAGACTGCGGCGAATTTACCCACGGTTTTACTTATTCTGGTCATCCGGTTGCCGCAGCAGCTGCATTAGAAAATATTCGTATTATTGAACAAGAAAAATTAGTTGAACGTGTGGCTAACGATACCTCGCCGTATTTACAGTCGTGCTTACAACAATTGGCCGAACATCCATTAGTGGGTGAGGTGCGTGGTGTTGGGTTAGTTGCAGCTATAGAGTTAGTCAAAGATAAATCGTTACGACAACGATTTGATGCCAACGTCGGCGTTGGAACATATTGCCGCGATGCGTGTATCACCCATGGTTTGGTGATGCGTTCTGTCGGCGACACCATGATTATTTCACCGCCATTAACCATTAGTCATAGTGAGATTGACGAGTTAGTCGCGAAAGCGACGCAAGCGTTAAATGATACTTATCAACACGTAAAAACCATGGAGTGATGTCCCGTTACTGAATGATTATTGCAATATAGTGATTTTTTAACCAATTGCATTTACACGATCTAGTAATCGAAAGTGTTTTTGATAGAATCGCGCTGAAGGAAACAAGTAATGTCGCGTTAACCATACCGATGCATAGTTAAGTTGTAGCATTGGATAATTTCTTTCATTAGAAAGAAGATTTTACACGCTGGTAAGACCTAGCGAAAAAAACAAATGTCAGTACCATTCTGACCATTATCCAACAGGGAGAAAGTATGAAGCTATTAAACAAACTATCCACATTGGCCTTAATTACTGCGGGTGTGTTTTCAAGCACTGCTATTCAGGCTCAGGAAGTGGTTAAAATGTACAACTGGTCGGATTATATTGCCGAAGATACCTTAGCCAATTTTGAGAAAGAAACCGGTATTCATGTTATTTATGACGTGTTTGACAGTAATGAAGTACTTGAAGCGAAATTACTTTCTGGCCACAGCGGTTATGACATTGTTGTTCCGTCTAATCACTTTTTAGCTAAGCAAATTAAAGCGGGTGCATTTCAAAAGCTTGATCGCGCTAAGTTGACTAATTATGCCAACTTAAAGCCTGATTTAATGAAACAACTACAAAAAGCTGATCCGGCCAATGAGCACGCAATTCCGTATTTATGGGGCACTAACGGTATTGGATATAATATTGAAAAAGTGAAAGCGGTATTAGGTGAAGATGCGCCATTTGATTCTTTAGAGCTTATCTTTAACCCTAAGTATGCTGAAAAAATTGGCTCATGTGGTTTCTCGATGCTTGATTCTGCCGACGACATGTTACCTCAAGCCCTGATTTACTTAGGCTTAGATCCAAACAGTAAAAATGCTGCTGATTATGAAAAAGCCGCCGCAGTGTTGGAAAAAGTACGTCCTTACGTCACTTACTTCCATTCATCGCGCTACATTTCAGACTTAGCTAACGGCGATATCTGTGTCGCGTTTGGTTTCTCTGGTGATGTATTCCAGGCTGCTGCACGTGCTGATGAAGCCGGTAACGGTAATAAGATTGGCTATTCTATTCCAAAAGAAGGCGCCAACTTATGGTTTGATATGTTAGCCATCCCACAAGATGCCACTAACGTAGATAACGCCCATAAACTGATTAACTACTTACTTCGCCCTGAAGTGATTGCACCTATCAGTAACTATGTTGCTTACGCTAACCCTAACGCTCCAGCACAAGCCTTAGTTGACGAAGCGATTCGTAATGACCCAGCCATTTACCCACCACAGTCGGTAATTGATAAGTTGTACATTGGCGATATTCGTCCATTAAAAATTCAACGTGTAGTAACGCGTGCATGGACCAAAGTGAAGTCAGGTCAATAACCTAACCTCACTAGCACTCAGGGCGAGCCCTCTCGCCCTGTTTTATAGCAGTATTGATGTATTTATTGGCTAATTTTGCCACTTTAACAGATTGTTACGTGTGCCCAGAAACAGGCTGTTCTGTTGCGGTACGCATACTCCAAAAGGCGGAGCAGTATTATGGTAAACACCTCGAGCGTCACTAATAAACCAACCACAAAGACGCAAGATAAAGTGCTGCTCAAAATTGAGCGTGTCAGCAAACTTTTCGATGATGTGCGTGCAGTAGACGACGTCTCGTTAACCATTAACCGTGGCGAAATATTTGCGCTTTTGGGTGGTTCAGGTTCGGGTAAATCAACCTTGTTACGCATGCTCGCGGGTTTTGAAAAGCCAACTGAAGGGCGTATTTTTCTTGATGGTGTCGACATTACTGATATGCCACCGTACGAACGCCCTATTAATATGATGTTCCAATCGTATGCTTTATTTCCGCACATGACGGTTGAACAAAATATTGCTTTTGGATTGAAGCAAGACAAGATGCCTAAGGCTGATATTGCTGTGCGGGTTAAAGAAATGCTTAAACTGGTGCACATGGACAAATACGGTAAACGTAAACCGCATCAGTTATCGGGTGGTCAACGTCAGCGTGTCGCCTTAGCTCGTTCATTAGCAAAGCGACCTAAATTATTATTACTTGATGAGCCAATGGGCGCATTAGATAAAAAGCTGCGTACTCAAATGCAGTTAGAAGTGGTCGATATTTTAGAAGCGGTAGGTGTTACCTGCGTGATGGTAACCCATGACCAAGAAGAAGCCATGACTATGGCCGGACGTATTTCGATTATGCATGAAGGTTGGATTGCCCAAACCGGCAGCCCAATGGACATTTACGAGTCGCCAGCTAGCCGTATGGTTGCTGAGTTTATTGGTACGGTTAACTTATTCGAAGGTGAAATCATTAAAGATGAAGTTGACCACGCAATTATTAAATCGCCAACTTTATCGCAACAGTTTTACATTGGTCACGGTATTTCAACCAGTCTAGAAAACAAAAATGTATTTTTAGCCCTACGACCAGAAAAAACCATTATTACCCGCCAAAAGCCTGAAAGTGAATATAACTGGGCTCACGGCGTAGTGCATGACATCGCCTACCTAGGTGGTTTGTCGGTGTATTACATTAAGTTAAAAAACAACCAAATCGTTCAATGCTCAATGATTAACCGTGAACGCCGCGCCGATCACCCAACGTGGGAAGACGAGGTTTACATCAGTTGGGAAGACACCAGCGGGGTTGTATTAAACTCATGAAGAATCCATTGAAAATATTCAAAGGCCGACATCTCACCATGGGGATTCCATACCTATGGTTGTTACTGTTTTTCGCCTTACCGTTCGCCATAGTATTAAAGCTGAGCTTTTCGACTGCTGCGATTGCCATTCCACCGTACGAGCCAACGTTTAATTATGTTGATGAGGCGCTAAATATATTCGTTAATCTGGGTAACTATTTATTGTTGCTGCAAGATTCAATGTATTACATGGCGTACTTAACCTCATTAAAAATGGCTTTTGTTGCCACACTTGGCTGTTTGGTGCTTGGTTTTCCGATGGCTTATGCCATTGCCCGCGCCCCAGTAAGAATGCAGGCGGTATTGCTGCTACTGGTGATGTTGCCGTCGTGGACCTCCTTTTTGATTCGGGTATACGCATGGATGGGTATTTTAAGTAACAACGGTTTAATCAATAACGCCTTGACTTGGTTAGGTATTATTTCTGAACCAATACAAATGCTGAATACTAATTTTGCAGTATACATTGGTATTATTTATGCCTACTTACCGTTTATGATTCTGCCGCTATACGCCACCCTTGTTAAATTAGATTTAAGCTTACTAGAAGCAGCTTCAGATTTAGGCTCTAGCAGTATCAATACTTTCTGGAAAATTACTCTGCCATTATCAATGGGCGGTGTAATCGCTGGCTCGATGTTGGTATTTATCCCTGCCGTGGGTGAGTTTGTTATTCCTGAGCTGCTGGGTGGTCCTGACTCATTAATGATTGGTAAGGTGTTGTGGCAAGAGTTCTTTAATAACCGCGACTGGCCGGTAGCGTCATCATTAGCGATTGTTATGCTAGCGTTATTGATTGTCCCAATTACTTTGTTCCACCGTTATCAGTCACGCAACATGGAGAGCGACGTATGAAGAAGTTAAGTTTCTCTAAAGTGATGTTGTGGGTGGGGTTAATCTTTTTATATGCGCCAATGCTTATTTTGGTCATCTATTCATTTAACGACTCAAAACTGGTTACCGTGTGGGGAGGATTTTCGCCTAAATGGTATGGCGAGCTATTTGAGGACCAGCAAATATTAAATGCAGTCTGGACCAGTTTACGCATTGCCTTTTATAGCTCCACCATGGCAGTGATTATTGGAACGATGGCAGCGTTTGTGATGACCCGTTTTAGACGCTCATGGGCTAAGTTAACCTTGTCTAACATGATCACCGCACCTTTGGTTATGCCTGAAGTTATCACTGGTTTGTCGTTGCTACTGTTATTTGTACAAATGTCAGAAACCTTTGGCTGGCCCACTGAGCGCGGCATGTTTACGGTATGGATTGCCCACTCTACTTTCTGTGCTGCTTATGTTGCGGTAGTGGTATCGTCAAGACTGCGTGAACTGGATTTGTCGATAGAAGAAGCGGCGATGGACTTAGGTGCAACGCGATTAAAAACCTTCTTTTTAATCACCATACCAATGATAGCGCCATCACTTATTGCCGGTTGGTTGTTATCATTTAGCTTGTCGTTAGATGACTTAGTGATTGCCAGCTTTACCTCTGGTCCTGGTTCTACAACCTTGCCTATGGTGGTGTTTTCGTCAGTACGCTTAGGGGTTTCACCTAAGATTAACGCGCTGGCGACGATTATTATTTTAGCGGTTTCTTTAGTGGCTTTCTTATCTTGGTATTTTGCACGCCGAGCAGAGAAAAAAGCTAAAATTGCGATGGAATAACAATACTCAATAAACACAATGTAAAAGCCACGCTGATGTCAGTGTGGCTTTTTATTTTCGATAATCTATTTGCTATATTCTACTGACACAGGTGTTTAATATATTCAACAAAGTGTCAAAAATTACGCGATTAATGCTAGTTTTTAAATTTGCATAAGTGTAGGATGAGTGAGTTGAATTACGTTTTGAACCTATAAAGGAAGTGCTATGTCCGCCACACCTCATGCTAGTTCATATTATGCTGCATCGGCTAATGATAAAGTCGAACGTCCTCGCTTAGAATCTACAATTGAAACAGATGTTTGTGTTATTGGCGCGGGCTATACTGGTTTGTCTTCTGCGTTACATTTATTAGAAAGCGGCATGAAAGTTGTGGTGCTTGAAGCGGCAAGAATTGGCTGGGGAGCATCAGGTCGAAACGGCGGTCAAATTGTCAATTCTTTTAGTCGTGACATTGATTCTATCGAAGGCGTTGTCGGCAAAGAACAAGCTAAACTATTTGGTCAAATGGCGTTCGAAGGTGGTCAGATTATTCGTGACCGTATTGCCAAATACAACATTGATTGCGACTTAAAAGAGGGTGGTGTTTTTGCCGCCATGAACGCCAAGCAAATGGGCCATTTACAGAGTCAAAAATCATTATGGGAAGCTCATGGTCATAATAATCAATTAGAGTTACTCGACCAGGATGGCATTCGCAAAGTGGTTAATACCGATTTATATGTCGGTGGTTTACTCGATAAAAGCGGTGGCCATATTCATCCTCTAAACCTTGCATTAGGTGAAGCCCGTGCGGTGGAATCACTTGGTGGATTGATTTTTGAAGATTCAGCTGTCATTAAAGTGGACGATGGCGCATCACCGGTTGTGCACACAGCACAAGGCCAGGTTAAATGTAAATTTGTAGTGGTAGCTGGTAATGCTTATTTAGGTAAATTATTGCCAGAGCTACAAGCTAAATCCATGCCTTGTGGTACTCAAGTGATTACCACTGAACCATTGTCAGATGAAATGGCTGCGAGTTTACTACCGCAAGACTATTGCGTTGAAGACTGTAACTACCTATTAGATTATTACCGTCTTACTGGCGATAAACGCCTTATTTTTGGTGGTGGCGTGGTTTATGGTGCACGCGATCCGGCCAACGTTGAAGCCTTGATTATGCCTAAACTATTAAAGACCTTTCCGCAGTTAAAAGGGGTTAAAGTTGACTATGCTTGGACGGGTAACTTTTTAATGACGTTATCGCGCCTGCCACAAGTGGGCCGTATTGGCGATAATATTTATTACTCACAAGGCTGTAGTGGTCATGGGGTTACCTATACTCATTTAGCCGGTAAGTTAATTGCCGAAATGCTTAATGGCCAAGCCACACGTTTTGATGCTTTTGCCGCATTGCCGCATTATCCATTCCCTGGCGGGCATGCACTTCGAGTGCCGTTTAGTGCCTTAGGTGCGTGGTATTACACGTTACGTGACAAGTTTGGCATATAACCATCAGTTGATTATCAGCTGTCTGTTAACGATTGATTAATCAATGATTAACTGAGTTTTATTAGAATTTAGTAGGAGCGCATTGTGATTTTAAATGATCCAAGCTTATTGCATGAACAATGTTATATCGATGGCCTATGGTTGGGTGCTAACAGCGGCGAAACGGTTGCTATAGCTAACCCTGCTACCCAAGAAATCATCGGTAATGTGCCTGTTATGGGCAAAGCAGAAACCGAAGCAGCCATTACAGCAGCCAATAATGCCTTACCTGCATGGCGCGCGCTGACTGCAAAAGAGCGTAGCCAGAAGTTACGCCGTTGGTTTGAGTTAATGCATGAAAATGCTGAAGACCTAGCGTTGATGATGACGACTGAGCAAGGTAAACCGCTGGCAGAATCAAGAGGTGAAGTAACCTATGCTGCCTCGTTTATCGAATGGTTTGCCGAAGAAGCTAAACGTATCTATGGCGATACGATTCCTGGTCATCAAGCAGATAAAAGACTGACGGTGATTAAACAACCTGTTGGCGTGACTGCGGCGATTACCCCGTGGAATTTTCCGGCCGCGATGATCACCCGTAAAGCCGGGCCTGCACTAGCAGCCGGTTGTACTATGGTCGTTAAACCTGCGCCGCAAACTCCATTTACCGCATTAGCATTAGCTGAGCTTGCACATCGTGCGGGGATTCCTGCTGGTGTGTTTAGTGTTATCACTGGTGATGCGATTGCGATTGGTAATGCCTTATGTGAAAGCCCTATTGTGCGTAAATTATCTTTTACTGGTTCAACTGCAGTAGGAATTAAGTTAATGGAGCAATGTGCTCCAACACTTAAAAAACTGTCATTGGAGCTAGGTGGTAATGCACCGTTTATCGTTTTTAATGATGCCGATATTGATGCCGCAGTTGATGGCGCAATGATTGCTAAATACCGTAATGCCGGTCAAACCTGTGTGTGTGCCAACCGTATTTATGTCCAAGCAGGGGTGTATGAGCAATTCACCCAAAAGTTTGCTGCCGCAGTGGCTAAATTAAGTGTCGGTAATGGCGTGGATACTGGGGTGAATATCGGCCCGTTAATCAATGCTGATGCAGTGACTAAAGTACAGCGTCATTTAGCCGATGCTGTTGCTAAAGGCGCAAGTATCGTCACTGGCGGTAAAACACATAGCTTAGGTGGCTTTTTCTTTGAACCTACTATTTTACGTGACGTTGATAAATCGATGTTAGTTGCCAAAGAAGAGACTTTTGGCCCATTAGCACCGCTATTCAAATTCGACTCAGTAGATGATGTGATTAAACAAGCTAATGACACTGAATTTGGCCTAGCCGCTTACTTTTATGGTCGTGATATTTCGCTGGTCTACAAAGTAGCAGAAGCACTTGAATACGGTATGGTGGGCGTTAACACCGGATTAATCTCGACCGAAGTCGCGCCATTTGGTGGCATTAAATCGTCTGGATTAGGCCGCGAAGGCTCAAAATTTGGTATTGAAGAATACCTTGAAATGAAATATATCTGCATGTCAGTTTAAGAGAGCGGGCTATGACTAAAACAAATGATGGATTAATGGCTCGTCGCCAAGCGGCAGTGGCTCAAGGTGTAGGGCAAATTCACCCAATTTTTACTGAACGTGCTGAAAACGCCACAGTATGGGATGTTGAAGGTCGTGAATATATCGACTTTGCCGGTGGTATTGCGGTACTCAATACTGGCCATTTGCACCCTAAAGTTAAAGCGGCAGTGGCAGCGCAGTTAGATGCATTTTCTCACACATGTTTTATGGTGTTGGGTTACGAAAGTTACATTGCGGTATGTGAAAAACTTAACCATTTGGTACCAGGCGATTTTGCTAAAAAAACCGCCTTATTTACCAGTGGTTCTGAAGCGGTTGAAAACGCAGTTAAAGTAGCCCGTGCTTATACAAAACGAGCAGGCGTTATTGCATTTACCTCTGGCTATCATGGTCGAACCATCGCTGCGTTAGCATTAACTGGTAAAGTAGCACCGTACAGTAAAGGCATGGGCTTAATGTCTGCCAACGTGTTCCGAGCTGAATTTCCGTGTGAAATGCATGGCGTGTCTGAAGATGATGCTATGGCATCAATTGAACGTATTTTTAAGAATGATGCTGAGCCTGCCGATATTGCCGCAATTATTTTAGAGCCGGTACAAGGTGAGGGTGGCTTTTACGCCGTTACGCCATCATTTATGAAGCGCTTACGTGAATTGTGCGACAACCATAGCATTGTATTAATTGCCGATGAAGTGCAAACCGGCGCTGGTCGCACAGGTACTTTTTTTGCGATGGAGCAAATGGGTGTAGCCGCAGACATTACTACCTTTGCCAAGTCAATTGCCGGTGGTTTCCCACTATCAGGTATTACCGGTAAAGCAGAAGTCATGGATGCTGTTACCGCTGGTGGCTTAGGTGGTACTTATGGTGGTAGCCCGATTGCCTGCGCTGCTGCGTTAGCGGTTATTGAAGTGTTTGAAGAAGAGCAGTTATTAACTCGCGCTAATGAAGTTGGTCATCGGCTTAAGTCGGCACTCACTGATATGCAAGCTAAGTATCCGCAAATTGCTGATGTGCGTGGATTGGGTGCAATGATCGCCATTGAGTTAATGGAAGATGGTGAACCTGCTCCGCAGTACAGTGGTAAGATTTTAACTGAAGCACGTAACCGCGGACTGATTTTATTGTCTTGTGGTACTTACGGCAACGTTATCCGAGTGCTGGTACCATTAACTGCGCCAGATGCACAAATTGATACTGGTCTTGCGATTATGGACTCTACATTTCAGACCGTGTTTAAATAGCGGCTTTTATCAGAATAATCAATAGAATCCCGTTTTTACGGGATTTTTTATATCTCATACTTACTTAATTTTTAAAGCTGACTACACTTTATTGTATCTGAAAATTAATACTAAAGCGGGAGCTCAATTGAATGAAGGCATTATCCATTAAGTCAAAGTTGTTATGGATCACCTCGGCGTTATTTGTTGCCACAGTCATTACACTCTCTTTAAGTTTATGGCTAGGCTTAAAAGATAAGAATACCAGTCTGGCCGCAGAGGTTGAGGTTGCGTTACAACAAGAGATTAATGACAAACTCTCAGCAAGAGCGGGTGAGTATGGTGAGCGTATTGCTGGATTTATCAATGAAGCTTATCGGGTTCCCTTTTCGTTTGCAGGCTTACTGGAACAAACCTCAAAAAAAGATCCTTTAAGTCGTGAGCGGGTGGAGTTATCGCTTGCGGCAATATTGCAGAAAAATAACATCATATCATCGATGTATGCGCAATTTGAACCTAATGGCTATGATGGTCTCGATGACAGTTATCTTCAAGGTGAAAGCCACAGTGTACCGAATGCGGGCACATTAGAAATTTACTACACCCGCAATGATGACGGCACAGTAGAGCAGAATCAAGTTGATGAAGCGGCTGAAAAATACGTTACCACGTTAAATGAGTTTGGCGTTCGCGAGGCTGAGTGGTACTTGTGTGCCAAAGACAGTAAAAAGCCGTGCTTAATGGAACCATATTTGTACGAAATCACTCCAGGCAATACTGCACTCATGACCTCGTTAACCGTGCCCGTTATAGTGGATAACCAATTTAAAGGTCTCGTTGGCGTGGACATCAACTTGCCGATATTTCAAACCATGATTATGCAATTATCTAAAAGTTTGTATGGTGGACAAGCTAAGGTGACCTTGGTGAGCCAGAAAGGGTTTGTGGTGGCTGCTAGCCATTATAAAAAATTTGCACGACCTTTTAGTGAATCTGTCGGGCCAGAATTAGCTAAAAAGCTGTTGGCATTAAATAGTTCATCGGGGTTTGTAAATGAACCAACCACCATTGCCGTGGCATATCCTATTAACATCCCTATTGCGAATGCAACTTGGTCATTGATTATTGAAGTGCCGAAAACCCAAGCGTTTATGGCGGTAGATCATATGAATACTGCCATGAATGACATGGCGATGTCTCTGGGCAGCTTGCTATTAACCATCGGTATTATTGTCACGGTTATTGCGGTGCTTATTATCAGTTTGGTTATTCGCAGCATTATTGCGCCGCTTAATATGATCCAAGCTCGCGTCGAAAACCTTGCCAGCGCCGAAGGCGACTTAACTCAAGCGATAGAAGTCGATGCCCATGCGGAGTTAATTGCATTAGGCAGTGGTATTAATGCCTTCATTGCGAAATTGCGCCATCTCATTTCCGAACTCAAAATTCTTGCCGACCGTTCGCAACAAGAAAGCATAAAATCGGCAGACATTGCTAAGCACACACGCGAAAGTGTTAATCGCCAATATGGTGAAATTGAAAGTGTGGTAACAGCGGTTAATCAAATGAGCGCCACCGCGCTTGAAGTGGCTAAAGCCTCTGAGCAAACCGCAATGGAAACCGAATCTATGACGGTTAATGTGAAAGACGGTCAGTCGCGATTAACTCAAGCGATGGTATTTGTTGAGGGAGTCTCGGGTGATTCAGCACAAGCTCAGCAAGCGGTAGGTATGGTGTCGCAAAGCAGCGCCAATATTAGCCGTATTTTAGAGGTGATCAGTTCCATTGCAGAGCAGACTAACCTATTAGCGTTAAATGCGGCTATTGAGGCTGCCAGAGCGGGGGAACAAGGCCGAGGCTTTGCTGTTGTTGCTGATGAAGTCAGAACCCTTGCGTCTCGAACTCAAACGTCGACTAATGAAATTAGTACCTTAATTGAGTCGTTACAAAAAGAAGTTAAAAATGCCTCGAGCATTATTGATAAAGGTGCCCAAGGCGCACAAAAAGCGGTTGAGCAAACTCAGCTAGCATTACAATCGCTGAATGCCATCGTTGAACAAATTAACCAAGTGTCAGGTCAAGTGACCCACATCGCTACCGCAGCTGAAGAGCAGAGTGCGGTAACCGAAGAGGTCAATCGTAACATTACTGGCATTTCAGACTCGGCTGCTGAGTTATCACAGCTGGCTGACAGTGCTCAGCAGAGCAGTGACAGCCTAGCTGATTTAGTTCAGCAGCAGCATCAGCAATTGGGACGATTACGAACTTAACCCTGCTTTAACCTAGCGTGAGCAGTATGAAAGGTGGCTTACAAGCCACCTTTTCTATTATTATCCCCGCTTAGATAGTTACCACTAAGATATTATGGCTGAATTTATTGCTCCACCCTGCGATGGCAACATTGAGGTTTTATACCAAGATGAACATTTGTTGTTGATCAATAAACCGACGGGATTATTAAGTCTCTCGGGGAAGAATCCATTAAACAAGGATTCAGTACATCATCGTTTAGTGCAAGATTATCCAACGGCTACGTTAGTTCACCGTCTCGATTTCGGTACGTCAGGTATTATGTTAGTGGCGCTAAACAAAGAGATTAATGGATTATTAACTAAACAATTTCAGCTACGCACTGTCACAAAAACCTACACCGCAGTGTTATATGGTGATTTGGTTGAGCAACATGGTGATATTGAATTACCGATCGCCAAAGATAGCGATAATTTCCCATTTATGAAAATTTGTCAGCAAACTGGTAAACCCGCTCACAGTCAATATCAAGTAATTGAACGCCATCAACAAGGGCTGTCAACACGGGTCACCTTTACCCCTATTACCGGTCGAACTCATCAGCTACGCATACACAGCCAGCAAATAGGCCATCCTATTTTAGGTTGTGACTTATATGGTAATGACTATTCGCGAGCGATGTCGGACCGATTAATGTTGCATGCCACTTCATTATCGTTCACTCATCCAGTAACAGAACAACGGATTGATTTTGTTTGCCCAAGCCCATTTTAACCACTTCTAGCAACAAACTAATGTCAGCATGGTGAAAACTGATGCATAATCAATCTATTATTTATTCTTACATAGGTTAATCAGCATGGTGATTTCATGGTTAGATTCGCTGGCTTTAATTGTATTTTTAGTTAGTTGGATAGGGTATACCGGTTTTGCCCGTCGTAAAGCCAAAACCTCTAATTGCATTGCACGAGTAATGCATCAGCAACGTATTCATTGGATGTCGCAGGTGATAGCCAAAGAGATACGCGTAGCGGAAGCGGCATTATTGGCTAATTTAGAACGCAATATTGCCTTCTTTGCTTCAACAACTTTACTGATCCTGGCGGGTGTGTTGACGTTATTTTCGCAGGTTGAAAAGCTTGAAACCGTGATTGGTTCTATTCCCTTCACCTCGTCGCCTAATCACGCGCTAGTACAGATCAAACTGGCTCTTTTAGCTGGGATTTTCGTGCTAGCATTTTTCCAATTTACCTGGTCAATGCGTCAATATGGTTTTGTGAATATTATGATTGGCGCTGCACCATTAGATAAAACCGGTAGCGATAAAAATGCATTGGGCTATGCAAGGCAAATGGCCGTGGTACAAGATCAAGCGGCGCATTCATATAACTATGGTTTACGTTCTTATTACTACTCTATGGCGGCGCTGTGCTGGTTTATGCATCCAGGAATGTTCATTTTAGCCAGTTTATTTGTGGTATATACCTTGTACCAACGTGAATTTAATTCTAAAGCCGTGGTTGCTATCACTGCAGCACAGGCCTATTTAGAAAAGAATCCAGCTTATATTGGTCGAGATTAACCCCAAAAAACATGCATTGTTTGCTAACATTAACGGATATGGCGTAATAACATGACTTAATGCAAGATGATTTGAGTGAGTTTATGTGTTCAATTCAAAGTCTATGCAATCATGATTTAATGGTATTGCATCAGTACGACATAATGCTAACCACCAATCTATACCATTAAGTGTCATCTAATTTTTGTGATTTATATATTTTAGTGTGTTAAGCAAGCGTTTTCAGGGGGGATATGTTTCATAGTATAAAAGCCAAGGTTATCACTATCTTTTCTTTAGTCATGATAGCTTTCACGTCTGTGCTTTTAATCACTATATTTATCAATGAGCGTCATCGTGTACTGGATTTAGCATTAGAAAACTCTACCAAAATTTCGAAAATGCACGCAAACCTCCTCAGCCAAGAGTTTGCTCGATATGTGGTTATGTTAAAAATGCTCAGCAATAACCCAAAGACAAAGCTAGGTGATAAAGCGACTATCGCTCGACAGCTGCAAAGGCTGATGACAATGGGGCGTGGTAATTTCATTAATGCTATTTATGTAGACAAAAATTTAAATTTAACTGATGTGTTAGGTAATACAAATAAAGTCACTCATTCTTCATTTATACGTGCTGAACAATGGGTGGGCAAAGAATATAATATTAGCACGCCAGTAATCACTCGGTTTGAAAAGGCCCCCGTTATCATGGTGGGAGTACCTATTTTAGACACGCAAAATAACTGGATAGGAACACTTGCAGTGGCGGTGCCTCTCACCATCATCTCCGCTAAATTAGCAGAAATTAAGCTCGCAAAAGAGAGTTACGCTTGGTTAACTGACTCGAATGGCTTAATGGTTTCTCATCCGAATAAAAGTTTTATAATGAAGAATAAACTTTCAATGACAGAAAGTGCTGATTATCCAGGATTTTATAAAATAGTCCGACAAACTAAATTACAAAATGATGGCTACGGTCGTTATAGGGATGCCAAATTAAATGAATCGAAAATAGTCACATTTTCAAAAGTGGATTATCTGCCTGGCTGGACCTTGTTTGTCACAACTAAAGAGTCTGAAATTTTTCACGCTATATATACAATTATGTACGACGTTTTAGTCACTTCGATCATTTTGATGGTGATATTTTTATTACTCATCAGTGAACTATCCAATAGAATAACAAAACCAATCGTGCAACTAACCAAAGATGTAAAAGCCTCTGTTAAAGATAAAAAAAGTTATCTAAAAATAATCGATTCAGATGATGAAATAGGTCAACTGTCTAAAGCTTTCCACGATAGTCTTCAAAAAATACATTTACACACTATCCATTTAGAACAAATGGTCAATCATCGAACCCAAGAAATAACCGACAAAAACTTACTGCTTAATCAGCAAAATGAAAAGCTTGAACAGCTTGCCTCTAAAGACCCGTTAACCTTGCTTTATAATCGTCGAGCTTTTAGCGCTCTGGTTGATAAAGAGATCTCCCGCGCTAAGCGACATCATTTTCCTGTTACTCTAGTCATATTAGACATAGATTATTTCAAAAAGATTAATGATGAGTTTGGCCACAATGTTGGTGATGATATTTTGTGCCGTTTTGCGGAACAATTGTCTGTAAATATGCGCAAAGAAAATCTCATCTGTCGCTGGGGAGGAGAAGAGTTTGTGATTTTAATACCAGAAGCGACCTCGGCTATGGTCTTTAAACATATTGAAGCGCTACGGCAAAAAATCTCACAGATGGACTTTGCGCCAATTGACAAGTTAACCTTTAGTGCCGGCATGGCAACTCTGCGTATTGAAGAGCCTTTTAAAGAGTGGTTCCAACGAGCTGATAGCGCTTTGTACCAAGCCAAAGGTTCGGGTCGAAACAAGATAGTAGTAGATGACATTATTGGCTAGAAAGAAGCTGAGGCATATACGATAGCGAAGCTTAAATTAGTTACCTTGGTTTTTACTTAAGCCGATTGGCTATCCTCTAATGCATCACGCAGATTGTTCAAGAGCGTTATAAGCGCTTATCGTGGAGTTATTTGATGGTTGGTGATTTGCATAACTATCAAAATGGCAAGCGGATTCAAATTCCTTCAATTACTGACTTTTATTTAAGTATCTGCTACACATTTGCTACAACACAGAACGCCAGATATGAAAAAGCCGTAGTAGGTATTAACCTACTACGGCTTATCAGAATTGGTGGCCCCTCCCAGACTCGAACTGGGGACCTGACGATTATGAGTCGTATGCTCTAACCAACTGAGCTAAGGGGCCGACTTAAGATAGTCGTCACTATCGAAAGCGGGGAAAGTATACGAAGTTTGTTGGCACTTGTCACCCGTGTTTTTAGTTGTATTTACTTATCTTGTTTCAATTGGTTATCTGTTAAGCAATTATTGCGTTTTTGGACATAAAAAAACCTGCCGAAGCAGGTTTTTATACTATTTTTTCAGTGAGCTTATTCGTCTAAGAACGACTTTAAGATTTCTGAGCGAGAAGGGTGACGTAATTTACGTAACGCTTTAGCTTCAATTTGACGAATACGTTCACGTGTAACATCAAATTGCTTACCCACTTCTTCTAACGTGTGGTCAGTATTCATATCGATACCAAAACGCATACGCAGTACTTTTGCTTCACGGGCTGTTAGGCCTGCTAACACTTCGTGTGTGGCGTTCTTTAGACTTTCGCTAGTTGCTGAGTCAAGTGGTAGCTCGAGGGTAGTATCCTCGATAAAATCACCTAAATGCGAATCTTCATCGTCACCGATTGGGGTTTCCATTGAGATTGGCTCTTTAGCGATTTTCAGCACCTTACGAATCTTATCTTCAGGCATCATCATACGTTCTGCCAATTCTTCAGGAGACGGCTCACGGCCCATTTCTTGAAGCATTTGACGAGAAATACGGTTCAGCTTGTTAATCGTTTCGATCATGTGTACTGGAATACGGATCGTACGTGCTTGGTCGGCGATTGAACGAGTGATTGCCTGACGGATCCACCACGTTGCATAAGTTGAGAACTTGTAACCACGGCGGTATTCAAACTTATCTACTGCTTTCATCAAACCAATGTTACCTTCTTGGATTAAATCCAAGAACTGTAAACCACGGTTGGTGTACTTTTTGGCAATAGAAATAACCAAACGTAAGTTAGCTTCAACCATTTCTTTTTTCGCACGACGAGCTTTCGCTTCACCGATAGACATACGACGGTTAATGTCTTTAATGCCTGCGATGGTTAAATCTGTTTCAACTTCAATAGCACCTAGCTTGGTCACACAACGCGTTACGTCATCGGTGATCATACGCAAACCTTCAGCGTAAGGCTTAGTGCTTTCTTTTTCTTTGTTAAACCAATCTAAGTTTGTTTCGTTACCAGTGAAAGCCTTAATAAAGTTTTTCTTTGGCATCTTAGCGTGTTCAACACAAAGCTTAATGACTAGACGTTCTTGAATTCGTACGCGGTCCATCATGTTGCGCATGCTTTTCACTAAACGGTCAAACTGTTTAGGTACTAAACGGAATTCTTTGAATAATTCGCCAATAACAAATAATGAGCCAATCGCTTCAGGGTGGTCACGGCCTTTTTCGGCAATAATTCCTAAGCTTTTTTCGTAGGCTTCTCTGAGTTGAGTGAATTTTTCTTTGGCTTCTTCAGGGTCTGGCCCTTTGTTGCCTTCTTCCTCTTCCTCATCGTCGTCATCGTCGTCATCGTCGTCATCGTCATTTTTAGAGTCAGCTAATTCTGAACCAACATTGGTGGCAGTTGGTGCGACGTCATCGTCGTCAGGATTGATAAATCCAGAGATAATATCAGACAAGCGCAATTCTTCAGCTTCATACTTATCGAATTGCTCTAAGATCATTGCGATCGCTTGAGGGTACTCACTGACAGAACTCTGTACTGTGTTGATACCTTCTTCGATACGTTTAGCAATAACAATTTCGCCTTCGCGAGTAAGTAGCTCTACCGTGCCCATTTCGCGCATATACATGCGGACAGGGTCTGTGGTTCGGCCTAACTCACTTTCTACGGTTGCGAGAGCTGCCGCTGCTTCTTCTGCAGCATCTTCGTCTGTGTTGTCTTCCGACATCATCATGTCATCGGCATCTGGCGCTTCTTCAAAAACGCGGATACCCATGTCATTTATCATCTGGATAATATCTTCAATCTGATCGGAATCGACCATGTCTGCAGGTAAGTGGTCGTTCACTTCTGCATAGGTTAAGTAACCTTGCTCTTTACCTTTAGCGAGCAACAGTTTGAGTTGCGACTGCGGAGTGTGATCCATAGATATCATCCAATTTTGGGTAACTGATAAAACGATAGGCCAGTTAGCTGTGCTAAGTGGCGCGCAAATCGTCAATTATAGCTGTGTGGACTAACCTTAGCTAGTCCATGGCAATGTTTGTACGCATATTCTTCACGAATAAATTGCGTATTACTTCGCTATGCCTTTCATTATAGAAATCAGCTTTGTTAGCTGCATTTTTTCAACTTTCGTTAAAGCCTGTTTTAGGCTTAATTCCTGATATCGTTGTTCAATATATTGGTTGTTTAACCAAATCAGGGTTTGCTTAAACTCTGGCAATACGTTTTCATCCGCCACTTGATGTTCCCATTGGGCTAGCTTTATTAGAGTGCTCTTTTGATTATGCTCTCTATGCATTTCAAGTAGTTGTGCGCTGTTTAACGTTTGCTCTCGAGTTATATCTAACAAATGATTGAGCAATTCTATGCCGGTCATCTGTAATCGATCTAGTGCAGGCTGTTTTGCCAAACCAAAGCCTAAACTTGGGTTTTGGACCAGTAGGGCAATGGCCAATCTTAATGGCGTACCACGACCTTGTAAGCCTTTCGCATTTAACGGTTTTGGCTGTTTTACAGTAAAACCTAATTTTTTCTTTAAATCTTCGCTACTGTTCATGCCTAATTTGTGTGCTAAATTTTCTAACAGTAAATTCTGTAGGACGGTATCTTGTACCTTTTCGATTAGCGCAATGGCTTGCTTGGCTAATGCCCCTTTATCGGTACTGTGGTTAGCACTTAATGTGTCAAACAAAAACTCGGGCAGTAACATGGCTTTTTGCATTAATGCTTCGAATGCTTCTTTGCCAATTTTGCGGACCATAGTGTCAGGGTCTTCACCTTGCGGTAGAAACATAAACTTGACTTGATCACCCGGTTTTAACAGTGGTAGCGCTGTTTCTAGTGCACGCCAAGCTGCTTCGCGGCCTGCGCGGTCACCGTCATAACAACAGACCACTTGTTTTGCACTACGCACTAAAAGCTGAAATTGTTCAGCTGTAGTCGATGTACCTAACGATGCAACCGCATAATCAATCCCAAATTGGGCGAGTGCGACGACATCCATATACCCTTCAACAATTAACACATGTTGTGGGTCACGGTGTTTTTGCTTTAGCTCATATAAACCATAAAGCTCATTACCCTTATGAAATATGGGCGTTTCTGGAGAATTCAAGTACTTTGGGGTGCCGTCACCCAAAACTCTTCCTCCAAATCCAACCACACGACCACGACGATCGCGTATTGGGAACATTAATCTGTCGCGAAAACGGTCATAGCGTTTACCGCTATCATTGGCAATTAACATGCCTGCGGTCAGTAATTTATCTTGTGCGGGCAAATTTTGCCTGTAACGACCCAGTAAACCATCCCAACCATCGGGTGCAAACCCAATGCCGAACTGCTCAACAACGTCACTCGATAATCCGCGAAATTCAAGATAATCGACAACTTTTTGTTTGTCTGTATGCTGCCTAAGTTGGCTTTGATAGAAGAGGTTAGCTTCTTCCATCAGTTCGTATAAGTCTCGACTTAATCCTTGATCTGGCCTTTTCCCTGTGCCTTGCTCTCGTGGTACGGCAAGACCAAGTTGACCTGCAAGTTCTTCAATGGCATCAACAAATTCTAGGCGATCATATTCCATGACAAAATCAATAGCATTGCCATGGGCACCGCAACCAAAACAGTGGTAAAACTGTTTGTCTCTGCTGACGGTAAAAGAGGGTGATTTTTCGCTATGAAAAGGACAACAAGCCGAATGGTTCTTACCGGCTTTTTTCAACGGCACTTTACGGTCAATGAGATCGACTATGTCTATTCGAGCTATTAGCTCATTGATAAAATCACGAGGTATCGCCATTGATTGCTGTTGTTCTCGAATTTACTTTATCAACTGATGTAAACAAACAAGCCGTGCAAGTGCACGGCTTATTCAACATTAAAAATTGATTACTTCAATTTAGCGCGGATCATTGTACCAATAGCACTCATATCTGCACGGCCTTGAACTTTAGTTTTTAATGCTCCCATTACTTTACCCATATCCGCCATGGATGCAGCACCAACATCAATAATAGTAGCATCGATAATCGCTGCTACTTCATCTTCTGTTAGCGGTGTAGGCAGAAAATTTTCGATAACTCGAATTTCATCTGCTTCTACGGCTGCCAACTCCGGACGATTCGCTGCTTCATATTGAGCAATCGAATCACGGCGTTGTTTAACCATTTTGGTTAATACAGCTATTGTCTGTTCATCAGTCAGAGTTTCGCGGGTATCCACTTCAATCTGTTTGATGGCAGAAAGTGCCATACGAATTGTTCCTAAGCGCACTTTATCTTTAGCGCGCATGGCATCTTTCATTTGGTCTTTTAGCTGATCGGTTAAGTTCATAATGAGATTAATATAAACGTACGCGACGTGCGTTTTCGCGAGAAAGCTTCTTAGCTAGACGCTTAACTGCAGCTGCTTTTGCACGCTTACGGGCAGTAGTTGGCTTCTCGTAAAATTCACGAGCACGCACGTCAGCTAAAATACCAGCTTTTTCACAAGAGCGCTTGAAACGACGAAGAGCTACGTCGAATGGTTCGTTTTCACGTACTTTAATAATTGGCATACGCCATCACCCCTTAGGTGTAGTTATGTTGGATGATTAAATCGACTAAACATTTTTAGTGACTTCACTCAAACCAAAGGCTATTTAAAATGGTGCGGAATTTTACACCGAGCGGCGACCATTTGTAAACCCCTGATTGATTTTCTCTTCGGGGAAATAGCCCACTGTTTCATTTTTTTAATATTTAACCTGAACTCGGTATATAGAGTTGAGAATATAATTATAAATATCATAATTTTAGTAATTAACCTCTATCAAACTTGTCATTTTTTACTAACAAGGCGAAATGACGCGTCAATATTGGGCTTATTGCAAGTCTTCTTGTGTAAAGAATCTCGACGTTAGCAAGGCAAAGGGCTGTTTGGGAGGAATTTGTTATCTTAAGTTCAGGTTATTTAGGAAAAAGTAGCCGTTATATGTCTATTCGTTTGAGTCGCTAGTTGTACTGCAGTGCCTGTTTTGTTAGGTAACGCGCATGGACAATATCATGGTTGCCCCTTGGTAAGTGTATTTAACACCAATTGTGACTGTTTAAAATCGGTTTGTTATCTATGTTTCGCTGGTTCAGAGTCTTGAGTTGATCTCTTACTTATAAGCTTACTTAGAAGGATAGGTATTTAATCGTTAAACATTGGAGTATTTACGCTGAGACGGGTAGAATTGGCGGCCTTATTTTTAATGAAGACGAGAGATTATGCGGGTTATTGGTATTGAGACATCCTGTGACGAGACTGGGGTTGCAGTGTATGACGATAAATTAGGCTTATTGTCGCATGTGCTATACAGCCAAGTTAAATTGCACGCCGATTATGGTGGTGTTGTGCCTGAGCTTGCCTCTCGTGATCATGTTCGCAAAATTGTGCCATTGATTAAGCAGGCTTTATCAGAGGCTAATTCAAGCCTAGATAATATCGACGGTGTTGCTTATACCAAAGGTCCTGGGCTAATTGGTGCATTACTTGTTGGCGCTTGTGTGGGACGCTCTTTAGCGTATGCATGGAATAAACCGGCGATCGGTGTGCATCATATGGAAGGACATTTATTGGCACCCATGCTGGAAGAAAATGCGCCTGAATTTCCTTTTTTAGCCTTGTTAGTGTCTGGCGGCCATTCAATGTTAGTGCAAGTTGAAGGCATTGGACGATATCAAGTGTTAGGTGAATCTGTCGATGATGCTGCAGGCGAAGCGTTTGATAAGACAGCCAAGCTCATGGGATTAGATTATCCTGGCGGCCCTCGTTTAGCCAAACTAGCCCAGAAAGGCTTGCCTGTGGGGTATAAGTTTCCACGTCCAATGACGGACAGGCCAGGTTTAGATTTTAGTTTTTCTGGATTGAAAACATTTACCGCAAATACGATTGCTGCAGAACCAAATGATGAACAGACTCGTGCCAATATTGCCCGTGCATTTGAAGAAGCAGTTGTTGATACCCTTGCGATAAAATGTAAACGAGCCTTGAAGCAAACAGGTTATACACGTTTGGTGATTGCCGGTGGTGTAAGTGCTAATACTCGCTTACGTGAGACATTGGCAGAGATGATGACCAAGTTAGGCGGTCAAGTGTATTATCCTCGTGGGGAGTTTTGTACTGACAATGGTGCCATGATTGCTTACGCTGGATTACAGCGTTTACGTGCAGGGCATATAGAGGGGCTTGAGGTTAAAGGTCAGCCTAGATGGCCTTTGGATACGCTGCCTGCAGTAGACTAATTGATGAGTTAGCGTGTTTGAGTCGGTAAACTTAAAAGTAATGATTTACTTTCAAGCCGCCAAGAAAACCTAATACTATTTGGTGTTGGGTTTTTTTATGGATTTTTTTCGTGTGACCTTACTTTCTTCGCCATGGCGCAAACGGCCAATATTGTCTTTGTGGCGGATTAAAATAAGGGTTGATAGCATCGCAACAGGCAGAATAAAACGTTCGTCTAACCACCAAGTAAAAAAGGGCGCTAAAGTTGCGGTTGCCATAGCGGCTACAGAGGAATAACGCGTTAATAGTAAAAACACAATCCAAGTGAGGATGAGGCATAGCGCTAAATCACCTCCAATGGGGGCCATTGCACCAAAGGCCGTTGCAACACCTTTTCCGCCTTTAAAGCCAAAAAATATTGGGAATATATGCCCTAGGCAGGCGCTGACAGCGATAAAACCTAATGATGCTGCATCAAGTCCCATTTTATAGCCCAGATAAGAAGGCAGGGCGCCTTTGAGCATGTCAAAAAATAACACAAGCGCTGCAGAACTGACGCCACCAATGCGAAGCACATTAGTGGCACCGGGATTGCCGGAGCCGCTGGTTCTTGGATCAGGTAAACCTCTTAATTTACAAACCAGTACGGCACTTGAGATCGAACCCGCTAGGTAGGCGGTAATGATCATCAAAATGGTGACTGTAACGGCGTTCAAATTGGTTTCCTTACTCTTCTTAGGGTATCATCGCGCATTCATTTGTAAGACAAGTCATTTTAGTATCCACTGAAGCTGTCTTCGCGTTAACATTAACCATTTAATTGATGTTAATTGAACAACAGCGCCTATCCTACTGCTTTAATTCATTAGGAAAAAGCTTAAATGTGCATATTAGGCATATAATCGGTAATAAAGTTTGATTAGGATGAACTTAACGTCTTTTTACATCGGTTAAGGTAGGAATTTATATGGATAAAGTACTCATTCGCCAGTTAGCGATAGAGACCATTATTGGTATCTATGAGTGGGAAAAAAAACTTCATCAAACATTGCTTATCGATTTAGATATGGCATGGGATAATCGTCTTGCGGCCGCTAGTGATAGTTACGAAAATGCATTGTGTTATGAAACGGTATCAAATCGTTTAACGGCATTGATTACTGAGAATCCGATAGAGCTGATTGAAACTGTTGCTGAAATGATTGCGCATTGTTTGCAAAACGAATTTAATGTGCCTTGGGTTAAAGTGGTTGTGATGAAGCCAGGTGCAATACCTCATGCTGTTTCTGTCGGTGTCGAGATCGAACGCGGTAGCATTTAACTGTTATTTTTTTTACTGTTTAGCATTAGGTCAGTCAATGGCACGTATTTACATAAGTTTGGGCACTAATATTTCGCCAGAGAAACACCTGAAAGCCGGTTTGGTTGATTTACAACAATATTTTGGCCCATTACAATTATCACGGGTTTTTGAGAGTGAATCGGTAGGGTTTAAAGGCACTAATTTTTTAAATATGGTGGCTGCGGCTGATACCGATTTATCAATTGCACAGGTTGTGGCGACATTTAAGCAAATTGAACAAGACAATGGCCGTATTCGAGGTGAGAAAAAATTCAGCCCGAGGAGCCTTGATATTGACTTATTGCTGTATGACGATGTTATTTGTGACATCCCCGTTGAATTGCCTCGTGGCGAAATTTTGTTTAATGCGTTTGTATTGTGGCCTTTGGCAGAATTAGTCCCTAATCTGTCTCATCCGGTGACGTTACAAAGCTATCAAACACTTTGGCAGAATTATGACAAACAGTGTCAACAATTGTGGCCTATTGTATTTGAGTTCCCACCAGAACTATTACCCATTAACACGTTATAACTAATCGATAAGTTAATCTCTAACAAGGACAAATATGGAAACGTTTCAAGTTATTCTGCTGGCATTAATCCAAGGGCTTACGGAGTTTTTGCCTATTTCTAGCTCGGCACATTTAATTTTACCATCACAAATATTAGGTTGGGCAGATCAAGGTTTATCATTTGATGTAGCAGTTAATACAGGCTCTTTATTTGCCGTGGTCATTTATTTTCGCCATGAGATTGTTGTACTGGCAAAAGCTTGGTTTACCAGTTTAGCTAGTAAGCAACAAACTCAAGAAAGTAAACTCGCTTGGTGGATTATTTTAGCGACTATTCCTGCTGTTATTGTCGGATTTACTGCCAAAGACTTTATTGAAACCCATTTCAGAAATACTTTAGTGATTGCAATAACTACGATTGTTTTTGGTTTGCTGTTGTGGGCGGCAGATAGAATGTCAAAAGCACAGTTAACTGAATTTCAAATGGGTTGGAAAAAGGCTTTGCTTATCGGTTTAGCACAGGCTATGGCATTAATACCTGGCACGTCGCGCTCTGGCGCCACGATGACAGCAGCACTGATGTTAGGGCTAACCCGTGAAGCCGCGGCTCGCTTTTCATTCCTTATGTCTGTTCCTGTTAGCTTTGGTGCCGCGTTACTGGTGACCAAAGACTTAGTCAGTAGTCCTGCACCTATCGATTACCAAGCGCTTGGTTTAGGGATTGTTGTATCATTTGTTGCTGCGTATTTATGTATTCATTTCTTTTTAAAATTTATTAGCAAAATAGGCATGACGCCGTTTGTATTATATCGCCTTGCTCTTGGTGCGTTATTGCTTGGATTGCTCTATCTTTAATATAAGCATTTAAGCGACTTTTTATTTGCATAGCGGGTAGGCTTACCACACTAGGTATTTCTACCCGTTTGTTTTACCGTCTTTCAATTAACTATCAGTGTAATTATGACTTTATCTTTATTATGTCCAGTGTGTTCAGCTCCACTAAATCAACATCAAGCTTCAGCGGGATTTTATTGCGACAACAAACATCATTTTGATAAACACCCTAATGGTTACTGGCCACTGCTGAGCAACGTAAAGGGCAAGAGTAAGCCGCAAGTGGAGTCTCGCCAACAAATGCGCGGGCGACATTTTTTATTAGAAACAGGCTTGTTTGCACCGTTAATTAAACAACTTCAAACAGTATTGCTGGACTTATGTGCCTCTACCTCTAATGGTGACACACAATTACAGCATATCGATTACCAATGTGCTGATGGTTATTATTTACGTCAGCTTGTGCCTGCGTTAGTGGAAGCCAATGTATCGTGTCAGCATTGGGGCATTACCGATGCTGAAAATGCTATCTTTGCCGCGGCAAAATCTGAAACACCAGCGAATTTATTGTTGTTGGCGTTAAAGAAATTGCCCTTTGCCTCGCAATCAGTCGATATTGTGACGGTTCTTGATTCACCGTTAAAAGGGAAAGAATGCATTCGGATTTTAAAAGATGACGGTCGAATTGTATTGTTGCAGCCTGGTATTAGGCATTTATGGCAAATTAAACAACAAGTTTATCCAGACTTAGTCGAAAAGCCGCTGCAGTTAAATTTACCCAATGATGTGGAAATTGATGCCCAGCAACAAGTGGTTTTTACTCAGTCAGTTACCGGTGAGCAGGCATTAACATTGCTTGATATGTCGGTATTTGGTTGGCGTGCTAATGATCAGCTAAAGCATCAAGTTAAATCTACTGCAATTAGTGAACTAGAGTTTGACTGGCAGATTATAACCCTCAAAAAACGCTTATAAAAATGGCAAAATAGGTAACAAGCGTGAAGGCTGATGGAAAGCGATAACAAGCGATAAGATGAAAGTGCGGTGAGAGCGTTAGAGCCTAAGAGCTAGGACGCTTCGCGGCTAGATGCTATAAGAGGTAAGATTGGTTGCGATCGATGACAAGCGATAAGGACGACAATGCGGTGAGAGCGTTAGAGCCTAAGGGCTAGGACGCTTCGCGGCTAGATGCTATAAGAGCTAAGAAGGGTTGCGGGTATTCTGTGATGACAAGCGATAACGAACGGTGAGAGCGTTTACAAGCCTAGGGGCTAGATCGCTTCGCTGCTAGATGCTATAAGAGCTAATGCTAGGATTGAACTTTGTGTTAATGGTCAATCCAGATGATATCTGTGAGATTGTTTAGAAAGATTAACTGGTTGAACAATGTATAGATTAAATAGTGAAAAAGCTGGTGTGGAGAAGCTGTAGGTGTTTAGATTTTTCGCTTGATACCGCTTGATACCGCTTGATACCGCTTGATACCGCTTGATACCGCTTGATACCGCTTGATACCGCTTGATACCGCTTGA
>NZ_JBEOPM010000015.1:0-136179 GCF_040310165.1 Shewanella sp. AC91-MNA-CIBAN-0169
GCGCTGTGGCGTTAAATCCAGAGCAACATAAAGAAGCTGCTTAACAATTTAGGCGACAACTGTCTTGAAAAACGCCGTTTTCATAGAGAAAGTTAACATCATTATCCATTTTAAAAATCACTACTAGAAACTAAATTAATAAACAATAACAGATAGTTACCAAAGCCTAACTGTCTATAACGTTAATGTAAAAAGATTCTGTATGTTAAAAAAATAAAATAGGCTGAACATAAAAATCATCTTCAGCCTATTTATAAAAACATTCTACGTTATTGTTCCTCGCCCCCCAAAAAGCTGTTATTACTGACATTTATGTACAAAGTGTTCAGTTAATTAAAGGAGGTAAAGTATTTCGTATCCAGTTTACTAGCCTTTTTTCTTTCTAATCTTGGCTACCTCTGTAACATTTGATTCTTTTTTTAACTTACGCTTTTCTTTTAGCGACAACAATGGTTTTTTCATTTCATGCTTAGACATATCATTACCTTATAAATAAAAAATTAATAACGTTTATTTAATGCAATAAACTCATTTTTGAAATAAATAATCCACCACCCTCCGTTTAGAACTTTTTGGGTTTATTTTTATAGTATTAAAATTAAATTAATTGCAGAATTTTAAAAACAAATAATTATTTACATATAGATAAAGCAAAGATTGGGTTACTCCTATTGATTAAAAATAGTTTAACGAAATCTAAGCCTTAATATATAAATGCAAGCTGTTTTTTAAATGTTAATTTTAATTGTATATTCTGTAAAAACAGATGGGCGCAATGATACGCCCGCTTAATCGGGGAATTTTAGGGCGAAGCTCCCTAAAAAAATAATTGAATAAAATGTGAATATTGATGTTTTCATAAAGCCAATATAGCAGCTTAAATAATAACTTCAAGTATACGTTAGCGGTAAATCTGAATAATCTACGATTATCGTTTCTAATTTATGGATTTAATTGTGAATACGGTCGACTTTAGTGTTGTGTCTTAAGTTAA
Organism: Shewanella sp. AC91-MNA-CIBAN-0169; assembly: GCF_040310165.1. Classification (NCBI taxonomy): domain Bacteria; kingdom Pseudomonadati; phylum Pseudomonadota; class Gammaproteobacteria; order Alteromonadales; family Shewanellaceae; genus Shewanella; species Shewanella sp. AC91-MNA-CIBAN-0169. Next base: position 995 of record NZ_JBEOPM010000015.1, read on the forward strand.
TTAACCAATATTGACTGCTGTTACAACCTAATACTGCAGCCTATTGCGTAGTTTTTACCCTCCAATCAACCTAAGTCTACTGGAGGGCAAAAGATGACTTATCTACTTATTTCTTGGTTAACTTATATAACTTTGTCCAGCATAGATGATGAAGTGTCGTAATGCTAAAACACCCGTCAAACTGCAGCAGGCAACTGATATCATGATGGCTTTAGTGTGACGAGCATTGGCAGGTAAAAACATCGACAGAATGGGAACGATAAACCCGATTCCGACTACGCCTATCCAAAACACGCTAGCCCAAATGTCGGTACTTAATGATGCTAATGCTTCAGCAGCTGCGCCTCCTGTGAAATAAAGAGTACTAAACAGCATCACTAAAAACATCATTTCTGACACGATTACCGGTAAATCCAGGCTGTGCATTTTTGCCACATCGTTATCATGGGGGCCGCTATTAAAACAGGTTAACGCAACGATTAAGTTACCCGCAGCTCCCGCTGATAAACCAGACGCTAAGAACAATGCAGGTAATACTGCAGTATTGAGCATTGGGTAGGCATTCATGGCCGAGATTAAAAAGCCAGTATACGCACCAACTCCTATAGCAAGTACAAACAGTAGGATTTCAATTACTTTACGCATTGGCAATAGCATATGCCCTATTGGGGCTAAAAATCCTAACTTCCACTTTGGTAAATCATCTCGCAATACAATCAATGCATAAGCAATACCTAACGGTGAATAAGCCAATAAGGCCAACACACCAATCGCCATTACAGATGTAAAATTATAATTGACTAAGATGAGCCAGAAATGAAATGGTTTGGTTAAATCAAACACTAAACAGGCCAAACCTAAGCTTATGGCTACTGGCCCGATAATGGCAGAGGCTTTTAATATCGAAGTTTCAATATTGCCCCCTTTACTGTACCAACGCATACCAATACCAATGAGTACGCTACCTGCCGATAAACCGGCCATAAATAAATAAACGGCGATAACCCAGTTCCATGTCACTGGATCATATTGCGCCATGTCGCCCCATATATTGTTCATGACTCTATCCCTCCTCGTTTAGTCGGAACACGGTACACTCGTGGTTTGGTACCTAAATGCGTTTTGTCTTGATAGGTTATTTTTGTATTCAGTAATTGAGCAACCTCACTTTTACTGTCGTTAGCATCGCCAAAATACAATGCATCTGTTGGGCATGCTGTAACGCAAGCGGGTTGTTCATCTCTGGCTAGGCGCGTGTCTTTACAAAAATTACATTTGTCTGCTGCCTTGGTTATGGGATTCATAAAGCGCACTTTGTATGGACATGCCGCAACACAATACATACAGCCAACGCACTTATCGTTATGAATAGACACTAAGCCATTTTCGTCTATGTAAGCGGCACCTGTAGGGCAAACACTGACACAAGGTGCGTCTTCGCATTGCTGACAGGACACGCGGTGATATTTAAAATGTAAGTTTGGTGCTTCACCAAAAGGACCTTCCACCCTAACTTGCAGGCGTGTTACCCCTTCAGGGACTTCGTTTTCACTACGACAAGCTATATTGCAAGCTTGGCAGCCGATGCATTTGTTTTCATCATGCACCATGACATATCGTTTGCTCATAGGAGACTCCAAATCAATTAGTTACCGGCTAAATTTTTACCAACTTGACACCCGTGGTGTGTAAATTCATGCCACAGATGGGAGCGATGGCATTAGGAAGTAGGTTGCCGCAATGGATACCTTTTCCTGTTGCTCGCACCAGTTCTTTGTTTTTGGAGCCAAAGCCCATGTATGCAAACACAGTATCTTGACGAATCCCCGGGGTGACCAAAGCGGTTCCTTCTTCGGTGCCAACACTGCTGGTTAATTGAATTGCATCGCCACTATGGATATTTAATCGTCCGGCGGTTAATGGATGGATCCAAACTGCGTTGTTAGACATAAGGTTGGAGAGCATAGGAATATTATGGGTGGCGCCGTTGGTGTGTACGGCAACTTTGCCTTGAATAAAATATAATTCATCGGCTTGCTTTAGTTGGACATGACGATGCTTAATCACGCCTCGTCCTGGAGCCATATCTTCGACTTGTGGTGAGGTTAATTCAATTTTCCCACTGGGTGTTTTGAAGTGCATAGCTGTAGCATACGTTCCATCGGCATCTACGTTTCTTGCGTTGGGATAAGTCTTAACGAACTCGTCAACCATTTCAGGTTCACGTAGCATCAAAGGCTTGCCGTAGCTTACGAAGCCTATTTTTTTAATGTGTTCTAACAAGGCGTGATCACGATTAACCTGCATTAATTGCAACGTTTCTATGTTGTCCCAAGGATAATACTTGTCCAGCCCTAACGCCTTACCAAGATCTTTGAATATTTGCCAACTAGGACGGGTGTTACCGATGGTTTCAACTACACGTTGACGCACATAATAAGCAGGATTTTTACCTGACTTATCAGCAATTTCTTCATCACGTTCAAGGTAGGTTGACTCTGGTAAAATAATGTCAGCATACGCTGCTGTTTCACTGATATACAGGTCACAGCACACCACTAAATCTAATGCTTTAAGCGTTTGCTCTACTTTCGCCCGGTCTGTTAAGGTTTGCATTGGGTTAGTACGGCTCATCACCCATGCTTTTAGCTGATAAGGCTTAGCCTCTAAAGTTGCATCTATTATGGTTTGATAAATACCACCTGAAGACCACATCAACTTGTATTGTTTATCTACTTGGTCAATACGAATAGCAGAGATTTTAGGCATGCCTTCAACACCAGGCGTCACTAATTCTGGGGCAACTTTCTCACCGGCAAATTTATTGTATCCAGGTGCTTTCTGGCCCATGTATATGCCACCTTTGCGTTCAATATTACCAATCAAAATATTGACAGCATATATTGCACGACGCATATCGAACTCTTCGGGAGTAAAGGTGGCACGATGACCGAAGTCAACAACAGCATGTGGCGCTTTGCTTGCAAATTCATGAGCAATTCTTCGAATGGCACTGGCAGAAACATCTGAAATAGTTTCTGCCCACTCTGGGGTATATTTTTTTACCTCTGCAGCAAATTCTTCAAAACCAACAACATATTTTTCGATAAAATCATGGTCGTATAAATGGTCATAAATTAAAACATGACATAACGCTAGCGCAACTGACACGTCAGTGCCTGGACGAATGGCATGCCATTCATCAGCTTTGTCGGCAACAACTGAAAAACGAGGTTCAAATACGACTAACTTGGCGCCTTTATCCATTTGTGCTTGCATCATGCCTCGAGTCTCAGACATGTTTATGCCTTCATAAATATTATGACCGAAGTTAATGATGTATTTTGAATTGCTCAAATCACGCTTCATTTTGGTACCAAACATAGCCTTTGCAGCTATTTCATAGGCACCAGGACAAGTCGAAGCATGTGTGAAAGTATTAGGTGAACCAAAAGTAGCTGCCAAATGAAATAAATGGCCATCTAACGAACCTGATTTAGACGAAAAAGCGACAGTTTCTGCACCGAACTGTTGCTTAATATCCGTTAGTTTTTCGGCAATATATTGATAAGCTTCATCCCAACTGATCTCAGCCCATTTGCCTTCTCCACGCTCACCAGTTCTTTTTAATGGATTAACGATACGCTGTGAGTCATATAAAAGACTATGACCCGCCCCACCTCGGGCACAGACTTTGCCACCAAACGATTTTGCTTCTTTATTACCCGTAATGAATACGTTTTTGCCATCTACAATGCGCGCCTTAATAGGACAGCGCGTTGAACACATTTCACAAATACTGGCTACTTCAGAAGAGACACCTTTTAAAGGCTGTTTCTCTAACGCGGCTAACGAGCCAGGTAGCATACTTGCCAGAGCACAGGTTGCACTTGTAGCACCTGCCCCCATTAAAAAATGTCGCCGATTTAACTGAATCATGATTGCCCCCTTCATCTTCAACTAAGCACGAAGTTATTACGGTTAACTTAGGTTTAATGGGGCTTATTAGATAAACACAACAATAAGCTCCATCGCTAAACACAGTGTTAACCCATAAGTATTTTAAGGGTATTGTGGTAAACCACATTGAGGGGCATGATTTGATTGATGTCACGGTTTAACATCTCAATAAAATGAGATAAGCAAAAAAGACAGGTTGGCATTTCAGTAAAGAAGAGTATTTGATTGATTAATCGGTCAAAGCATTTAATGGGATAACAATGAGAACCCGACATCCTTGTCGCCATGGTGAGCTTGGGTCATCTTTACATTTTGATAAGTTTATCTGGCCACCAAAAATAGCAATAACATCACTACAAATAGCCAACCCGAGCCCTAAGCCATTGGCTTTGGTAGAAAAGAAACTTGTTTTAAAATCATCGTTGGCACACGTTAACCCAATACCATTATCATAAATTTTCAGCTGTAAAGTTTGATCAACAATGTGTAAATCAATCAGTATGCGTTTATGGCTATTAAGCGAAAATTCTTTTTCGGACAGCGCATCAATGGCATTTTTTAGCACATTAATTAACACCTGACAAAAACCAACTTTATCACCTTGTAGCTTAATTACAGTGGTAGTCAATTGAGTTTGAATGTGGATTTTTTCTTTATCGAACTCATGCTCTAGTAAGTCTAGGCAAACCATTAATTGCTCTTGTACGTCAAACTCAGTACTTGCTGTACCTTTTCGTTGCAACAATTCTCTGATCCTATGAACAATTTCTCCGGCACGCATTGACTGCTGGTGTATTTTTTCAAGTAATTGGTATTGTACTGAGTTTGTACCAATATTTTTTGCCTGCTCAATCATACCGCCTTCACTATATTGTGTAATTGCCGCAATGGGTTGGTTGAGCTCGTGAGCTAAACCTGCTCCTATTTCACCTAAAATTGCTGCGCTTTGCATGCGCTCAAGCTGCAATGCTTTATTTTTCAATTGGCGCTCTGTATTGATTAAGAACTCGCTCTTTTGTCTAAATTTATATTCGAGCCAAAGGTGATATATGGTCGCGATAACAAATAAACCCAATAAACTAAAGCCCCATTTTTGATTGAGCTTTATCCATTGCCAGACTTGTAGGTAAACAGGGCTATCATCCGCATTTAAGTTTAGATCGTTAAATAGTTTAACCACTTGAAACTGGCTAATCGGTGCAGCCCAACCTCGGTTTTGTCCGACGATGGACGCTGGATGATCCATACTTATCGACAGTAAAGATCGAGTGATCTCTGTTCTTACCATTAACGGCACTGCATCCGACGATGCAAAGGACCAATTAGGATACAAAGGAGTGCTTACGGCACATTCATAATCGGCTGGAGTGATATCATTTATCACTCGATAATCGCTAACCTTGATATACCCCTCTGCGACCATCTGTTCTAAAGTACAAAATGGCGTAATGGCAATATCTGCTGTGCCATCGCGGACTTGATAAATAAGCGGTTCAAGCGGAAAACCGAGAAACGTCACTTTGGAAAAGAAGTTACTGGTCGAATAGTCCAGTGAATGGATGAGCCCTATCGCAGCTTGGTATCCTCCTAATGCGTTAGGATCACTGGCCACCAGTGAATGCCCTGCAAGATCGTCTACGCTAAACAAATGGCTGTCTTTACGAACGATTATAGCTGCACCAATCGCAAAGGTGCTGCCATTATGTTGATTGCTCTTCATGGTGGCTAACCAGGAAATGGGATAGTCGCCACTCATATTAAAGTAATGGCCAGGGTTGGTGACAACAAACTGTATGTCGCCACTGATTAGCTTTTGATTCATATTGTTGAAGTCTAACGGCACAACCTCAAAGCTAGCATTGGCAACATTTTGGCTTAAATAGTCCATTAATGGCTGCCAGCGTTCAATACTTTTAGCCACACCATAATTTGCAAGCACTGCAACTCGGTAATGTACTTCAGCATTGGCTTGAGTCGTAATGGGTTTTTCAATGGTCGCATCCGGTGTTACAGGCTGCGCACTTGCTTGAGTTAAATATCCAGCACAAATTAATGAAAGCGCACCAATCAGCAAAGTGTCAAATCGTATCCGTAACCTTTTAGCCATCTGACAACACTCAGTTAAATCAACACTCAGTTGATAACACAATTAATCGATAGAACAATTAGTTAATACAATACTCTGTTTAGAAAATACTTAATTAACGTAACAAGGTAATGATTTTATGTACTAAACTCAGTGTAGTGCAACTTGATAAACAAAAAAGATGCATGCAGCACAAAAGCAACCGAACAACTTGATCCACAATCAACAATGATTACACTGTATTAACATTTAATAAATTGATACTACATATGATTAAAGATATTTATATGGTGGATGATGACCTAGCAATTCTTGATTCAATGCAATTTATGCTTTTGCAATATGAATACAACTTACAGGTATTCAATTCTGCTATTTCGTTTATTAATACCATAGATATTACCCAGCCAGGTTGTCTTATTGTGGACAGCAAAATGCCAGAAATTACTGGCCAAGAACTACAACAAAAATTAATTGCCGCTAACAGTCCATTAGGTATCATCTTTTTAACGGGTCACGGTGATCTGCCGATGGCGGTAAATGCATTTAGACAAGGTGCTTGTGATTTTTTTCAAAAACCCGTTAACGGGAAAGAACTGGTTGTTGCTATAGAAAAAGCCTTTACGTATAGCCATAAAATGTTTGAATCTATTCTTCTAAAACAACGATATAACACCTTAACAGAACGTGAAATCCAAGTATTACATCTATTAATAGAAGGCAAAACAAACAAACAAATGGCCGACAAATTATACCTTTCTCTGCGCACGATTGAGGTACATCGTTCTAAAATCATTAAGAAACTAGCTGTACATAATGCTGCTGAATTGGCAAAGTTCAGCCCTTTATTAGCCTAGTTTTTATTAACTTATGCTGTGTTAAATTGTTTTTGCACTGCCCGTAGCCCCGATAATTTCACGCTAATTGCAACGAAATTTTTTGTGTTATCTTTTGTATAAATACCTTCCTGGATATGAATCCCACTCTTGAATGGTGCAAACGGCTATTAAGCCTGCTTTGGGCACTTCACTTTATATTGTTAGGTACTACATCTTTTCGTGACCCTCGATTGAAAACTCTCTGAACTTGATTTTATAAAGCAGTTTATTGTTAAATCCTCACAGCAAGCTACCCCTCAATCAGTCTGTTCATAATCTTTCATATATTGTCTACGTTCATTCATCCACGGTCTGAGTGCCATTAACAATTGTTATCTAATATAGCTGTCATCAGCAAAGGTAATTTTTTAAGTGAGCAAGCTATGACAACAAAAAACGTAGTAGACCCCAAAAGTAATGTTAAGTCTAAGGAGCTGAAAGCTCTTGGATTTATCATTTTTTTATTTTTTCCCATTATCACCGTAACCAGCATTAGTGCGTACGGTTTTGTCATTTGGATGATCCAAGCATTTGGTGGCGTTGTTGCGCACTAATCCTCAAACAAATTATGAGTCAATCTTATAAAGGATGCTGTTATGAAATGGTTTATTAATACCTGGCGGACGCTAAATCAGCCTGCCAAATATCTTACTTTAGGCACAATTAGCCTATCAGCTTTTTTAATGGGGATTATATTCTGGGGTGGTTTCAATACCGCACTGGAAATGACCAACACTGAAGAGTTCTGTATTAGCTGTCACAGTATGGAAAGCAAGCCCTACCAAGAGCTACAGCAAACTGTGCATTGGTCTAATCACTCTGGCGTTCGGGCCACTTGCCCTGATTGTCACGTGCCGCATAACTGGAGTCGTAAAATTGGTCGCAAGATTGAAGCATCACATGATATGTGGGGCTGGTTGATGCAAACCGTTAATACTGAGGAAAAATTTGAATCAAAACGTCTAGAGATGGCTAGCCGTGAGTGGAAACGCTTCGACCGTGATAACTCTTTAGCGTGTAAAAACTGCCATAACTATGACTCGATGAAATGGGATGACATGTCAAAGTTGGCGCAAAAACAAATGAAGCGTGCAGCAGAGATAGACCAGAGCTGTGTTGATTGCCATAAAGGTATTGCTCACAAACTTCCTGACATGGGCACTTCCCGTGCACCAGAACTCATTGCACAAGTCGGATCTGGCGAAATCGGTCTTGTGGTTGGTGCTCAGTATTTTACCGCCTTGACTAAACCCCTTTATTTTAATCAAAAAACAGATGTTGAAGCTGGTACGTTAAACATTGCCACTAAAGTGACGGTACTTGAAACCAATGGCAGTCGTGTACAAGTTGGTATTAAAGGTTGGCGTAAAAAAATTGGTGCTGGTCGTGTTATCTATTTCGATTTTGGTCTTAACATTCTGTCGGCTCAGTTATCAAAAGATGCTGCGCTAGAAGAAGGTGTAATGAATGTCTTTGAACAAAAAGAAGACCCAATGACCGGATTAACATGGCAACGTGTTGAAGCCAAAATTTGGACCGATGCAGACTACCTAGTAAGTGATTTACAGCCACTTTGGGATTATGCCCGCACCACTTATACCAGCAGTTGTAGCGTGTGTCATACCCAACCAGCAGAAGCACACTTTGACGCTAACAGTTGGCCTGGAATGTTTAAAGGCATGATTGCATTCGTCAACATGGACCAAGACACTCAAGCGCTTGTACAAAAGTACTTACAAGAGCATTCATCTACTTTCAATAAGTCGGCGCATTAATAGGACATCATCATGAACAGAAGACATTTTCTTAAAGGCTTAGTGGCGACTTCTTATGTTGGACTAAGCAGTACATCAGTGTTGGCGCCATTCAATGCCCTTGCAGCTGCAAGCACTAAAGCAAGTGACGACTGGTTAACTACCGGTTCGCACTTTGGTGCATTCAAAATGAAACGTAAGAATGGCGTGATTGACCAGGTGATTCCATTTGAGTTGGACAAATACCCTACCGATATGATCAATGGCGTTAAAGGCTTAGTCTACAACCCATCACGGGTTCGCTACCCTATGGTACGCCTAGATTTTTTATTGAAAGGTCATAAAAGCGACACCAGTCAACGCGGTGATTTTCGCTTTGTCCGTGTCACTTGGGACAAAGCATTGACCCTGTTTAAAGATTCACTTGATGAGGTTCAAACTCAATATGGCCCATCAGGACTGCACGCGGGTCAAACTGGCTGGCGCGCCACTGGACAACTGCATTCAAGTACCAGTCACATGCAACGTGCTGTTGGTATGCACGGTAATTTTGTCAAAAAAATTGGTGACTACTCAACGGGTGCTGGCCAGACTATTTTGCCTTATATTTTAGGTTCAACTGAAGTTTATGCCCAAGGTACTTCATGGCCGTTAATCCTTGAGCAATCTAAAACCATCATTTTGTGGTCAAATGATCCCTATAAAAACCTGCAAGTGGGTTGGAATGCCGAAACCCATGAATCGTTCGCTTATCTAGCGGAGCTTAAAGAAAAAGTAAAACAAGGTAAGATCCGAGTGATCAGTATCGACCCTGTAGTCACTAAAACCCAAAAATACTTAGGCTGTGAGCAACTTTACGTCAACCCACAAACTGACGTTGCGTTAATGCTGGGTATTGCCCATGAAATGATCACCAGTAAGTTACACGATGAAAAATTTATTGAGGGCTACAGCTTAGGGTTTGACAGATTCGTGCCTTATATTTTAGGCGAGTCAGATAGCGTAGCTAAAACACCAGAGTGGGCCAGTAAAATTACTGGTGTTAGCCCTGAAATTATACGTGATTTAGCTAAAGTGATGACCAAAGGTCGTACTCAAATCATGATGGGTTGGTGTATTCAACGTCAACAACACGGTGAACAACCTTATTGGATGGCAGCTGTACTTGCCACTATGATTGGCCAAATTGGTTTACCTGGTGGTGGTATCAGCTATGGCCATCATTACTCAAGTATTGGCGTTCCTTCATCGGGCGCAGCTGCACCGGGCGCGTTTCCTCGTAATCTTGATGAAGGCCAAAAGCCATTATTCGACAGTAATGATTTTAAAGGCGCGAGTAGCACCATTCCGATTGCACGTTGGATTGATGCCATTTTAGAACCGGGTAAAACCATCGATGCCAACGGGGCTAAGGTCACTTATCCTGATATTAAGATGATGGTATTTTCAGGTAATAATCCATGGAGTCATCACCAAGATAGAAATAAGATGAAGCAAGCATTTCAAAAGCTTGAATGTGTGGTCACTGTCGACATTAACTGGACAGCAACGTGCCGTTTCTCTGACATCGTTTTACCCGCTTGTACTACATTTGAACGTAATGACATTGACGTTTATGGCAGCTACGCTAACCGTGGTGTTTTAGCGATGCAAAAAATGGTTGAACCATTATTTGATAGCTTGTCTGATTTTGATATCTTTACCCGCTTTGCCAAAATAATGGGTAAAGAGACAGAATATACCCGTGGCATGTCTGAATTTGACTGGATTAAGAAACTTTATAACGACTGTAAAGCCGATAATGCCGGTAAGTTCGATATGCCAAATTTCGACACGTTCTGGAAACAAGGTTATGTACATTTTGGTGAAGGCCTACCTTGGACTCGCCATGCCGACTTTAGGGATGATCCTGAAATGAATCCATTGGGTACACCATCGGGCTTGATTGAAATTTTCAGCCGTAAAATCGCCCAATTCAATTACGATGACTGTCCTGGCCATCCTACTTGGATAGAAAAGTCAGAGCGCAGCCATGGTGGTCCTGGTTCAGATAAATACCCAATGTGGATGCAATCTTGCCACCCAGATAAACGCTTACATTCACAAATGTGTGAGTCGCAGCAATATCGGGAAACCTATACGGTACAAGGTCGTGAACCCGTGTACTTGAATCCTACCGATGCAAAACAGCGCGGCATTAAAGATGGAGATGTTGTTCGTGTGTTTAACGACCGAGGTCAACTGTTAGCGGGTGCAGTGGTATCCGACAGCTTCCCTAGTGGGGTTATCCGAATTCATGAAGGGGCTTGGTATGGCCCAGTCGGTAAAGATGGGTCTAAACAAGGGGGTAGTGAAATTGGGGCGTTGTGCAGCTATGGTGACCCTAATACGTTAACGCAAGATATTGGTACATCAAAGCTTGCCCAGGCTTGCTCCGCATACACTTGCTTGGTCGATTTCGAGAAGTATCAAGGTAAGTTACCTGACGTCAGTTCTTTTAGTGGCCCAATAGAAACGCAGCTATAACGTGTAAGCATTATCACTGTGCGCCAAGCGATTTAATTCTTGGCGCTTAAGTTAACGGCCATAATAGGCTCAGGAGATAACATAGATGAATGACAAGATATTGTATAACACGCCAATGAACCAGGGTCGTTCGATGGTGTATAAGCTGCTCTCATCACTGTTTGCAAAAGAGCTAGATCAACAGCTATTACAAGAGCTCACTGCAAGTCAGGCTCAGGCATTCTTTGCTCAATTGGCCAGTGACCCGTTATTGAGTCAAGACATTGAAACCATAAACTCAGTGCTTAATTCAACCCTTAACAGCGTCAATACTGATCATGCTTTATTAGAGCTTGCTGCCGATTATTGTGGCCTATTTTTAGTAGGTACAAAGCATAGCGCCAGCCCTTATGCCAGTTTATATCTTAACGATAATGCAGTTGCCAAGGACGATGTACTTTTATTTGGTGAACAGCATCAGCAAATGCAAACATATCTAAAACAAAGCCAATTAACGGTTCAAAGTGAATTTCCTGAACCGTCTGACCATATTGCCGTTATTTTGGCTTATGTCGCTCACCAAGCGTGTGCTTGTGACGATAGCACTCAGCTCAGCTTTATTAGGCAATATCTCCACGCTTGGTTACCCCGTTTTGTAGATAGGCTTACCTCTGTGGATACTGGTCAGTTTTATTCAGCCATTGCTCACCTCACTCTGGCTTGGGTTGAAAGCGATTGTGAAGGACTAAAAGGTGCTCAGTAACAGGATATCTATATAATTAACCCCCATATAAAAACACCGAGTAAGCTCGGTATTTTTATATGTAATGTTTGAGATCAGGATAAATAGAGTGAGGATTATACACACTCAACTATATTTTATATCCCTAATTTACAACAACTTAGATAGAAATTTCAACTCAAGTGCGTTAATTGATGCTTGCAATACTTGCTTAAGCAACAAATATGAATCATCACTAATGCCATCTTTTTCTAATTGTTTGCACAACTGACTCAACTGAATAAAGCCAATACTGGCACTACTGCCTTTAAGTGCGTGTAACGCTTTTGGCCTATCTGTAGGTAAAGCTGCCAGTGCATTGATGTGTTGTGTACTACTGACTTTAAATAACGCTAACATCTCTTTAACAGCTTCTGTACCAAGATATTGTAAGTCTTCATTAATTTGCTTTTCATCGAGTAAAGGCTGATTGTCTTCATTACAAACTGAAAATTTTTGATCTATGGTCGTTTGTGTAAAGCCTTTGTGTTTATCCATCTTGATTAACTTATTCGTGTTGTCGCTGTTGATTGCTGACTTGTCACTCGCATCACCAATCCAATTGGCTAAAAACTTCATATTAAGCGGTTTGGCTAATACGTCATCGAAGCCTGCTGTTTGATACTCGTTTATGTCATCATGTTGAATTTGTGCCGTAAATGCGGCTATGCTGATGTCTTTTTGGGCTGCGTTAGCAATACGCTTCAACTCAAGTAATAACTCAATACCAGAGCCATCGCCTAATTGAATATCAAGCATAATGCCGTCAAACTTCAACGCACTATCGACGTTAAACAACGCTCTTGCTTGAGCACAACTATCAGCCAGTACGGAATGATGTCCAAGATGTGCTAAAAACCCTTGGGCCACCATGGAATTGACTTTGTTGTCTTCGATAACGAGTACACATTTAGAATCAACTTTAGGTAACTCTGCACTGATAACCTCATACGTTTGTTCACAAATGTGTAATGGTAAACTAAAACCAAAGCTGGAACCCTCACCCACTTTACTACTCACCCGAATAGAATCATTGGCAGTGTTAGCCTCATTCATTAACGAGACTAATTCTTTACAAATAGCGAGCCCAAGTCCTGTGCCTCTGGTTCTGCCTTGATTAGGCTGTACACCATAGGCGATAAACAATTGATCCATGGCCTTTTCACTGATACCAACGCCAGTATCTGCCACTTCAAAGGTTAATTGTTTCTCGACCACATTTACCCGTAATGTAACCTCTCCTGCTGGAGTGAATTTAATGGCATTGCCGAGCAAATTAAACAACACTTGGCGCAATTTGGGGCCATCTACCGTTATCCATTTAGGTAAATTACCGCGAACTAAATATAACGAGATACCTGACAATCCCGCACCAGCTAACATGATTGCCATCACTTCATCGAGCAGCTCATTAAGCGCAACAGCCCGTGGTTCGTTAGTTAATTTACCTTGCTCCAAACGGGAAAAGTCCAAAATATCATTAAGTACATTTTGCAGTAAGGTGCCGCTGTATTGCGATAATGCCAACATTTGTTTTTGTGCTGGAGGTAATGGCGAGTGACTCAGTAAAGTCAGGGTGCCTAAAAGACCATTTAGCGGAGTACGGATTTCATGGCTCATGGTCGCTAAAAATAGCGATTTTGCCTTGTTAGCTTGTTCTGCCATCACTCTAGCCGTCGAATGCCCTTTTGCTTCAGCGTCTAGTTGACGGTTGGTTTCAGCCAGTTCGAGTGTACGTGCCTGCACGGTACTTTCAAGTGAGGCTTTATGGGCAAATAATTCTGATGCCGTTTGTTGTAATTCAGATTGCAGTGCTTGATTGTGCGCGGTTTTTTGTTTAAAAGCTTCAATGGCAGAAGCCATCGCGGTGAGTTCATCGTCTCCGTGAGGATCCAGTAGCACTTCGGTATTGCCCTGACTTAATTGAGATAATGCAGCAGTTGCTTCACTTAGGCGTAAAGCGATGCCTTTATAAATAACCCGATAAACCACCAACAGCATAATGATTAACATCAAAATACCTGTCGCCCACAGCCCTGACTTAGCCCACAGTAATTGCTGTAAAAAATTACTTCGGGCATGTTCTGCCTGTAGCTGTTGTGCTTTCATTGCACTATCGACTGACTTATTCAGTTGGCCTAATTTATCCGTCAGCGTTAACAGTTGCGCATTTTGTTTTGTTAGCAATTGCGCATATTGCTGCTGCAAACTTAAGCCAACATTCACCTCCCTTAACATTATCAATTGGTGCTCAAGCTCTGTTGCCCTAACCGGATCTCGAATTAAGCCTTTAAGTAATTCTAGAGGCATTAAATCAATTTGCCCACTCGTTCCTGAACCTGTGTAAGGGCTCGGTATTTCGTTGCCGCTTTGTGAGTTATCGCGAGTAGAATTAATGGTATAAGTCGTTGGAGACAGTACTCGAGCCATACTGTTGAGTACGTTATTTAATCCGAGTTGTTGGTCTGGAGACTGTAATAACTGCCCTACTAACTCAATGTGATGGATCAATCCCAAAGCTCGATTTAAACGTTCACGGACATCCAAGTCTTGCTCTATGATGGAGTCCAAAAGTTTGGCACTTTGTTCAGCGCCAACCACTTGAGGGTAAGCTAAACTCAACTTGGCCAAAATGGTTGAATCGACCACGGCTTGTTCTGCTTCAAGTAAAACACCACTGTTACTGGCCGCTTCCGCCAGTGCGGCTCCTTTATTAATCAATTGCGCCGCCAACACTAAACGTTTACCCACTTGGCGGCCGAATACCGATAAGTCATGGATAATTTCGCCAGCTAATAAAGCTAAATGCTGATCTTTATTAACACCATGATTTTGTAGATTTAACGAATTGAGTCGTTCAATAGCAGAAAGCAAATTAGTGCTTTCGAGTGATAACTTACGCCCAAGGAAAGCGCGTTGAGCCTCTTCTTCCACTCGTTCAAGCGCTTGGGCATTGTCGAGCAAGCCATTAGAAGACTGCATCAATTGCCTTGCAGCCTCAGATGCAGGTAACGCCTCTTCATATAGATACTGGTCAGCCAGCTTTACCCAATAAAGCGAAATGCTGCCAAGGCTAACTAACATTAACAATAACAATCCGAGCAGACAGAATGCCAACATAAGGCGACCCACTAAGCTCTTGCCTGATAGTGATAAAGTGCTCACAGTCATTCCTTAAAATGTTATAATTACGAAAATTTTTTAGTGTTCTGTTTAGAAACCTTAATCGAGACAATATAATGCGCCGACTTATTTATTTGCTCATAGCTTGCTTAGGGACAATACCATTACTTGCTGAAGCAACATCCGATTCTAGCTGGACATTACAGCAGCGCACGCCCTTTAATGCCAAAATTCAAACAGTAAAATCAATACAATATAATCAACTGACCTCGGCCAAAAAGGCTTGGCGAATCTGTGCCTTAGTACCTCACCTTAAAGACGCTTATTGGATCGGCATTGATTATGGTTTGGTGTCAAAAGCCAGCCAATTAGGGATTAATTTAGAATTATTTGAAGCTGGTAGCTATTACAGAAAAGAGCAACAACTAAAACAACTTGAATACTGCCTTAATCAACCGTTCGATGCCATCTTACTCGGTGCTGTGGCCCCCAATTTACTTGATCAATATCCGGGGCTAATTAATAAACCCATCATAGCGTTAGTGAATAGACTCGATAACCCCATTATAACAACTCGTGTAGGCGTCAATTGGTATCAAATGGGCTGGAAAGCTGGCCACTTTATCGCCAAAGCTGTAAAAAATTTACCGCCATCGTCTCCAGTAACACTCGCTCTACTCACCGGCCCAGAAAGTGTTGGCGGCAGCGATTGGGTTGAGCTCGGTATTCAAGATGCTATTGCCGATAGTCCTATTGTGGTTTCGTCAATTCGTCATACCGATAATAATCGTGACCTTTATCGTGACCAACTTCATAATCTACTTAATGATCATGTTCCTAGTTATATTCTAGGCAGTGCCGTTGCTATTGAAGCAGCAATAGGAACATTGCAACATAAACGATTAACTGGCCAAGTAAAACTTGTGAGCAGCTATTTATCGCCAGCGACCTTGCGCGGACTTTATCGCAATAAAGTGGCTTTCAGTAGTGATGATCAAGTGGTGTTACAAGGTAAATTGGCAATAGATATTGCGGTAAAACTACTGGAGGGGGCACACTCATTTGGGGATATTGGCCCACAAATACAGGCGTTAGAACAAGGAACTGTGCAACTCAATATGTTTAACAACAGCTTAGCCCCTGCAGACTTTTACCCCATTTATCGTGTGACGACAAAAACTAATCTTTAACCTTTGTCGCAAACAAATAGCCTTCTCCGTGAACCGTTACAAACAGGTCTGCCTGTAGTTTATTTCGCAAACGGCGAATAATGACATCAATGGTTCTATCATTTACATCTTCATTACGGTGGCTTGTTTGCTGCATTAGCCGCTCACGTGATAGTACTTGCTGTGGATGCAATGCAAAGGCGGTAAGTAATTCGAACTCTGCTTTAGTCAGCTTTATCACCTCGTCACCACGACTCAGTTTTCGGCTGTTTAACTCAAGAATATATTTATCGAAGGCAATGATATCGTCACACTGTTCAAATTGTTCTACAACTTCTTGTTGTGCTTTTTTAACTAATGAAATTCGCCACAACAAATTTTTAACTCTTACCAATAGTTCTCTTAATTCAAATGGCTTAGTCACATAATCATCAGCACCCATCTCAAGGCCAACGATTTTATCAATGGTTTCATCACGACCAGTGACTAATATAATGCCAACGTCCGAACGACTTCTTAGTTCACGCGCCAAGCTCAAACCATCGGTACCGGGTAAGTTAATATCTAACATCACCAAATCGATATGTTGATTTGTAAACTGTTGCCACATCTGTTCGCCGTCTCCAGCTTCAAGTACACGATATCCTTCACGCTCAAAATAACCTTTTAATCGAGCGCGGATCACGGCTTCATCGTCAACGACGAGTACCGTATTTGTTAAACCAGTATGTGCCATCATCCTATCCAGATAGTGTTGCTAATAATGGCCGTTATTATTCATAACTTTTCATATTTTCCTATAAAGATTTGTCAGGAATGAGTGACAGCTAGCAAAATAGTTTATAAAAAAGGACCTGAGTCACACAATGGGAATGCGTAGAATCAGGTCCAATAATAAAAAAGATTATATTATCAATTTAGAAACTTTTGCTGACGCCAACAACCACTCGGTCATCAAAGATTTTTGTTTGAGTGCCATAGACCTTATGATCGCTATCCATGGTACTGCCATGATAACGAACATCAAAATTGATTCCGGCATAGGCTTTACTCACACCCAAATTCCAGTGCCCCCAACCTTCTGCACCATGACCATCTAAATCTTGGTAGCCGATACTTGCTGATACGTATAAACCATTGTCAAACTGATAGCTCGGATGAACGGCATAGTTAACACCTTGCCAGCCCTCTACACCAAACCAATCATCGATTGTTGGAGTCACTTCTAACTGCACATTTGCATGACCAAATTGCTTACCGACTTTAATCCACAGTTCGGTATAATTTGAATATGAGGCACCTGGATACAGGTAAGAAAAAACCATGACGTCGTAACTGATACCACTATTGCCAAACTCGCCTGCTTTACCAATATAAGGTGCAGTAACAATTTCTAAATTGGGGTCTGCAAATTTGATATTGGATGCAAATACACCAGCATACCAACCCAGATCATTGCCCCAACCTAGGGTACCTTGTACCACTGGTACTTCTGCATCCATTGTTTCTGATTCGCCACGGAAAACATAATCTGAAGCAAAGGTTAATTTACCACTTATGGCTCCACCGAAGACATCATCGTCTGCAGCGTTGGCAAAAGAGGTCGCCGATAAAAGTAGACTGCCTAATAAAATTGACTGAGCTAATTGAGTTTTTCTAATATTCATATTCATCACCCTAAAATATATGTTCTTATTGATAGAGTGACTATATTCAAAACTTGTGAATAGCTATTGAGTTGGATATGAACTGATCGGAAACAAATATGAAAAAATATGAACACTAAGATTTAACATGACCTCAAGCATTGTGTATCACTCTATTAAACATGAATGATCGATTTTTATAATCAAAAGTGTCCATATGCACAGCTGGATTTCGATGTGCTTCACTAGGTTAAATCGGTAAATACTCAGAGTTATGTAACGCTCAACTTTTACAACATTTGAGCTATTGTGCTTATGAGTTTTTAAACAACAGGCTTACAACTGGCTCTGCTGTTGTTTGAAGGGTTGATGATAAAACTGCAGGGTTTTACCTACCGTTAATTTGTCTTTGTCTGTCATTTTGTTCCAAGCGATAATTTGGTCCACACTGACCTTATACACTTTGGCAATACTCCACAGTGTGTCGCCATATTTTACCGTGTGATCGCTTTGAACTGTTGACTGATTAGATGTTGTAATAATCCTTGGCTGTTTGCTTGGTGCAGCTTGCTTTGGTGTAGAGACTTGGGCGTTTTGTGTTGTAGCCAGTTCGACTAAGGGTGTCATGCCCGATGCAGCTTGTGGCATATACAAAAATTGACCCGCAACGATCTTATCGCCATTAATGTCATTCATCGCTTTTATTTCTGACACCGTTGTAAGGTGACGTTTTGCAATGACACTAATATTATCGCCAGCTCTAATCTGATATTTAAACCATTTTACTCTAGCGCTAATATCAGTATCCGCAAGAGCTTGTTTAAACTCACTGACTTTACTCACTGGCACTATCAACTGATGCGGTCCATCGGGTGATGTTGCCCAGCGATTAAACCCTGGATTCAATTTTTGTAACCGAGCAATGGATATATTGGCTAGATCGGCAGCAACTGCGATGTCAATTTGGCTTCCGACATCAATTACTTCAACTAGTGGTTTATTAGGAATGGATTTAAGACTGATGCCGTAGCTTTCAGAATGTTTAATCACATCTGCTATTGCCAGCAATTGTGGTACGTATTGCCGAGTTTCCTTAGGTAATGGTAAAGACCAAAAGTCGGTGCTCAGCCCTCTTGCTTCATTATATCTAATAGCCTCACGTAAACGACCTTCACCAGCATTGTATGCGGCTAGTGCATATAACCAGTTGTCGGTTTTTTTATACAAGTATTCGAGCATATCTAATGCAGCGGTGGTTGCAGCAGGCACATCTTTTCTGCCGTCATACCACCAATTCATCTCTAGTCCAAAATGGCTGGCCATGGGTGAGGTAAATTGCCACAGGCCTGATGCGTCGGCACTGGAATAAGCAACAGGATTAAACGAACTTTCTACTATAGGGAGTAAGGCCAGTTCGATAGGTAAATCTCGATGTTCAAACTCTTGGACGATTAAATATAAAAACGGCTTGGCGCGCTGTGAAATCTGCTCGAGATGCTGTGGATTATTAATATACCAATCACGATATTGGTTAACTAATTGTTGATCTGGAATGGGCATATCCATTGAATATCGAATGCGTTCCCATACATCACCGCTGTCTTGATAATTCCGTCTAGCTAACAACTTAGGAACCTTTAATGATGTTGGTTTATTTACACCACCAAGACTTTTTTCTGCTTTGGCATCTTCTACAACAACAGTTTGGCAACCACTCAACAGGATAAAACCTGCCGCAATAAGGAAGATTGATGCTCTCAATTAAAGGTGTTCCTCAGATAGTACGCCGTTATTTTCTTGTTATAGCGTGAGTTTTTAAAGCAAAAGTCGTACATTGTAATTTAGTTTTATTGTTCTATCCATCTGTTTAAAAACGTCTGTTTAATCAACTCACGGTGCTAACTGCTTTTATTAAACCGTTATCAGACGACACTAGCTAACGTTACGCCCTTTTAGGGATATATAGTTATAGCAGTGTTCATTGTGTATACTTCAACAGTGACGTTAACATTGTTGTAACTAATGGGATTCAATCAGGTTTGCCTACATAAGATATTATGTTCTCTTGGTTGTGATTCATAACGAGCTGGTTAATAATTTATGTTTACCTAAAAAACTATGATCAGGCGATTAAAAAGTTCATTTTGATTTTCATAGTGTTGGTATTTTACTTTTACCCGTTAAACTTCTACTGTTTAGCCAATAAATCCAGCAGGTAGTCATCATTGGTCACCTGGTAAAAATGGAAAAATCATGTCTCATTCAAATGCTGTTCTTGTTAGAAATAATGTTAAATTAATCGGTAATGGTAGCAAAACCTTAGTTCTCGCACATGGGTTTGGTTGCGATCAAAATATGTGGCGTTTTGTAACCCCTGAACTGATGAAGCATTTTACTATTGTGCTATTTGATTATGTTGGTTCAGGTGCTTCTGATATCTCTCAATACAGTAGAAAACGTTATGGTCAACTTGAAGGATATGCAGAAGACATCATCGAAGTATGTGACGCTTTGCACTTAACTGACGCTATTTTCATAGGGCATTCCGTGAGCAGTATTATTGGTGCAATTGCTGCAATTCAAAAACCTGAGCTATTTTCTAAGCTGGTAATGGTATGTCCTTCACCCTGTTTTTTAAATTTTCCTCCTGAATATTTTGGCGGTTTCGATAAAGAAGACTTACTCGAGTTGTTAAATCTAATGGACAAAAATTATATTGGCTGGGCTAATTATTTAGCTCCGTTAGTAATGGGAACAACCAATTCTGATGAGCTAATTGGTGAATTATCAGGCAGTTTTTGTTCTACCGACCCGGTTATTGCGAAGAACTTTGCTGAAGCGACTTTTTTATCTGATTATCGTTATCTACTAAAAGAGATTAAACAACCGTGTTTAATTTTACAAAGTGAAAATGATGCCCTGGCAGCAACATCTGTTGGTGAGTTTATTGCGAGCGAAATACCCCATAGCGAACTTAACATTATCGCTGCTCATGGTCATTGCTTGCATATGACTCATCCTGAAGAAATTTTAAAATCGATAATGAAATTCGCAAAATGATCACGACAAAAAATAGTAAAATCGAAAGTAATAAAACATTTGAGCACTCCCCAGATAGTTTCCAGTGTGGTGCGTTAGTCACCAATGCAGCCAACATTATTATTTATGTAAACTCATACTTTACCGACGAACTATTGTGGAATCCAGAGCAACTGATAGGCAAAAATGCGGATATTATCTTTACCCAATCTTCCCGCATATTTTTTCAAAGTTATTTAATTCCAACACTTTTACACGAACAAATTTGTGAAGAAATGCAGTTGATTATTTTTAATGCTGACGGGCTACGAATTCCGATAACAGTGAATGCTCGTTTAAGCGATGACGGCTGTATTTATTGGAGTTTTTTCAATGCCTCCAAGAGAGACCAACTTTATGATGAGTTAATAAAAACAAGAAAAAAACTTGAGGAGCAAGCTGAAAAATTAAAATTGCTTGCTTCAACTGACGAGTTAACGCAGCTATTAAATAGAAGAGAAATGAAATATCGTTGTACGTTAGCGCTTGAACAGGCTGCTAGATCGGAACAATCTGTTGGTTTATTAGTGTTAGATGTCGATCATTTTAAAATTATTAATGACAGTTTTGGTCATTTAGAAGGCGATCGAGTACTGAAAGAACTCGGGCATATTTTGAAGGGCTTTTGTCGACAAACCGATCTTGTCTCTCGCTTTGGCGGCGAAGAATTTTTGATCTTGCTACCAGACTCCAACAAAAGTGATACTTTATTATTTTGTAACCGGCTCCAAGATAGCATCACGCAAATTAAAGTGGGTGACGGCGTGCTAACCGTCAGTATTGGGGTCAGTATTTGTGATGATAAAACACTGTTTACAGATTTATTTACTCAAGCGGATAAGGCTATGTATAAAGCCAAAGCACTTGGAAGAAATAGAACTGAAGTTTATTGTTTGGATTAAGCCTGTTAGTTTTGCTACAAAGCCAGTAACAACCTACTTAAAAAGCGTTAGCCATATTTCACATCATTTCTGGTTTAACCGCCCAACGCCCAGCAACGTAATAACATTAGTAATGTAATAATCTAATAACGTTCCTCTTTATCGATTACGATTTTTCTGCCACTCTTTGTTTATAGGGTTCATGACTCACTAGCCAATATGTTCTGTCATTTGGGATGTGATCTTCATCATCGGATTTCGATTTTATCAATGCCAACGTCGGCTATTTTCACTGTTTAAACATCCTGCCTTTGAGTAGATTAGTTGTTATCAAGCATTAGTCTATAAGAAGTGAGTTTCATCATGACATTACAAGATAACATTGAGAAAAATGTCTCCCACCCTCACCTTTCTCCTAAGCAAAAATCCAACTATTTAGCATTAGAAGCTGAAAATAGTCTGCCTTATGTGGCGGTGTCTGAGCAGGTAAATAATGCAATGAAACAAGGTATTATCTGCGATATGTTTGAAGGTCATGCGCCATTTAAACCGCGTTATGTGTTGCCAGATTATGCCAAATACCTGCAGCAAGGATCTGAGTATTTGGAGCTGTCGCCCGCCGAAGACTTTGATGACGCCTTAAATGCATTAACCATTCTTTATTTTCATGTGCCATCGGTGACCAATATCCCGGTTTACTTAGGCCAATTAGATGCGTTATTAATGCCTTTTACACAGGGGCTTGATGCTGAAGCCATCTATCGTAAGCTCAAGCGTTTTTGGATATTACTCGACCGCACGTTACCCGATGCGTTTATGCATGTGAATATTGGCCCAACTGATAACATTATTTGCCGAACCATTTTGAGAATAGATGCAGAATTACAACAAATTGCGCCCAATTTAACCTTTATGTATGACCCTGCCGTAACGCCAGATGATTTATTATTTCAGGCCACCAGCAATATTTGTCAATGCGGTAAACCTCACATTGCCAACTATCCGCTACATGCCGACGCCTTCGATACTCGTGGCTTTGGGATTGTCAGTTGTTATAACGCATTACCGTTAGCTGGCGGCGCCAATACCTTGGTGCGGGTTAACCTCAAAGAAGTCGCTCTAAACGCTAACAGTATTGATGATTTTTTTGCCCAAACGCTGCCATATTACAGCCAACTCGCATTCGAGCTTATTGAAGCTCGTTCTGCATTTTTACACCAACAATCTCATTTCTTTGACAGTTTTTTAGTTAAGGAACAGTTGATCGATGAATCTCGCTTTGCACCTATGTTCGGTATTTATGGTATGGCTGAAGCGGTCAATATTTTACAAGCCTTACTACCTAATGCTGCTGAGATTACAACTACCAATGTCGCAAGCAAACCCAATACAGGCTACGGCCATAACCCAGATGCAAATGAACTTGGACTCGGAATATCTGCAGCTTTAGACAACATAGTAAAGTCGACACCAGTCACTTACGGTTATAACGGTCGCGCCTTATTGCATTCTCAAAGTGGCATTAGTTTGGATAAAAATGTCACCCCTGGCGTGCGTATTCCCTATGGCTCAGAACCAGACCCTATTAGTCATATTCAAGCACTAGCTAAACATCATCAATATTATACTGCTGGGATAAGCGATATTTTAACCATAGATGAAACCGTTAAAGCTAATCCTCAAGCGATGTTCCAACTCTGTAAAGGCGCCCTTAGTTCAGGTTTTAGAGAGTTTAGTGCCAATGTTACTAATAACGATTTAGTCCGTGTTACTGGTTATATGGTTAAACGCTCAGACATTGAGACTTTTAAGCAATGCGGTTCACGCACCAACACCACAGGGTTAGCAGCAGAAGCCGCAATCAATACGGGGATACTTCAACGCCAAGCTCGGGTAATTGCTCACGAACAAGCTCCTTTTATTCATGAGTAAACATGCCGTTGTCAGTCAAATATTGCCATTTTCCTGTGTCGACGGGCCTGGCAGTCGTTTGGTGATATTTTTGCAAGGCTGCAACTATCAATGCAAAAATTGTCATAATCCTCACACCATCAGTTTGTGTGATGCTTGTGGTGACTGCATTGATAGTTGCCCTGAACAGGCACTTAGTCTTATTCATTCACAAGCTATGCCGTTACCCCAAATGCGGTCACAAGAAATGTCGTTACATGGAGATCTAATACCAGTTAATCATTCTCCATGTAGTTCGCCAAGTAAGCCCCATATTGTCTGGGACAGCACCAAATGCAGCCAATGCGATACTTGCCTTGCGGGATGCTCTAGACAATCGACGCCTAAAACGTCTCATTACACCGTTGAACAAATGCTAGAGGTTATCTACGGACAACGTCATTTTATCAATGGAATTACACTCAGTGGTGGTGAAGCGAGCTTACAATTGCCTTTTATTATTGAGCTTTTTAGTGCGATAAAGTCCTCAGAACATTTATCGCATCTCAGTTGTATGCTCGACACCAATGGCAGTTTGAGCTCAACAGGTTGGGATAAGCTACTGCCATTTTTAGATGGCGCAATGGTTGATTTAAAAGCATGGCAACAAGATACCCATCATTACATCACTGGGCGTGATAACCATTCGGTGTTTACGTCAATTGAGTTACTGGCTCAGCACAATAAACTGTATGAAGTAAGACTGTTACACATTCCCGGCATCACTGATTATGAGCATGATATTGACGCCCTAGGCGGGTATTTATCTAACCTCCCCACAGAGACTCGGGTGAAGTTAAATGCGTTTCATCATCATGGTGTTATAGGCGTAGGCTCTACATGGCCACAATGTACTCAAGCGGATATAGCACGTTTAGCAAATCAACTTACTCAGCGAGGAGTCACCAATATCGTCTTGCCGTCGCTGTATATCTAATCGCTATATTTAGTACCTATATTTAACACCTACATTTAGCGTCCATAGGTAACTTCTATTGGTAACTTCTTTAGGTAACGTCTATATGCAACTGAGGTTGAACATATGGCTAGGATGGCTTTGCTGCAACTTAATACCAAATCAATTCATTGATAAAGTACCATTTAATCAATACATAAAATCGTATTGGTGCGCTTAACGACTGCACAGCAATATTTGTTCATACAGCCAACGATGAGCAGGATCGTTCATACTTTGCCGATGCCACACAAGGCTATAAGCAACTTTGCCATAATCGATCGGTAACGGTTTAATCAATAATCCTTGGGCTTGCTTGGCTATTGAGGCCCAGTGGCGCGAACAGGTAAATAGCAGTTCACTGTGATGGCACATTAACGCTGCGCTGCCAAAGTCAGGTACCGAAATCGGTATCGCCCGTTTTTTAGATTGTTGTGCCAGTAAAATATCAAAAAAAGGTGTGCTCAAATCAGTATCTGTTATGCCGATGTGGCTGAAATTTAAGTAGTCATCAAGGCTAATAGTCTGCTGTGACGCCAGTGGATGGCTAGCACTCATTAGGCAGACCATTTCATCGTTGATTAAGGTTTCCCAGACTAAGTCTTCATCGACATTGGTTGGTTGGCTTAAGTCATGTGGCAAAAGAATAAAATCCAACGAGCCTTTTACTAAGCCCTCAAAGCCGATGTTGTCTTTATTGTAAATATCGATATGGATATTGGGCGCTAAGTTGAGAATATGAGCCGTTAATGTGGCGGCTAATAACTCAAATGTGCTTTCGCGCATCGCCAGTGAAAAGCTACCTTGATAATGTTGTGGCTTGAACACATCCTGGTTCATGATCTGATTCATATCATTAATCATCTGCTTCACACTTGGGCCTAGTCGTCGTGCTAATGCAGTGGCGATGAGTGAATTGCCATGACGATAGAATAATTCATCATGCAAACTTTCTCTTAGCTGACTTAAGGTTTTACTCACCGACGATGGGCTTAAACATAACCGTTCAGCACAGGCTGTGACACTGAGGGTATCAAGCATCACATGCAAAGTGATCAAGTGTTTCATACTGATACGTGAAAGCTTGGCCAATTCCATTTACGAATTACTCTTTATAAGTCATATATTTGATTACGAAAATATAAACCTAAATGATATTACGGTATAGGCTTCACAAGCATAATCAAGACCCGCTTCACATTGCTATCGTTAAATAAATTTTTGTTCCGCAATCAGCTCTATTTCTAATCCATATAATGCGGCTTTATGCACAGATTTGTTAATTACTCACTTCAGAAACCTTACTGCTAACACCTGTATCGCTTGATCGGTTTTGCTATTGCGACAATTAACGTGGTCATTTTTGTCTTTTGTGCCATTTATGACACGAGTTAAATACAACTTATTGTGTGGATAATGTAAAAATTATCTAACAACTAATCACATCTAAATTTTTAATTAATAAAATCAGATACTTATTTTATTTACGTTATTTATTATCATCTAACAGATATTGGCCTAGCAATTGCTATTACTAAGTATGTTTGCAATCTATTTTACAGATTAGAGTTGCATTAACTTAACCATTTTTTTGGAGTAATAACATGACTGATTCTATTGTTTCTTTTCCGCAATTAAACCGACCCGCTCCGGCCTTTAATACCAAGACAACACATGGCATGCGCTCACTTACTGACTATAAAGGTAAGTGGCTAGTGTTGTTCTCTCATCCTGCGGATTTTACCCCTGTGTGTACGACTGAGTTTATTGGGTTTGCTCAACGTGCAGAAGAATTTGCCAAGCTTAATACTGAGTTACTCGGTTTATCTATCGACAGTGTTCATTCCCATATCGCTTGGGTACGTAACATTGAAGAAAACTTTGGCGTTGAAATTACCTTCCCGATTATTTCCGACTTATCAATGGAAGTGGCTAA
This sequence comes from Shewanella sp. AC91-MNA-CIBAN-0169, assembly GCF_040310165.1. Classification (NCBI taxonomy): domain Bacteria; kingdom Pseudomonadati; phylum Pseudomonadota; class Gammaproteobacteria; order Alteromonadales; family Shewanellaceae; genus Shewanella; species Shewanella sp. AC91-MNA-CIBAN-0169. The sequence goes on from NZ_JBEOPM010000015.1 coordinate 27,697, forward strand.
AGCCTACGGCATGATCCAACCCGGTGCGAGTGACACCGCTGCCGTTCGCGCAACCTTTATTATCGATCCCGAAGGTGTGCTGCGTGCCATGGTGTATTACCCAATGAGTAATGGTCGTTCTATAGATGAATTTGTTCGATTAGTAAAAGCACTGCAAACCAGTGATGCCAATGGCGTTGCTACCCCAGAAAACTGGCAACCTGGCGATGACGTTATTGTGCCACCACCAGCAACAACTGCTGACGCTAAAGCACGTTTATCCCAGGGTTATCATTACGTAGATTGGTATTTTAGTAAGAAGTCGCTTTAACCCGTGGCAAGCACTGGGACGCTTAGTCCCTGTGCACTATTTAACAGGAGCTTGTGATGATTTCAACCTTTAGTGTCCATGAATTTTTAGATGAAGACAGTGAAACGTTCACTTATGTTGTTGCTGATAATACCACATCGTTTGCTGTGATTATTGACCCTGTTTTAGACTTTGATTATAAATCAGGTCGAACAGACACACGAAATGCCAATCGGGTTTTACATTGGATTGATCGCCAAGCGTTAACCGTCAAATGGATACTTGAAACCCATGCTCATGCCGATCATTTATCTGCTGCCAGTTATTTACGTGACAAAATTGGTGGCCAAATTGGTATTGGCGAGCACATCACCGAAGTCCAGCAGACTTTTAAAAAGGTATTTAACCTAGACGCTAGCTTTTTGCCTAACGGCAGCCAATTTGACCATCTATTTAAACATAATGAGCAGTTACAAGTCGGTAATATGACCATTCGTGTTATGCACACACCGGGTCACACTCCGGCTGATCTTGCTTATATTATTAATGAGCAAGCCGCCTTTGTTGGAGACACCATTTTCATGCCAGATGTGGGTACCGCTAGGTGTGATTTCCCAGGTGGGGATGCCAATACTTTGTACGATTCCATTCAGGCATTATTTACCCTACCAGAAAGCACTGATATCTATGTGTGTCATGACTACCCTACTGAGGGGCGCGGGCATCAATTTAAAACTCAAGTCATCCAACAGAAACAACACAATATCCATGTTAACAACACTATTACCAAATCTGCTTTTGTGACGCTTCGTCAACAACGAGACGCCACATTGCCGATGCCTAGGCTGATATTGCCATCGATTCAAATCAATATTCGCGCAGGCCAAATGCCTGCCCCTGAAGACAACGGCACTGTGTATTTAAAAATCCCGATTAACCAGCTTTAAACTTAAGAGTAATCATGATGATACAAGCAATCATTGGCGCATTATTAATTGGTTTAGTGCTGAGTGTATTAGGGTCTGGTGGCTCCATCCTTACTGTTCCGGTGTTGCTTTACCTTATTGGAATGCAACCCCAATTAGCTATCGCTTCGTCATTGTGCATTGTGGGTGCTATCAGTTTAATCAGCAGCATAGGCTTTATTAAGCATAAAAAAGTCTCTTGGCCTCATGTGTTTTTATTTGGTTTACCTGGCATGGTAGGCACCTATTTAGGCGCATGGCTCAGCAGCTTCTTTAACAGTGACATACAACTTACTGTGTTTGTTCTTTTGATGCTCATTGGCGCGGTGATGATGTGGCGAAATCAATCTAGCCGCTACCAAGCTGGCAAACTAAATATCCCTAAAATCTTGTCGCAAGGATTAGCGGTTGGGATTGTCACCGGTTTTGTGGGTGTAGGTGGTGGTTTTTTAATTGTGCCTGCACTGGTGTTACTTGGCGGCATTGAAATGTCACTGGCGATTGGTACCAGCTTACTGATTATTTCGATGAACTCACTGGTCGGTTTTGCTAAATATTACTCATTACTTTCAAGTAAAGGGTTTGAGTTTGATTGGTCGATTATTGCCATCATGATTGCAGGCGGACTTGTCGGCAGTATTGCTGGCCAATGGATAAATCAATATTTACCCAAAGCGATTTTACAAAAAATATTTGCCGTGTTTTTAGTGCTAATGGCGCTATTCATTGTAACTAAATCCATTATTTAACATCACGAGGTACACATGAAAACTGCCCAAGAATACATAAGTGAGATTAAAACCCACATTATTGAAGTGAGTACCCAAGAACTACTGACGGCAATGCTTAACCCTGATGTGATCATTATCGATGTTCGTGAGCATGATGAGTTTACGACGGGCCATATAGAAGGCGCAGTGAATTTTCCTCGTGGCGTATTAGAGATGAAAATACACGAGCATCCTTTAGTCAGTCATCACTGTGAGTGGGTATTGGCATTAAATGAACTAGCTGACAAAGACATATATCTTATTTGTCGAACCGGTGGCCGTTCTGCTCTGGCGGCAGCATCATTACAGGATATGGGGTTTAGCAAACCTCTGTCTGTTGCCGGTGGCATGATGCAATGGCAACAAGATGGCTTTCCATTGGTGCCTCATAAAATATAAATTACGCAAACATGAGCCAACATTATGTGGCTCATGGCTTATTTTTTACTGATGGCAGATGCTGTTAATGGCTAACCGTGCTAATGGTTGATTGTGCTAATGGTTGATTGTGTATTCATTTTTAGAGCTGATCTAGCGGTATTTTAAGGTAGTAGTTACCCTTACCGTCAGCTAATGGCATGTTACCCGCACGAATATTCATTTGAATCGCGGCTAATAATAGTTGCTGTATGTCAGGGCCAATATGACGTTGTTGATGCCGTTTAATAAACTCTGCTAGGGTGACATTCCCCCCTACCACACTATTATAGCGTTTTTGGGCAATCACCGATGTTTCTAACCCATTATCTGTACGTTTCTGTGCATGTGGATCATGGCCAACAAACACCCTAGTGCAATTAGGTAATGCCAATATTCGCTGAATTGAATGGTACAAGGTTATTACGCTGCTATTGGGGAAGTCAGTATTAACGGTGCCTAATTCTGGCGTTGACAAGGTGTCGCCTACAAACACAACATCTTCAATGAGATAACTGACGCAGGTTGGTGTATGACCCGGTGTATGCATAATGTGAATATCTAAATGACCCAGTTTAATGAGTTCTTCATCCACAAATAATTGTTCAAATTGTTCGCCATTACATTTAAAACTATCATCAAGATTCAGTAATCGCTTAAAGGTATGTTGAACTTTGGTGATGTGCTCGCCAATTCCGGTTGTTCCACCACATTTTTTCTTGATATAACAGGCCGCAGAAATATGGTCGCTGTGGGCATGGGTTTCTAAAATCCATTCAACTTCAAATCCATGTTCATCGATATGCTCAATGATGCTATCAGCAAAACTCGTGCTTATGGTGCCAGACGCCATGTCAAAATCTAAAACAGGATCAATAATCGCACATTGACGGGTAGCAATATCGGTCACCACATACGTTAGAGTATGGCTAGCTTGATGATAAAAATGATCGATTCGAATTCTACTCATGACACATTAACTCCCAACACAATACACTGGTATTTGTCAGATAAAGCCTCAGATTAATATTGGTAATATTCTCAACATCATTGATTCAATGACTGAGGAGGGTTAATCATTACAGCATGATGTTAAATTAAACCATCAATGTAAACTGCGGATTAAGTCGCAACAAACAGCGAATTAATAAGCATTATTTGATTTACGATCCGAAGAATAAGGCTTAATGATAAAGCCCTATTCCCGTGGTAGTTTGTTAATTACTTTTTCGACTATTACTTTCGACTATTGCTTTCGGCTATGGCTTAGCAGTAACCGATGGAGTAGCTGTTTTGATATCCTTTTTCAGTGAAAATGCGCCACGAATATCACCAAGGGCAAAGTTAACCGCTTTATCATCTGGATAGGTTTTGCTCAGCAATGCACTCACTTCCGGTTCAATATTACTGCCATGGCAACCTAAACATAATTGTTGCGCTGGTATGGCCTTCATATAACGAAACTGAGTGTTACCATCATTGACGATAAACTCACTCGCCACGATTGGCTTATCTGCAGGTTGTTGTGCTGAGGCATTCACCAGCTCAAATTGTTGTAATTGCGATAACTCCCATTCATCTGGCGTATTGTCTGAATTACGTACACGTAAACTGGTTCGAGTCAGTGTCCAGCCCTCTTTCGAGTTTTCAGCGGCAATGGCAGGTGCAACCGATTTACACACCGACACCGCATTGATTAAGCCACCTTGTTTAATTGCGGCTTGTAACTGACCTTTTAACGCTTGGCTAAAATCGGCAATGCGTTGATTGGCCTGTTGTTCAAGCACCTGCTGTTGCGTTAGTGATTCAGCATGGCAAAGGCTGCTCATGCCAGCAATCACTAATAACGCACTGATGTTACGTGCATTTAAAACCGTTTTTTTGTGCTTTGATGTTAATTTCATTATTTGTCATCCTCGTCTTCAAGTCGGGTCATTCCCATTAACTTCAGGGCATAATTTTCGTACATGGGTTCACTACTGCCAGGGCACCGTTCGGTCGTAAGCGATATAACACAATCAATACAAAGCTTGTGCCATATCACACTAGTTAGGTTTAATCGTTTAAAATCATTAGCTTAAACATTATTGAAATTGACAGGATGCCCATGCTAGGTTGTTGAGTAACAAATGAGTGACAAATATGACATCGTAATGACATTTATCGTGCTATTAATGTCATTATAAAGGTTGGCCGATTAATATGAATCGCAAGCGAGAGTAAGCAATGAATAACACCACCGTTGTACAATCTATGATAAACGCTATTGATAAACCGGCGATTTTTATTACTCCCGATTATGTGATCCATGCGGTTAATCAAGCCTATATCGAAACCTATGATGACGACGTTATTTTAGGCCAAAGTAAATGCCATCAAATCTCTCATAATAGTGACCAACCTTGCGATAAACACGGTGAGGAATGCCCGTTATTACAATGCCAGAGTACTAACCGAGCTGCCAGTGCCGTGCATATTCACAGCACGGTGCAAGGTAAGTCTTACTGCGACATTTTAATGAAACCTATAAAAGATAATAGTGGCATGGTATTGGGGTATCTAGAGATTTTAGATGCCATAGATTACGCATCGACAGAATCAAAAAAAGGCACCATGATCGGTCAGTCTGCGCCATTTAAGCAGATGCTCAACAGGATTAATAGAGCCTCTCAATCCAATATCGCGGTTCTGTTACAAGGTGAAACTGGTTCAGGCAAAGAGTTAGTTGCTAAAGCGGTACATCAGGCCAGCAACCGAAATGATAAACCGTTTGTGGTGATTGAATGCACTGGGCTAAGTGAAAATCTGTTCGAAAGTGAATTATTTGGCTATGAAAAAGGTGCATTTACAGGGGCGACAAGCAGCAAAAAAGGCTTGATTGAAATAGCGCACGGTGGAACGGTGTTTTTTGATGAAATTGGTGATGTACCGATGAACATGCAAGTAAAGTTACTTAGGTTACTTGAAACCCAGTGTTATCGTGCCGTCGGCGGATTAAAACAGAAACGTTCTGACTTTAGGCTAGTCAGTGCCAGCCATAAGAATTTACTCGATTTAGTAGAAAAAGGTGAATTTAGGCGCGACCTGTATTACCGCATTGCAGGATTTCCGATTTACTTACCGTCGTTACGTGAGCGTTATGATGACATTCCGACGCTGGTGAATCACTTTATAAAATATTCTGATTACAAACATAAAAAGTTTTCGAGCAATGCATTAACTCTTTTGGGTCGTTATGCATTTCCGGGAAATATTCGCGAATTGAAAAATATTATTGAGCAATCGGCACTTATCGCCAATGAGGATGTTATACACAGCAGTGATTTACCTGAAAGCGTTCAACCGAGCCACACATCTAAGGATGAAACAATTGCCGTAAAACTTAACACCGAACTGATGACGTTAGATGACATGGAATGTGCGTACCTTTCGCAGGTATGTGAGCAATATGCAGGATCGCCAGCCGAATTAGCGATAACGCTTAATATTAGTGTGCGTACCTTATATCGAAAATTACAACGCTATGGTTTAAAGCTTAACTAGCCACCACAGCGCTGTGATAAAACACCCCTAGCGATCATTAATGAGCAATTAGTGAATGTTTTTTATTGCAGCAACGTTTCATTGTTGTGGTTTCATTCGCCAATTTAGATTTAGACTCACAGCAACGTTTATGTGTCCCCGAGTCAGATTGGTTATGGCAGTCTTCTTCACCATGAGCGTGTTGATGATCATGGTCATGGTTATGCTCATGGTTACAGCAACCACCAGTGGCTTTCTTAGCAATATTATTGATTGATGGTCGCCCCTGACTTGCCTCGGTAAATGGCTCACAGTCCGCTAAATGACTACTGGCAAAATACTCTATTGCAGTACGACCATTTTTTGCGTGAAATACACTCAATTGTTGGCTTAATAACTTAGATAAAAGCTGTTGGCCAATGTTGCGCACGATGACGCGATCCGCCCCATTTGCCAGTATCATACTGACTAATTGTTTCTTACCCTCACATCCTTCTGTTAATGCTGGGTTGGCAAAGCGCCCTTTTACTTGGCCTTGCTCATCAATGAATAGCATCTCATCGGCACGGCTAAAGTGGTTGGCAATATGTTGGTCTTTCATAGGTATGGCAGTAATCATCATGTCTCCTCATGTGCATTTTTAACAAATCGATTAAACGCAGTTGTTCCAACTTGGTTTATCGACATGCCACTGGGCTTAAAACAGCTTTTGCCGAGAGCGTCCTAGAATCTTCGTTTATTTTTGGAGGCTTGGCATTATCTGCTTAAATTAATCGAATAATAGTAATTGGCATATGCAATATATACTCTTATTATTAGCATATGCCAATAATAATTTCGATTCTGGTTTGAGTTTTGTGACGCGTGACATTATTTATGATGACAAGTATTTTACCTGTCATAAGGCGTGCGAGGATGTAGATAACGATAGAGCGCTATGTAAGCGCCCTATCAATTTTACTATTGTTGCATCATTTGACTGTGTTGTTTCATGATAATAGCCATTAACTCTTCGTGATTAACTAATTTGACGTTTTCACCTTTTACGCTGGCGCGGTCTAAGGTTATCACCGGTGATGCAATAAATTTCTTTGCATTGGTTGAAGAGAAAATCTCTTTGCTACGCACTTTAATATCTTCATCTTTGGTTAGATGTAGACTCCAATATAACGCATCGGACTTAATAAAATTCGTATCATCTGCTCCTGATGAAAACACATCATAAAACTGTAATTCTATTAAATGTTGACCAGGAGACACCTCCATTTCACTTTTATTTGATGCCGATTTGCCATCGACCGCAGTAAAGATTAAATAGTCAGGTAATGAGATAGTGGCAGCCATTGCTGCTGAGCTGGCTAAAGATAATAGTGTGATCGCAATGAATTTTTTCATAATAAACTCCGTTAACTTTTTGATGCTTATAGTTTTTTGAGGCTTATAGTTGAAGCAACAAAAATCTTTATAAATTAATGTGGGTAACTAATAAACATAAAGAATTAAGCTATCGGAGGCGGATTTTGGCTCACTAGAATGGTGGGCGTTGATGTCCATAAAGGCGAACTCACTTTGGCACTCGTTAGTAGAGCACCGGTGAGGTTTGTTGCTGATAACAAAAATGCATTCGCGACCGCATGACAATGGCTAATGCATTGACTCATATCGTTTAAGCAACAGTCATCGTTAGTATCACAGTCACTTTGCATCATCGTTGATTGATGCATACTACTCGACTGCATGTCCGACATGGCCATTTCATTAGACATAGCAAAACTTGGAACAAGTAATTGTCCAAGTAGTGAAATTATCATTGCTATGTTTAACAGCGTATTTCGCATTATGTAGGCCATATGATGAGTACGATTCAACATTAACAATTTAATTAGAGTGATAATCAGAGCTGAATCACATTTTAAGGTTTAGCCATAGTTGAATGCCCCAACCTTGCATGTGTTATGGCAGAGCAATACCACTGTTATAATAAACCTTAGTCATAAACCTTAGTAATATAAAACCTTAGCATTTAATGCTGGGTAAGCATTTCCATTGGGTTGAATATTGAGGTGTGAGTAAATCACGGCGCATGGCCCATTTTTGTTCTATTCCTTGTGCTGCCAGAAACACTGTATCGCGGCCATATCGTTGGTTGATGCCGTCAAGCGTATCCATCAAGGCATAATTGACCTTCGCGGTATTAAATAAATCAAATTGAAAATGTTTCTCGCTGGCTAAATCAACCAGGCCTACACCAATTTTGTAATAACGAACACCATTGCTAAATAATCTCGGGGCGGCGTCTGTCATGGCTTTAGTGAGTTCAATGGTGCAATTGGTTGGACACGGAAAATGGACAATAACTTTATAACTCACAGGCCGCTCGTCGTGGGGCGAATTACTGGCAAATAACAACATGGTTTTGCAATGTGAGCCTTGTTGACGAGCTTTACTTGCTGCGATGCCAACATGTTTACTCAATGCCTGTAATAGCGATTCAAAATCGCAAATACGTTCACCCACACTACGAGTGGAGAAAATTTGTTTTTTATCTGCCCTAGCCTCATCCCATTGTTTACACACTTCGCCGTTAAGTTCTCGTACGGTGCGTTCAATTTCAATGCTAAATTGTTTTCTGGCTAGACTCGGTGGCATAGAGGCGAGATCGTATGCGCTGCGAATATTCATCAATTCAAGCTTTTTACTGATGCGCCTGCCAATCCCCCACACCTCTTTAACGGCAAGCTGGCGTAAAATGTCATTACGTTGCTGCGCAGTGTCGATAACGCACACACCTTGGTATCCCGGTATTTTTTTAGCGGCGTGATTGGCTATTTTAGCTAAGGTTAACGTTTGGCCCATGCCCACACAAACAGCCAAGCGGGCTTCTTTCCAAACGGCACGGCGAATTAACTGACCTTGGCTATGCAGGCATTTGATTGCGGGATAACAATGTTTAAAAGACAGGAAGCTTTCATCGATGGAGTACACATGTTGCTCTGGTGCAAAACGACCAATTATTGCCATCATCTTTGCCGATAAATCGGCATACAATTCATAATTAGATGAACACACAATGACATTGCGCTGGGCACATAATGCTTTAGCTTGAAAGTAAGGCAAAAACTTCTCAATACCCGCCTCTTTTGCTTGCCGATTAGCCGCGACAATACAGCCATCGTTATTGCTCAGTACAATAATCGGTCTGCCGCGCCAGTCAGGGCGAAAAACCTGTTCTGCACTACAATAAAAAGCATTGGCATCGACTAAGGCAAACATTGTTACCTAACCTTTTTTGCTGATAAGCAGTGGGCTTTGACGATGACAACGAATTGAGCGAATAACCACGCCTTCAATACTAAAGTCATCATAGTCGCAGATGGTCACAGGTAAATGTTGCTCATTAGACGACATCAGCATTCGCCGATGCATGTCGAGAATTTTACACACAAACTCACCATTAAAATTAGCCACTATCACGTCGCCATTTCTAGCCGTTTCATGACGATCGACAATCAATAAGTCACCATCATATATTCCCACACCTTGCATCGACTCACCTTGGGCTAAGCCGATAAAAGTGGAACTTGGATGCTGGATTAATATCTCATCAAGGCTGAGGCCTAACTGAAGGTACTCAGCTGCAGGAGATTCAAAACCGGTAATGCCGGCGCTGGCTGCAATGGGAATAACGCGCATATGACAACCTCTAATATGAGACGTACGGTATAAATACAAACCGTATAAATAAACAGCACACAATAAACGCTGTATAAAAACACACTGTATAAATAAACAGTATATATTAGCGTTAAATTTTGTCAGCGCAAGTTTATTTGCTTTAAATCACGACAAGCGGCGGTTATGTTCAATCGTTAACGCCGTTTTTATTGCCTCTGCACAACAACATCGGTCCATAACTAATGCTTCTTCAATGTAGCAAAGCGTCAATACATCAAAGTGATAGCTTCATTATTGATGAAATAATATGTCCAAGGTCAAAATATAATCAACGAGCTTGGTCTACACTGATAACAGGATCAAAAATCAAGCTAACCTATTTATTAAACAAACGAATAGACTTATTTCATATTGGCTCGGGGGTCTAGCATGACACTCGCAACATTCCATATCGACATGCACGATGATAACTGCTTACTGAACCTTGCTGGTGATTGGCAATTAGGCCAAGCACCGCTAGGCGCAGATATTTGTGCTGAGCTGCCATCTAATTGCCAATCTGTCACTTTAATCACCACAGAGTTGTCTCATTGGGATTCAAGCCTCGCCATTGCCTTATTACAATTATCTCGCTGGTGTGAGCAACATAAACTATCACTAGACACTCAACAAACACCTCAAGGGTTGCAGCAACTACTGCTGCTCGCTACCGATGTTGCGGTTTATCAACCAACTAATGAGGGTGCCCTAGGCGGGCTATGGCCGACCTTACGTCGAGGATTGATTAATCAAGGCTTACAAGTACACGATGGATTAGTATTTGTCGGTAACTGCACTTTGGCACTCGGGCGTTGGTTGGTTGGCAGAGCAAGAACTCGCCGGAGTGATATCGTTTTTTTTATCGAACAAGCTGGGCCTAAAGGGCTTGCGATTGTGACCTTAATTAGTCTGCTAGTGGGAATGATTTTGGCTTATTTAGGCTCGGTACAGCTGCGTCAATTAGGCGCCCAGGTATATGTGGCTAATTTAGTGGCTATCGGAATGGTGCGTGAAATGGGCGCCTTAATGACAGGCGTTATTATGGCCGGCCGAACCGGAGCTGCTTATGCGGCGCAGTTAGGCACCATGCAAGTTAATGAAGAAATTGATGCGCTGCGAGTAATGGGTATTCCTACCATGGAGTTTCTGGTTTTACCGCGATTATTAGCATTAATTTTTATTATGCCACTAATGTGTATTTATTCGGATGTAATAGGCATGATTGGCGGTGCGTTAGTTGCTAACGGGATGGGCGTGAGTTATACCCAATATATTTTGCAAACCCAGGTTGCGATTGATTGGGTAGATATTTCCACTGGTTTAATAAAGAGTTTAATTTTTGGATTTTTAATTGCGATTGCGGGTTGTCAGGCAGGACTGCTTTGCGGACGTGACTCGAATGCCGTTGGTTTAGCGACGACCCACGCAGTGGTTAAGGCCATTGTTTTTTTGGTTGTCTCCGATGCAGCGCTTAATATCTTATACGATAAATTAGGGATCTAACCATGGTTGATGATGCCTTTATCAGTGTACGTAATCTATCAGTCGGCTACGGCAGTACCGAGGTGCAAAAAAAACTCAACTTCGATATTAACAAGAATGATATCTTTTTTGTCATTGGCGGCAGTGGTTGTGGCAAAACAACCTTGCTCAAATCGATGGTGGGATTACTCACGCCACTAAAGGGTGAAGTACTCTATCAAGGCAAAAACTTTTATGAAGCAGATGAACCCGAGCAGTTAGCAATGCTCAAAAATTGGGGGATTACCTTCCAAACAGGCGCATTGTTTTCGAGCATGTCACTTGGCGAAAATGTGGCTTTACCCCTGCAGCTCTATACCGACCTTTCGGAGCGACAAATTGCAGAAGCCGTTGCCTATAAGCTAGCATTAGTTGGCTTAGCGGGCTTCGAGAAGTTTTACCCTGCCGAGTTAAGTGGCGGTATGCACAAACGCGCAGGATTAGCGCGGGCGCTGGCATTAGACCCTCAATTGTTATTTTTTGATGAACCCTCTGCGGGTTTAGACCCTATTAGCTCGATGCGATTAGATCAATTAATCGTGCAAATATGCCAGGCGCTAGACTCTACCGTGATCATCGTGTCCCACGAGCTGCCCAGCATATTGTCAATCGGCACTCGCTGTGTGTTTTTGGATAATGAAACCAATACTATGCTCGATTGTGGTGACCCACGAGAATTAAAAATACACAGTAGCCAGCCAAGGGTTCGTCAATTTCTCAATCGTACCGAAAAATCGGAGATATCATGAGTAAAAGCCAACGACTTCCGCTCGCGATTGGTGCCTTTATTTTTGGCGCTATTATCTTAGTGTTTATTGCATTACTGTTCTTTTCTGGGGGGCGTATATTTGCAGAGAAAGCCCCGGTAGTGATGTTTTTCAACAGTTCAGTGCAAGGGTTACAGGTAGGCGCACCGGTAAAATTAAAAGGGGTCATAATAGGTGAAATAAGCGATATCAGTATCGATTTCCCTAACGACAGTAGCCAGGGTGTCACGGCTGCAGTTCATGCCGACTTATTGTTGAAACGTATCAATATTAAGGGGATCCAAGTAGGTGAAGAGTTTTTTTCACACGCCATCGATAACGGCTTACGCGCCCAGCTGAATTATCTGAGTTTACTCACCGGACTGCTATATGTTGAACTGGATTTCTTTCCCAACACCTCGCCGTTATTCCATGGCGAAAAAGACCAATTATTAGAATTGCCGACCATCGCGACTGATTTCGAATCGTTGTCCAAAGATCTGCAATCGTTAAACTTAAAAAGTTTAGTCAACAATGTCGACAATTTAGCCCAGCAGCTCAGTGACATTGCTGCCAGCGGAAAAATACAGCAAGCATTGGATAATTTTGATAATGCAGCCAAAGCCGTTAACAACACCGCGATTAACTTGGACAACACTCAAGCAGCGTTAGGTAAAAATGGGCTTGAAGTACTGTTAAAACTCGATAATTTACTGGTGCAATTAAATAATGATGAACCCAAGCTCGTTGAGTCGCTGAACCATAGTTTAACTGAATTACGCAATACACTATTAAGCATGAATCAGCTTGCAAACCAAGCAGGTAACACACTCGACCAAAACTCGCCCTTGTTGATAGAACTCACCAATACCTTGGAAGAAATCCGCCGCACAGCTCGATCATTACGTAGCTTGAGTGAAACCTTAGATGAACAACCTGAGGCCATCATACGCGGTAAAAAAGCCCTACCTTTAGGAGAATAATGTCATGGGGAAATATGGAGTTTGGACCATTAACTGGGGGATCGGTTTACTGCTATTGAGTTTAGTGAGTGGCTGCCAAAGCTCTCCCGAAAAACAGTACTTTGTGTTAACTGCAATACCCAACCAAATAGTGTCGGGCAGTACTGCGTTAGAGTATGACATTGGTATAGGGCCAATTGACGTCGCCGAATACTTACATTTTACACAGCTGATGTATCAACTTGACGATGGTAACCTGCAACGATTTGCCAATAGTTATTGGGCTGAACCGCTTGAACAAGGAATCAGCCGGGTCATGAGTATCAATCTCAGCCAAAGCGATAACCGTCGTAACCTAGTGTTATTTCCTTGGCAAGCAGACAACAGCCCCCAGTACAGCATTAGAATCAAGGTTATTTCCCTCAACCGAGATGGCAATAATGCCAGGCTCAATGCCAACTGGGAGCTAACAAACAATCCATTAAACCAAACATTGGCAAAACAAAATTTTATCGCGGTCACTAATGCAGGTTCGACGGCAGCGGAGTTGGTCAGCGCGTACAGCAACTTATTGGCTCAGTTGGCAAAGGAAATTGATAAATCATTACCACAACATTCAGATTAAACACTCCAGCCTACTGTCAGCATTCTCGCGTCAGAGTTGTTGTGTAAGCAATGTTGTGTAAGCTTTGTTGTATGAGCGATGGTGTGAGCGGTGGAGTAAATCATAAACCTAACTATTAAGCTGTTTTACAGCGTATTGAGCAAACAAGCTCAAACAATAACGCTATCTATAGCACTACTTGTAGCACTACTTGTAGCACTATCAATACTGATGCCAATCCCAAGAAAAATAGCAACCCAACACAGTTAGGTGGCTTAACACTGGCAGCGTTCATATTACAAAGCCTAACTCACCTTTATCCCAAGTTTAGGTTAATTATGCTGATGATAATCAACTGCTCTTATCTGTGCCTCTCAAATAAACAACACAGCCAATAAACATCAAACCAACACATATTCAGCCACGCATTTCATTGCTTAACTCAGCGTTAGTTAAATTTGCTAACAATTCGAACATTGACATTTTTTGTCAGTCTTTCAATATGGCTAGGCAAATAATTCTGTAAAAATAGACCAAGGAACACGATAACAATGAATAAATCCTTAATTGCGATTGGATTAACCACAGCACTATTAAGTGGTTGCGGCGTATCTGATACAAATAACACTAAGCTTGCAGCCGTGACCTCACCGGCCCCTGCTAAAGCAGAGTTAGGTACTTTTGGTGTGGATTTAGCTGCACGAAATGAAGCCGTTAAACCTGGCGATGACTTTTTTATGTATTCAAGTGGCACTTGGTACGACAACTTTGTCATGCCTGCCGACAAAACTCGTTATGGCGCATTTAATGCCTTAGCTGAGCGCAGTGAAAATCAAGTGAAAGCAATTATCGACGATATTGCCAGCCGCAGTGACTTAACTGCCGAAGAACAATTAATTGCTGATTTTTATCATGCCTATATGGATACCGACACCATTAATAAACTAGGTATCACACCAATTAAAGCCACCTTAGATCAAATTACTGCGATTAGCTCAACTCAAGATTTAACCAAAGTATTCGGTGAAGCATGGCTTACTGGTGCATCGTCCCCTATTTGGGGTGGAATGTGGTTTAACCGTATAGATCCCAATCAATATGAAATGACCATCGGTGCTGGTGGTTTAGGCCTGCCAGATCGCTCGTATTACCTCGAAGACAGTGAGCGTTTCGTTAAAATTCGTAAAGCTTATGTTGAGCATATCGCTGCAATGCTGGCTTTTGCTGGTATAAACGACGGTGCAAAACGTGCCGAAGCAATTCTTGCCCTTGAAACAAAAATAGCACAGGCACAATGGCCTAGAGAAAAACGCCGTGACCGTGATTTAACCTTAAACCAACTCAAACGTGAAGAATTGGTTAAGCAATATCCTGGATTTGATTGGGATATCTATTTCGCACAGAGTGGTTACCAAGTACCACAACTCAACATATCTGAACCTGAACCGGTTAAGGCTATGATTGGCTTAATTAACCAACAACCGCTCACTGTGTGGCAAGACTATTTAACATTCCACACCATTAGTAATAATGCAGGGTTATTGTCTGAAGACATTTTTAATACTAATTTTGCTTTTTTTGGCAAAGAACTCACTGGGCAAGAGCAACCTCGTCCACGCTGGAAACGTGCAGTTGAAGAAATGTCTGGCACTCAGTCTCTAGGTTTCGCTATTGGTAAAGTCTATGTGTCGCGTTATTTCCCTGAGTCGTCTAAACAAAAAATGGCCGAGTTAGTTAAGAACCTGCGCACAGCATTAGGCCAACGCATTGATGGTTTAGATTGGATGGGCGACGAAACTAAAGTGAATGCCCATGCTAAGTTAGCGGCATTTAACCCTAAAATTGGTTACCCTGATGTGTGGCAACAGTTTGATGGCTTAACCCTCACTAAAAATGATTTAATGGGTGATATTAAGAATCTGCGCAAATATTTCCAAGCCGATAGCGTAGCGAAAGAACTGGAAAAAACGGATCGTAATCGTTGGGGTATGACACCGCAAACGGTCAATGCCTATTACAACAGCTCGTTTAATGAAATTGTGTTCCCTGCGGCAATTTTACAACCGCCATTTTTCGATCCAAACGCAGATGCAGCAGTTAACTATGGCAGTATCGGTGCCGTAATTGGTCACGAAATGGGCCATGGTTTTGATGATCAAGGTTCTAAATCAGACGCCAATGGCGTTCAGCGTAACTGGTGGACAGATGAAGATCGTGCCGCTTTTGATGCTAAAGCCGATAAGCTCGCTGCGCAATACAACCAATATGAACCAATCCCTGAAAACTTTGTTAACGGACGTAACAGTCTCGGAGAAAACATTGGCGATGTGGGCGGTTTATCAATGGCATACCATGCTTACAAATTAAGCTTGAATGGTAAAGAAGCCCCGGTGATAGATGGCGTTACTGGCGATCAACGTTTCTTTTTAGCTTGGGCTCAAGTGTGGAAAGAAAAACGTACCGAGCAAAGTATGTTAACTCAGTTACGTGCCGGCACTCATGCACCAGGTCGTTACCGTGCCCTCGCCCCGCGTAACCACGATGCTTGGTATAAAGCCTTTGATGTTAAACCAGGTGATAAGTTGTACTTGCCTGAAGATCAGCGCGTACGTATTTGGTAATTTAGTGCATAAATAGCTGCAATAACGTGCCGCGATAGCAACAAGCAGCCGACATAAAAATGCCCGTCAGTTAACTGACGGGCATTTTTGTATCACTATCTATGCCAATTCCTAAAATAATATCAGCAAGCTTATGGTTAATAGCAGAGGCGAGTGAAGACCTAGACAAACATTCGGATTGATTAATCAGTTACTGGTAATATCGTTTGAACACTTTTCAAGTCGGTTAACAATTTTCTCTTGATAAGCTTTTACCGTAGAGAAACTGTGTATTTTCATAAATAAGTCCGAAGCAGTTTCTTTAGATGCATCCGTTAAATTAACCCCTTTATACAGTGCTGGTTAACTCGTCCAGGATGAACTTAACAGGACGCTGGGAGGATTAAAGTTGTTTCGTTTAGTTTATTTAATGTACTTGCTATAAGTATTTATTTTAATGAGTAACCTGTCAGCAAGAAAGTGATTGGCTTCACCAAGTTGTTTCAAAATATAGTATGCCTCATCTCTATATTTTAATATTTTGTCAGTATCCCAATGCTTTGGCGGTGGTTGTAGATTTGTAATCCTGTCACATAATTTTACCATCCAAATTTCAATGGGTTGTTCTTTAATCCTACGAATACTGTCTTCCATTTTTTCCTTTTTTGAAGACAGCTCCTCATTCTTACTTAGCGCTAGAACCCCGCTTGCCACGTCTGTACCAAATTCATGTTCAATATCTTTAAATGTGGTTTTTGTATCCTCAATGGAATCATGAAGCAAAGCACAAACAATGAATAAATTAGGTTGTTTAATATTTTGAGTTGCAGCAATAGCCGCCGTTGCTTCCATGCAAACTAAGCCTAAATGATTAATATAGGGTATTTCACTGCCAGGTATCGTTTGCCCCATATGAATGGCTGAAGCAAAATTCCATGCCTTTAAATACGCATCTTGATCCCAAATATTCATTTTTCATCCTTTATAGTGCAGAACGCTAACGCTGTGCAAAATTGCAACATCTAGCTAGTTTAAACTTAACTTAATAATAAATCACCCAACATAGCTGCTTTGATAATTCATATGTGTTTTGTTCGAATCCACGTTTTCTTGTTTTTTGATACTCGTTCTATTTTTTTTGCTTTTATTAATGCATTCAATGCTTTTGTGAAATCGGGTTTTGACTGGTTAAGTTTCTTTCTGACGTTCTCTGTTGTTTGCTCTATTTTGAAATGTTCATAAATTTTTTGTTCAAGACTTTGTGGTGACTTATTTTTCTTTGGCTCAACAACCGGAGGTATAGATAGAACCTGTTTCTTTGATTCAAGGGCAATATTATGTCTCACGTTGAGGAGCTTGCACTGAAAAGAAAACGCGGTAACCAAAGCATTATCTTGTGAATAAAGGACAAAGTGGCAGCCAACTCGTTGCTGTTCAGTTAAAGATGCAATAATTCCAACCAACTTGCCTATAATGTAAAAGTCAGCTTGATTAGAACCCGTGGGATAGTTTGAATTGCATATGAATAGCTTTCTCTCACAAATTTCTTTAACCGCATCATTCTTGGAGAAAACTAACACTTTATCAGTAATCGACACACTTACGGCTTCTACTTCCTTGAGACCAATATTTTCTGCATCTATAAATATAAATTTCAAACAATAATCCTTTTTTGTTTAAATATATGTCATCAGCGTATTCTGCATGACAACTGGCTGCATCAAGCATCATACTTTGTGCTAAGTTGCGGGGCGGCTGGGTGATCCAAGAGGGAACAGCCGTTGGTTTCCTTTTAAATGATTAATCATGACACCCATTTTTATGATAGAGACGAGTAAAGACCTAGACAAACATTCGGATTGATTAATCAGTTACTGGTAATATCGTTTGAACACTTTTCAAGTCGGTTAACAATTTTCTCTTGATAAGCTTTTACCGTAGAGAAACTGTGTATTTTCATAAATAAGTCCGAAGCAGTTTCTTTAGATGCATCCGTTAAATTAACCCCTTTATACAGTGCTGGTACCGTATTTTGTTTCATGGAATTATCTGCAAATATTAAATTTAATTTGACTACACGGGCCAACTCTTCTTGATAGAGAAAAAATTGCCTTAAATGTGTATTCTCTATTTTGGCAGTTTTGGATCTGTCTATTGTTAATATTTCGTCAATTAGGCGGTTTAATCTACTACGAAACTCAATCGCTTCATCCATAACCTCAAGCCATTTTATTTCAGTATTTGATAACAAAGCCAAAAAATACAATGTACGTGCTTTGTTATAATTAATAAATCCTGGCCACATAACATCTTCACTAGAAATATTAAGTGCTCTATCAAACTGGTCACATGCAGATTTTAAATACATGGTCACATCTTCTATAATTGACGGAGATATAGAGCCAATACCTTTCTGTACCAAGCTAAGGCCGTTAAGTGAGAGAATATCGATATCCCCCATATTCAGGGACTCTCTAAGCAAGTGCATGCCCTTTTTGTTGTAATATAAACCAAGGTAATTGTGATAAATCGTTTTTGTGACAGGATTTCGAAGTATAGGACCACGAACATGGAGAAGATCTGCATGGATATTAAAATTACCATCAGCAACAAAATTCTGATATGAAACAACAGCTTTAAATAACTTTATTGTTTCAGTTATTTGAATTGAATTTCCCTTGCTTACCGAATGCAGTATGTCTCGTTGCCTATCTACCTCTGTTAATATCTTGTCCATGCGTTTTTTATAGAGTTTTTTATCCGTATCAGAAGCATTAAAAACAGCAGGAAATAAAACGATAAGATCAATCATATACTGTAACGTATCGGCAAAAAGTACGGCAGTACCGGATTCTTTTTTCAACTTATACTCAACTGAATCAAATAGTTCTTTGTCTAGTGTTTTTTCGTCTTTAGACTTAAATTGATTGATTAACTCAGGAAGAGAAGTTACATAGTGCTCATTATCAAGAATGTTACCTTCCATTTTGCTTATATTGTTCACACTATCGATTGATGTATACGTCCTGACAGCTATAAATAGAGCTAATAGTGCAATGCAGAAACCAACTGTCGATATTGTAAAACTCAGTAAATCTTTGCCCTCTTTAAGATAATATACCCAAACTGCAATACAAGAAGAAAACATGACGAGTATAAAAATTGTGAAATATATTATTTTTGATGTACGCATTTATCTTCCTAATATTATTAATATTTGTACGTATATATTGAACTAAAACCTAAAACAACAGAACGCGTTAGCGCGTCAATCCAAGAAGCCTTTATTTATAAAATGTCGTTCATCACACCAATATCCTTGAGGATAAATTGTACCCAATAATAGCATTTTAACTTTTCTTTGAACCATGGTCATGTACCATCTTGTAGTGGCTAAATCATTTGAATAATTTGAACGCCGTACTGTCTTACATTCAAAATCAACCAAAACAGGCTTTAAAATCAGAGTTAAGGTCATCTATTTTTAATTAAAACCAACTCATTTTTGGACAAGAGCTTGATAGAGTTATTGTACTATTCGATAGTAATAGTTATTAGATTTTGTAGGGCTAGTGAAGGAATCTAACTGATGCCCTCACTCCATTGACCATCACATGCGTTACCCGCAGTGGTTTTATAAAAGCAACCTATTAGGCGCTGGTTTATAAGTGACTTGGTTTTTCTGTTCAGTCAACTAGAAAGAACTTCTTTCGTAGATGAAGCTGAAATTTTTCACTATTCCTTGCTCATTTCATTGATTACAGTGGCTGCTGGAATGTAATATATTAATGAAGTAACACATAACACTCCCTGCACCCAATAGACTGTATCCGAGACACTTTTTATTAAGTTAAGTGATGTGTACATCGTCAAGGAAAGTAAGCATAAACTAAATATTTTTACTTGATAGGTACTAAATTCATCTCTTTTCTTACTACTATCTGGCACGTTGAATGATTTTGCTACTAGTTGACCATACATTATTGAAGTAGCAAGTGAAAAGTCGGTCAGTTTTATGAAGCTAAGAAGATCACCACCAATCCACTTTATGATAAATAGTATCAGCAGTGGCAGCACGATGAACATCACCTCCTTTTTGGCTGGTTCATAATTTCTATTAGTCATCGGCTAAGCCTAAATCACCTTGCGTTAATATTTCTTCTTCGGGAACTACTCTAATCACTTCTATGATCTCATAGGTATATGATTTTTTCTTTTTACCAGGTTTATTGGTTTGGGTGTATTTTGCCTTAACCTCTAGTCCTTCACCTGGCCATATCTGAACCCTTCGTTTTTTAAAGTCATCTAACCACTTTACACATGACATTTTCGCTGTAATCTTACGGCCGTTATGCGATTTCCTTTCAAATTCCCAGTTAAGTTCATCTTGATAGGCTGGTCGTCTTAAAGTCAAAATCTCGCTGTTTATATGCATAACTTCACAGTTTTCAAATATTGCTTCAGCATCACGTGGACAAGAGAAAGTTGGACTTAAAGGTACCATATTTTCAAACCGTCCAACTTCGACCTTATCATTTTCATGAAGGTTTTTCTGAGCCTTGTCTAACTTATGAAGTGCATCAGCAATATGGTAAAGGTTACCGTCATTTTTACAGATAATTTTAAGCATTTCAGGGTCATTAGCTGCAATAGAGTAAACTTCATCAGCGAACTGTCTAACATCACTTTCAGAATCAACTTTGCCAACACAGGAGATTTTTCTTTCGATTCCATTAGCTATTAGATCAAAAAGTTTACCAGTGCTAACTCCGTTAACACACTTGCTGACAGTTTTTCCAATATCAGCAATGAGTGACCCACTGCGAGTTTCATTTAAAGTAGATGAGATTTTCAATTCACTACTGTAGCCATGAAGAAATGCAGCCTGAAGCTCATTAAACCCTTCAACATAAAGTGCCATAGCCTTAAATATTCTCTCTGGGCAATCGGCACTTGTGTCATAGTTAATTCGTAACGAGTAGACTGTAGACATTAAGGTTCCCTATTTACTATCTATAAAACTGTATGGTGATAGATTATCACGTACTTATTATATGCCAAAGAAAAACAGTAAGTTAGCATAACTATCCTTGCAGATGGTCATCAGCCCTGTCTAAGCAGTTTGACGACTTAAGAGAAATTAGCTTTCTGAATCTACAACGAACTTATTAACAGTTTATCTGCCTTTGTTGTGGCTAAGTTTATTGGCCACCATTCTAGATTTGTTATTGCAAAACATGTGAAATGAGAAAACCTATGGCAAACCAAAATGAATATACCTCGATTGAGCAACAACGTTAACTCATTTCGGGGCAAAAACGAGTTAGTTTTCTTGACTTGGAAATGGTGTGATTCAACTCTGAACTTTAGGACGTTGAAGAAAATTGCGTGAAGCTCACATGGATGTGAGCTTAGCTTTCGTTGGCCAAGGATGGCCTATCGGAAGCGTTAGCATTTTCATTCTTTACTATAAAGAGTTGGCCGAAGCAGGCTGCAAATAAAGTTAAAAGCTGGATCTACCCCATGGCGACCTTTTCGCAGCTCTTGTTTTGTAAATAGCGAAAATGTTGCGGGGCGGCTGGGTGATCCAAGAGGGAATAGCCGTTGATTTCCTTTTGGTCTGGTGTGGGTGAAGCGCCACGACGTTAGTGGCCACAGGCCATATTCCAAACACATTTTGGGTCAAAAACAAGTTAGCTTTCTTGTCTTGAAAAAGGCCAAATTCAACTCTGAACTTGAAGCAGTTAAAGAAATTAGCGTTAGCATTTTCACTCCTTAATACAAGATGGGCCGAAGTTAGGCTACAAATGACGTTAAAAGCTGGATAAATCCCCATGGCGATCTTTTCGCATCTAATATTTAAGTCAATTGGGAAAATGTTGCCGGGTGGCTGGGCTAATTCTTTTATAAAGAATAAAGAGGGAACAGCCGTTGGTTTCCTCTTAGTCTGGTGTGGGTGAAGCGCCACGACGTTAGTGGCCGCAGGCCATATTTATTCCAAATAAACTTAGGCAATAGTTAAAACAGATAAACAATAATGCCTACAGCGACTAAAGCCGGATAAAATACGGTATCGCAACTAAGATTATTCCCATAATCAGCAAAGTGGTCACGCTGGCAACAAAATAAGGAAACACGATTAATGCCATTCCTACACACAAGGGAACAATCGCCCTTTGGCGCTTACCATAAACAAAATACCCCATGCCTATAGCGCCAAATAGCACACTCCACATGATCATTGATGCACTGCCCATCTGTGTTCCTCTTATCTAATCATCTTGCTATTTGAACCTTTAAATAAGGTTATAGCATGGTTATTGTTTTTCTATCACGTCTCTATGATAAATCCAGATCATCGTTGGTGACATTATTCAGGCAGTAGAGTTAATCAAACTGCCCTCCCCAGTCCTTAATAACCAATCCTTAATCCTTGAACACTGAACACTTAGCAGAATACATCACCCATATGAATAACATTAATACCTAACATTAGTCAGAGAGAATAAGGCTGTGGTTGTAGAGTGACACACTCCAAAAAAATACTGGTGAAATTGGCTAAAACAAACAGATTTAATCAATATAGCTCACGCTATGTGCTCAATGACTCTGCCGTTTTTCAATCAATACCAAGCTCATGGCTCTACAATCTATATCTGCACGAATGAGGCTATTTAGGGACATAACGCCTATTTTAAAATGATATTTTATCAATCAAAAACCTAAAAATAACTGCAGCTGTAATGATTTCATGTAAAATCTCTTCGTTTTTTACAACAAACCATCAACCAAAGCCAGATAACATTTAACCCATACAGAACAGTGTCTTATTTTTTATAATTAGTTTCCTATCTTATTTTGTCACTGGAATGTTGTGATCTATATCAAGTTATAACTTGATAATTACAGCACTAATCATTAGTATCGTTATTAATTGAGCGTTCAATTAACAACTCTTAATACAGATAACGGACCCCTTTTATGTCAAGACCTACAATGAAAAACGTCAGACAACAACAGCTGATAGATGCCACGTTAATGTCAATCGAACGTCATGGGTTACAAAACACTACTATTAATACCATTAGTGGATTGGCGGGAATGTCATCAGGGATCATCAGCCACTATTTTGGTGGTAAACAAGGGTTAATTGAAGCCACGCAGAAATTTCTGTTAGAGGAATTGAAGCAAGCATTACTGACAAGAACGTCAGGCAAAACATTAACCCCAATAGATCGGCTTTCAATGATCGTGGAAGCAAACTTTACCGAATTACAACGTTCAACAGCCGCGACAAAAACATGGTTAAGCTTCTGGTCCCAAGCGATGCACGATCCTGGGTTAGCAAGATTGCAAAACATTAATAGTCAGCGGTTATACAGCAACCTGCTTTTTTCGTTTAAACAATTATTACCCAATGCAGCAGCAGTTAATGCAGCCAAGCAAACAGCGGCAGTAATTGATGGTTTTTGGTTACGCAGTGCGTTGAGTACCACCCCAATAGAAGATTTTAAACAAGCCCAAATTTTATCTAAAGCCTTTATCAAGGCTGTGATCGTGCACAACGGAGTAGAATAATGTCATCGTTAGTTATTTATCAAAATTATATCCATGGAAAATACCAATCAAACGGTACAGGCGAAACATTTGAAGTGATCAATCCTGCTACTGGAGAAGTCAGCTATTTAGTTGAAGTAGCAACCGAGTCTGTGCAAAAAGCCGCCATAGAGAGTGCCAAAGCAGGTTTTGCAGTTTGGTCAGCGATGATGCCGATAGAACGTAGCCGCATTTTATTAAAAGCCGTTGCCCTACTCCGTGAGCAAAATGATCAGCTTGCTGCAGGTGAAGTATTGGATACCGGTAAGCCATGGCAAGAAGCCTCGGTTGTCGATATCGTTACTGGCGCCGACTCTATAGAGTTCTTTGCCGGACTCGCCCCAAGTATTGAAGGCAATCAACAGCCTGTTGGCGCTGACTTTTATTATACTCGCCGTGAGCCATTAGGTATTTGTGCTGGTATTGGCGCATGGAACTACCCGTTACAAATTGCTTGTTGGAAAGCAGCCCCTGCACTTGCTTGCGGCAACGTAATGATTTTTAAACCTTCAGAAGAAACACCTCGCGGCGCAATGCGTTTAGCAGAAATATTCACTCAAGCAGGTGTACCAGATGGCGTGTTTAACGTTGTTCAAGGTGACGGTAGAGTTGGCGCATGGCTAACCACCAATGAAGATATCGCTAAAGTGTCATTTACGGGCGAAGTCGGAACCGGTAAAAAAGTGATGGCCGCTGCTGCGGGTTCATTAAAAGACGTGACTATGGAGCTAGGCGGAAAGTCGCCATTGATTATCTTTAACGATGCCGATGTTGAAAATGCGGTATCAGCAGCAATGTTAGCGAATTTCTATACTCAAGGTGAAGTGTGTACCAACGGTACTCGCGTGTTTGTGCAGCAAGATATTTATCCGCGCTTTATCCAACGTTTAAAAGAGCGTACCGAACAAAACATCGTTTGCGGAGACCCAATGCACCCTGACACCAATTTTGGTGCATTGATTTCACGCGACCATCAGCAAAAAGTACTCTACTACATTGAAATCGGTAAAAAAGAAGGTGCCACCTTATTAACAGGCGGAACAGCATTAACGCCTGACAATGCACCGAATGGTTTCTTTGTTGCACCGACGGTATTTACAGATTGCACTGATGAGATGACGATTTCGAAAGAAGAAATATTTGGCCCTGTGATGTCAGTATTTACCTTTACTGATGAAGATGAAGTTGTTAAGCGTGCCAATAGTACTCACCTAGGCTTAGCGGCAGGTGTATTTACGCAAGACATTACCCGTGCACATCGCGTTATTCATCAAATGCAAGCCGGTATTTGTTGGATAAATGCTTATGGTGCCTCTCCTGCAGAAATGCCGGTTGGTGGTTACAAGATGTCTGGTATTGGTCGTGAGAATGGCTCTGAAACATTAAAAGCATACACCCAAATAAAAGCTGTTTACGTTGGTATGCAGTCACTTGAAAGCCCATTTTAGGAGTGACCCATTAATGTCTACGCAAATATCTCATGAATACGATTATATTATTGTTGGTGCCGGTAGCGCAGGTTGTGTATTAGCCAACCGCTTAACGGAAAATCGAGACAATAAAGTCCTGATACTTGAAACCGGTGGCAGCGACAAGAGCATTTTTATTCAAATGCCTACGGCGCTATCTATCCCTATGAATACTAAAAAGTATGCATGGCAGTTTGAAACCGAAGCCGAACCACATTTGGACAATCGCCGTATGCATTGCCCGCGTGGCAAAGTGTTAGGCGGTTCATCATCAATCAATGGCATGGTCTACGTACGTGGTCATGCGCGTGATTTTGACGAGTGGCAGCAACAAGGTGCAAAAGACTGGGATTACGCTCACTGTCTGCCTTACTTTAAAAAAGCTGAAACATGGTCTTTTGGCGGTAATGTTTATCGCGGTGATAAAGGTCCATTAGCGGTTAATAACGGTAATGAAATGAAAAACCCGTTATATCAAGCGTTTGTGGATGCAGGTGTCGATGCCGGCTATCTAGCCACTGATGATTACAACGCTAGTCAGCAAGAAGGCTTTGGCCCAATGCACATGACCGTTAAAAATGGTGTGCGTTGGTCTACGGCAAATGCGTACCTTCGCCCGGCGATGAAACGTCCGAATTTAACCGTGGTCACTCATGCGCTTGTACATAAAGTGATTATGCAAGGCAAAACGGCTGTCGGCGTTCGTTACGAACGTAAAGGCGAGCTAATAGATGTTAACTGCAATAAAGAAGTGATTTTATCTGCAGGTTCTATTGGTTCACCGCATATTTTACAACTGTCGGGTATTGGTGATTCAAGCACGTTAGCTAGCGCAGGCATTGAACAAGTACATCAATTACCCGGTGTTGGTCAGAATCTGCAAGACCACTTAGAGTTTTACTTCCAATTTAAGTGCTTAAAGCCTATTTCGCTCAATGGCAAAATTGACCCGTTAAACAAATTGTTTATTGGTGCTCGCTGGATTTTTAATAAATCAGGTTTGGGCGCAACTAACCATTTCGAATCGTGTGGATTTATCCGCTCAAAAGCGGGTTTAGAGTGGCCGGATCTACAGTACCATTTTTTACCTGCTGCTATGCGTTACGACGGTAAAGAAGCATTTGCTGGCCATGGTTTCCAAGTTCATATTGGCCACAATAAACCTAAAAGCCGTGGCGCCGTAACGGTTGTATCAAATGATGCCAAGGTTGCGCCACAAATTCAGTTCAATTATTTATCGCATCAAGATGATATTGAAGGCTTTAGAGCGTGTGTGCGCTTAACCCGTGAAATTATTAATCAACCGGGTTTAGATGAGTATCGTGGTGAAGAAATTCAACCAGGCTTATCAATACAGACAGATGAAGAAATTGATCGTTTTGTTAGAAGCTCAGTAGAAAGCGCTTATCACCCTTCTTGCTCATGCAAAATGGGTGAAGATGAGATGGCTGTTGTCGACTCTGAAACAAAAGTTCATGGTATTCATGGTTTACGAGTGGTTGACTCGTCAATTTTCCCGACCATTCCAAATGGTAACTTAAACTCCCCGACTATTATGGTCGCCGAGCGCGCTGCCGACATCATTTTAGGCAACAAACCTCTTGCGCCAAGTTTGGCAAAAGTGACTATTGCTGAGCAATGGCAAACATCACAACGATTACAAGCGCCTAAACGACAAATTGATTAACACCCATTCGTCGATGTGTATTCATTTATAGACATCGACAACAGGTTGATGGCCAACCTACATTTTTGTAAATGGCCTATTTAGCCAAGTTCAATCTATCAGGGTTTAACTATCGTCATCACGATACTTAAGGCTTGAGGGCGTTTTGCCTTTAAAAATTGTTCTATGGCATAAAAAACATACAACAAGGAGCCAACATTATGTTCGCACACACTATTCACCCGGGAGTTAAATAATGACGACCTGGTTATCAATAGGCATTTTATTCACTTTTGCCGCTATCGCATTTGTTATTTATCGTTGGGGTAACATGCAGTGCATTGGTGTGACACCGGTGCGTAAATTTACCTTTATTGCCATTTTGTTCACTTCAGGGCTTGATGTTGGCTTAATCATGTTTCCGTTAACTGAATTTGCTGGTTATGCAGATTTGGCAACCAGTCCAGAATATGGATTTAGTAATCCGTTAGCCATAGAGTTTGGTTTTTGGGCCTGCTTAATTTGGGCGTTTTACTTTTTAACCTGCTTCTACTTTTGTGTTATTGAACCAAGAGTTAAGTATTTTGAAATTCCATTGATAAAGTTTATTAATAACGTAGTGATCATTGGTACATGTGCCTTTACCGCTTATTTATTATTAACTAACTTACCGTGGTATTTACCGCAATTAGGTGATGGAGAAACCGTTGTCAGCAGCTTCTACTTAATCGTGTTTATGGTTATTGCCGCCGCAGTGTATTCAAGCACCAGTATTCGCTATGTTCGTTATCTTAGTTTAGGCAGTACCTGGTTGTTCTTTGGTTTAATCGCCATCATGTGGGCGGGCGCATTTTTATCAGACGATTCTAGTGTGGGTGAGTTCTTTACTACATTTGCATTAATTGGTGACTATTTTGGCAACATTCATAACTTTGTACTTCCAATAAACGATTACCACGAATTTTACCTATTCTGGTGGTTTGCATGGAGCATTATGATTGGTCAATTTACCGCTCGTTTTGTGGGTGGAATGAAAACCTATCAAGTATTAATAGCCATGATGGTATTCCCTTCAATCCCAATCGCGATTTGGTTCACGGTTCTGTACTACTACAGCGCGAATGGTATTGATACGTCAGGTTTTTATAATCTAGCAATGGTGATTGTAGGGGTAATGTTTGTTATTAACTCACTCGATTCACTGGTTCGTTTATATACAGATAACTTAAACCTTACCGTTGAACGTTTTGGTAAAGTACCTTATATCATCGGTAATGTAGTGGTACTGAGTGGCTTAACCTTGTTATTCAAACTAGACTTTTTACAAATTCAATGGGTTGGCGCTCTCGCTATTGCCTTGATATTAAGTTGTTTCGGATACATTTTAAAATCGCACTACCGTAAAGTGACTGATATAGAACGTTCTCCAAAAGAAAATAAAATCGATTTTACTAAAATCGAATTAGCAGACTAAACAATAATAATGATCCAAGGAATAATGATGAACACCACAATGAAAAAATTAGCCTTATTAAGCTTATTTGCTTTACCGACTTCAGTAATGGCTGGTGAGTTAAGCACAACCGTTAATGCAACCTCTGACTATACCTTTAATGGTGTTAGCCAAACAGACAATGATCCTGCCTTACAAGCTAGCCTAGACTATGCTGCCGATGACGGTTGGTACGTTGGAGCTTGGGCATCGAATGTTGACTTTGGCAGTGCTGATGACACTTGGCTAGAACTTGATTTTTACGCAGGTAAATATTTTGAACTAACAGACAGAGTGTCTGTAGATGCGGGTATTGCATATTACACTTACCATGGTGATGATGCCTCTGATGAGTATTACTACCCAGAGATTTACACTAAGTTTGGCTATGCTTCATCGCTTGGTCAAAGTGAATTAAACTTTTGGTATTCATGGGATTACTTTGGTGTTGATGCTGACCATTACATCATGATGGTTGCTCATACCTTTACCATTGCAGAAGGTCATGACATCCGTGTTAGTTTTGACCGCTCTACTTCGCAAGACGAAGACAAATGGGCATGGGACGGTGACAAGTCTTACAACCATTATCGCGCAGAGTACTTAACCAGCTGGGAAGGTTTTGACTTCAACGTTGCCGTTGAAGACACGAGCATGGACACAGACTTAAGCGATACCCGCGCAGTATTATCGGTATCACGTACTTTCAGTCTATAAGTTGTAATTGCTGATAAAATAGCTAAGCAGAATAATGTCTATGACATTATTCTGCTTTTTTTGATATTGGACATGAGTAATAAGCCGAATTCTGCTAAGGTGCATGGTGAATTATGAGGGGATTATGGAAAAATACGAACAACTATTAATTTCATTGCGCCGGGTGATCAGAGCTATTGATATACACTCACGTCAATTAAATAAACTATCGGGTCTAACTGGACCACAATTAATGGTCATACAGAAAATTGATCAACTTGACGCTCCACTGGCCAAACAAATAGCTCAAGAAATTAATTTGAGTGCAGCGACAGTGACGACCATTATTGATCGATTAGAAAATCGTGGCATGGTGATTAGAACGCGCAGCGAAACCGACAAACGGAAAGTTCATTTATCGTTAAGTGACGCAGGTAAAACGTTATTAAATAGCGCACCTAAACCACTGCAAGAACATTTTATTATGCGTTATCAAAACCTTGAAGAATGGGAACAAAGTCAATTATTGTCTGCCGTTGAGCGGATAGCTACCATGATGGATGCCAATGAAATTGATGCTGCCCCTGTTTTATATGTAGGCCAAATTCAACTAGACGATCAGTCTTAGTCACCACCCTTTTCTATTCATAACGTGATGGTTCATAGAGTTACAGGCCTCTCACGTTATGTTTCATTCCTAGACAAGCCTAGCTTCAAGCTAACATTTGATTCCAAAGTGTGACTAACCCAAAGATCTTATCATCAGCATCCTCCTCTATTGTAAAGTCTCCCCACCAATTCAATAACACTTAATATTCAGCTAAATTTTCTGACGATTGTTATTAATAAAGAGCGGCACGCCTGATGATCAACCAGAGCGCGAGGGATTTTATTCTTTCGATCTAATTCACAAATTTTAGACGTAAAAAAGCCCCAATTAATGTTGAGGCTTTTTTACACCACTCTCTATTACTAGAGATTATAATGGTACCCGAGGCCGGACTTGCGCCTGTACGCCTGATGTTCAACCAGAGCGCGAGGGATTTTATTCTTTCGATCTAATTCACAAATTTCAGACGTAAAAAGCCCCAACTAATGTTGAGGCTTTTTTACACCACTCTCTATTACTAGAGATTATAATGGTACCCGAGGCCGGACTTGAACCGGCACGCTTATTCAGCGAGGGATTTTAAATCCCTTGTGTCTACCGATTCCACCACTCGGGCAAAGTGTTGTTTTAACCGTTACTAAAAGTAACCATCAAACGCAATTTCGTGGAGGCGCGACCCGGAGTCGAACCGAGATCGACGGATTTGCAATCCGTAGCATAGCCATTCTGCCATCGCGCCATGCTTTAACCAAATTCAAATCCATCGGATAAGATAAGAAATTGGAGCGACATATCGGGTTCGAACCGATGACCTATACCTTGGCAAGGTATCGCTCTACCAACTGAGCTAATGTCGCATTTGTATCGCCTATAACCTTTACTAAATTTGTAAGAACAATAATGCCTTTCAAACTTAACAGCTGAAGAAGTTTCCCCTGACTGCGGAATGGCATTCTACCGTTTTAGCCCCGATAGTCAATCAATAAAAACACATTTATTGCAACATAATGACTGTTTGATGCATAAATCATCATTATGATTAAATAAATTACAACGCGCATAAAAAAGCACCTCCAAAGAGATGCTTTATCATAAATATGACGGTAAGTACTCAATAAACAGCGATATTAAGCTTGTACGCCTTTCGAGTATTCACCACCATGAATGGGTAGTTTTTATAACACATTAGCTTTTTGGTAATGATAATGTGGTTAAACCAAGCATTTTTTGCATAACGCCAACAACCTGGCAGCTATAGCCAAATTCGTTGTCATACCATACGTATAAAATGGCACGTTTACCCTCTGCTATCGTCGCTTGCGAATCAACAACTCCGGCATAACGTGAACCGACTAAATCGCTAGATACTATTTCAGTCGATTCAGTAAAATCAATTTGATTTTGTAATCCAGACTGTAATGCGACATCTTTTAAATATTCATTCAGTTCATCACGATTAGTTTCATGTTGTAAATTAACACTAATAATCGCCATTGATACGTTAGGTGTTGGAACTCGGATTGCGTTACCGGTTAGCTTACCCGCTAATACAGGCAATGCTTTAGCAACAGCTTTAGCGGCACCCGTTTCAGTAATCACCATGTTTAACGGTGCACTGCGACCACGACGGTCGGCACTATGGTAATTATCGATTAGATTTTGATCATTCGTATACGAGTGAATCGTTTCTACGTGGCCATTCTCAATAACGTATTTGTCATTAACCGCTTTCAACACTGGCGTAATAGCGTTTGTAGTGCAGCTTGCCGCTGAAACAATTGTGTCTTCATCAAGAATATCGTTTTCATTCACACCATAGACGATATTTTTAATAGCGCCTTTAGCAGGTGCCGTTAACAATACTTTTGAAGCTCCTGGGCTTTTAAGGTGTAAACCTAAACCCTCTTCATCTTTCCAAATACCAGTATTATCGACAATTAATGCATCTTTAATATCATACTGAGTGTAATCAACTTGATCAGGAGAATTTGCGTAAATAATCTGAATATAAGTGCCGTTAGCGATGATTGCGTTGTTTTCTTCATCAACTTCGACAGAGCCATTAAATGGTCCGTGTACCGAGTCACGACGCAATAAGCTAGCACGTTTCTCTAAATCACCCTTTTTACCACCGCGCAACACAATGGCACGCAGACGCAATTTGTTGCTTTTACCGGTACGTTCAATTAATAAACGTGCCAGCAAACGGCCGATACGACCAAAACCATAAAGTACAACATCACGAGCCGGGGTATCATCACCGTGATTAACCGCTTCTGACAATTCTTGTGTCATATAAGCTTCAATACCGCTCGCATCCTTGTTATTACGCCAGTAATTAATCGCTAATTTACCAATATCCACTCTGCAATGTTTAATCGCTAATTTGCTAAGTGCTACAACAAATGGGAAACTTTCACGAAGACGTAATTTTTCACCGACATGACGACGTACTAAACGGTGTGACTTAATGATTTCGATGGTTGATGCATTAAGCAATGGTTTACCATATACCATTACTTCAATGCCTTGGTTACGATACAACTTGCCAAGCAACGGTTGCATTGCTTCTGCCATTTCGAAACGTTCTTGCCAGCTCTGTAAATGTTTATCTGCGCTCATGTAGGGATCCTTTATCTCACTTTTCTCGTTTTTTCAGAAAGGTTTGAGTAACAAAAAGAAAAGACCAATAATTTAGTATATTGTATGGGGGTGGCCCCTGTTGGTCGCCGACATTGTAATGAAATACAGGTTATTTCGCTAGTAACAAATTTTCGGTAAATGTGTAATTTTATTAGACAATTTACCTCTCGGAGACGATTTTGAGCAAAAATTTTGTATTAATTACATCATTTACAATTATTGGGGCATTATTTGGCCTTTTTGGCTGCGATAATGACCGTAATAGCGACCTCATTTGTAAAAATAATCCCGAACTTTGTAGCGATTTACACAAAGATAGTTGGTGCCGATTTGAAAAAGGCGACTTGATCCGTCATCGATACGCGTTAAAACAGAGTTCGACACCCACTGGGAAACAACTTTATCAGCAGCTGGTTTATCTAGAAAATTACAGTAACTGCATCGAATTAGCCGCAGGGGTTCAACATAAGTTGAATACCGACCGTACACGAGATCGCGAGCGAGCATTTGCGGTAAGTACTCAAACATTATCTGAACTTCAAGAATTTACCCGCACTAATAATGAGGTGCATTTGGCATTTTATCGTTGGACGCGTTTCAACGATCAAGACGCATTCGCCATTGTTGAACGCACCTATAAGCAAGGTGAACTCACCGACAATGACATTATTACCCAACTAGCAGCTTATTATGTGCGAGTCTCACCTAACGACGCTAAAACGCTTTATTTGCATTTGTTAGCCGCAACAGAACCAGCCAAAATCGATGCTGATTGGTTTTTAGCGTTAGCATCAATATATCGGCAACAACAAAATGCTGAAAAAGAATACCTGTTAACTCGAGCAAATTTGTTAATGAGTGACAACCATGCCGATGAAGAAAAGTTATTGGCCATTATTAAAGGTAATAAAACATTAGCGACAGAACTCGATAAACAAGCACTTGAATTAATCTCTGCGGTAATGAGTAAACAATTTGCACAGAGTCGCAGCGAGATGTTACTAAAGTAAGCATAAATCACCTCACTAATCGGCCAATATTATCTCGCTTACGTTAGTGTACAACTTACAAAACTGTGCTTAATTTATATTCAAAATGAGCTTAATGTAAAAAAAATACAAAATTATTGGCTTAATTCGGCATATTTAGGTGATTTAGCTTGATTATTACAGCCAATTTGGTAATTTTACAACCAGGCGATTTACATGCCACCAAATTATTTTAACTTGAGGGATATGAGATGACTATCCGTGTAGCAATTAACGGCTATGGCCGTATCGGTAGAAATGTTTTACGTGCTCTATACGAAAGCGAAAAAAATTACCCAATCGAAATCGTTGCATTAAACGATTTAGGTGATGCATCAATTAATGCTCACTTAACTAAGTACGATACTGTACATGGTCGTTTCAACGCAAAAGTTGATCACGACGATGAAGCTATCTATGTTAATGGCGACAAGATCTTAACTTTCCAAGAACGTGACCCATCAAAGTTACCTTGGGCTGAGTTGAAAATTGACATCGTTTTCGAATGTACTGGTATTTTCACTTCTAAAGAATCTGTGCAACCGCACCTTATTGCTGGCGCTAAGAAAGTACTTATTTCTGCACCAGGTAAGAATGTTGATGCCACTGTTGTTTACGGCGTAAACAACGAAGTATTAACTGCTGATATGACAGTAGTTTCAAATGCTTCTTGTACTACTAACTGTTTAGCGCCTATTGCTAAGCCGTTAAATGATGAGCTTGGGATTGAGTCTGGTTTAATGACTACTATCCACTCTTACACTAACGATCAGCGTTTATCTGATGTGTATCACACAGATTTACGTCGTGCTCGTGCTGCGGCAATGTCTATGATCCCAACCCAAACCGGTGCAGCTGCTGCAGTAGGTTTAGTGGTTCCTGAGCTTCAAGGCAAATTTGACGGTTTAGCGGTACGTGTACCAACAATTAACGTATCTTTAGTTGACTTAACCTTCTTAGCATCTCGCGACACTACTGTTGAAGAAGTTAATGCCATCATTACTCGTGCTTCACTACAGTCTCCAATGTCTGAAGTATTAGCGATTAATGTAGAACCATTGGTGTCTATCGACTTTAACCATAATCCTTTCTCTTCGAATTTCGACGCAACACAAACTCGTGTTAATGGTCGTTTAGTGAAAGTGATGTCTTGGTATGATAACGAATGGGGTTTCAGTAACCGCATGTTAGACAACGCTGTTGCACTAATGAACGCTAAGTAATCTACAAATATTATTTAATACTTGATAGAAATCTAGTTAGCTTAAGAGCCTCGCATATATGCGGGGCTTTTTGTTTTGGCGGCTGGGTAAGCAACATCCCCTTCTCTTATTGTTTCGATGCAGTGTTGATTTCTGTTTATTAACTTTCTTTTGATCTATGCGGCCTTCGGTCGAGAAGCTAGTGGCGTTTCGCTCACACCTAAGTCAAAGGGTAAAGCGATTGATCTCCTCATCGCTCCAACTAAATCTTTTGATAAGCAGAATATTTAGATCGAGACTAATTCAGCGTTTAACTTCGCTAGTCACGCCCTCGCCCATTGTCAAAAATCCCTAGCGCTTCCGATAGCAATCTGATGTCAATGGATTTACGAATGCCATGGTAATGGAATATCAAGGAGTGACTCTGACCAGCGAAAGCTAATATGACATCCATGCCATGCTCACGGCGTTGTTTCAATGGACTCTATATAAGTGTATTTGCAGAAATAAATGACTTTTTATAAAAACAAAAAAGCCGACTAAATGTCGGCTTTCTGTTTTCATGGACATTAAACCTAAACCTAAACGTTTAAGCGTTGCCCTTCACTTTCATGTTCAATTCTTTGGCAAAATCGAGCATGCGGGTGAGTGGGATGAGTGCTTTAATGCGAAGTTCTTCACCCACAAATATTTCATGATTGGTTTTATCGGCATCGACTAATGAAGCTTCGATAGCGGGTAAACCGTTCATGGCCATCCATGGACAGTGGGCGCAGCTTTTACAGGTTGCTCCATTGCCGCCGGTTGGGGCTTCAAGTAATATTTTACCAGGAGCCGCTTGCTGCATTTTATAAAAAATGCCGCGATCGGTAGCGACGATAAACTTGTCGTTTGGCATGGTTTGCGCAGCTTTAATCAGCTGGCTAGTAGAGCCTACAGCATCAGCAAGTTCTACTACACTGGCAGGTGATTCTGGGTGTACTAGAATCGCCGCCGTAGGATGCTGTTTTTTAAGCTCACGAAGTGCTTTGGCTTGAAACTCATCATGCACAATACAATCGCCTTGCCATAACAGCATGTCGGCGCCAGTTTGTTTGTTGATGTAAGCGCCTAGGTGACGATCGGGTGCCCAGATAATTTTTTTATCTTGGCTGTCTAAATGCTCGACAATTTCAAGTGCGATGCTTGAGGTTACGACCCAATCCGCACGTGCTTTTACTGCTGCAGAGGTATTAGCATATACCACAACCGTATGGTCGGGATGGGCATCGCAAAACTCACTGAATTGCTCAATCGGGCAACCTAAATCTAATGAACAGGTTGCTTCAAGAGTTGGCATTAAAATGGTTTTTTCTGGGCTTAAGATTTTAGCGGTTTCGCCCATAAACTTAACGCCAGCAACAATTAATGTCTTGGCTGGGTGATCACGACCAAAGCGGGCCATTTCTAATGAATCAGACACACAACCGCCCGTCTCTTCAGCTAATGCTTGAATTTCAGGATCGGTATAATAATGGGCAACAAGTACTGCATTTTGATCAATCAATAACTGTTTAATACGTGCTTTATACTGTGCTTTTTCAGTGTCAGACAACACGGCAGGTTTTGGCGGAAACGGATATTCAATCATTTCAATTTTAGGTGCCGACAGACTCATACAGGTTCCAATCGATTTACATTGTTCGAGTATTATACGAAAAAGCCACTTAAAACAAAAGGACGTGTTAGCGTCCTTTTGGATAAGATAGTGCAATTAACACTAATCATCATTAGCGCATGGCTAATAACATTTCTTGTGGTTGCTCTAGGTAGTGTTTCCACAAATTACAGAAGCGAGCAATGGTGCCACCATCAATAACGCGGTGATCGCCAGACCAACTTACTTGCATAATTTTACGCGCTTCAACTTCACCTTTAGCATTAAAGCGTGGCAGTATTTGTAACTTACCTAACGCTACAATGGCCACTTCCGGCTTGTTAATAATCGGCGTTGCTATGGTACCGCCTAATGCGCCGATATTAGAAATCGAAATGGTACCGTCTTTCAAATCTGCTGGCGACACACGGCCACTGCGTGCGGCGGTGGTTAAGCGTGAAATTTCAGCAGCAATATCCAAAATAGACTTACTTTGTACGTCTTTAACATTCGGTACCAATAAACCCATTTTTGAGTCAACGGCCATACCAATGTTATGACGAGACTTGTAAGTGAGTTCGGTGCAATCTGCATTAACTTGGCTATTTAATATCGGAAATTCTGTGATCGCTAATGACATGGCCTTCATAAAGAATGGCATCATGGTCAGCTTCACTTCGTCAGTTGAATAGCGTTGCTTCATGCTTTCACGTAAGGCAACGAGTTCGGTAAGGTCAAACTCTTCACAGTAAGTAAAATGAGGGATAGTCGATACTGACTCAACCATCATTTTCGCCATAATAGCTTTGACGCCTTTGATAGGTTCAACTCGATCGTTCGCCGTTACATTACTCACTATGCCGCTATTCACAGAACTGCCAGCTTGAGCATTATCTTGACTCGTTGACGACACTGGCGTTGTGCTTGCGGCAGCTTGAGTGGCATGACCACCTTGCTGATGACGTTCAATATCTTCTTTGTAAACTCGGCCATTTTTGCCTGTGCCAACAACCATAGCGATATTAATGTCCAGTACGCGTGCCATGCGGCGAACGGCTGGGCTAGCTAAGGCTTTACCTTGTGCAACAGGTTCAAGGTTAACTTGTGGCGCAGCTGCTTGTGCTTGTTCAACCACTTCAACAGGAGCTGACGGAGCATTAACTTCAGCTTCTACTTCAATGGCAAATAAAGGTGAGTGCACTTTAGCAAGCTGACCTTTACGATAATGCAGTTTGACAATTTTACCGGCTTTCATGGCCGGGATTTGCACTAACGCTTTATCGGTCATCACATCAGCGATGGGTTGATCTTCAACGACGATATCGCCTTCTTCGACTAACCAATCAACCAATTCACATTCAACAATCCCTTCACCGATATCAGGCAATAAGAACTCTTCAATGTTTGACTGACTGCTGGTTGTGGCCGTAACAGCATTACTGTTGTTAACAGCTGAATCGTTAACCGGTGTCATAGCAGCTACAGGGGCTTCAATGACGCTATCGTTGTCATCTCCATCCATTTCTACTGCGTACAATGGTTGATGCACAATGGCGATTTCACCTTTGGCGTAGTAAAGCTTGGTAATTTTTCCAGCATGCGGCGCCGGAATTTGCACTAAGGCTTTATCTGTCATTACATCAGCAATCGGTTGATCTTCAGTGACAATGTCACCTTCGCTAACTAACCAATCAACTAATTCACATTCCACTACACCTTCGCCGATGTCGGGTAAAATAAAATCTTTAATCATACCTTACTCCTAAAACGACACTGTGGCCTTGATGGCTTCGAAGGTCTTTAACTCATCTGGCATGTATTCTTTTTCATGCACCAATGGATAAGGCGTATCTAATCCGCACACACGATTGATCGGTGATTCAAGCGATAAGAAACATTCTTGCTGAATGGTTGCCGCAATTTCACCAGCAAAACCACCGGTTAATGGCGCTTCATGGTTAATCAGTAAACGACCTGTTTTGGTCACTGATTTTGCGATAGTTTCAACATCCCATGGCGCGATAGTGCGTAAGTCGATTATTTCACATGAAATACCTTCTTTCTCGGCACGTTCGCAGGCTTTTTCGACGATTTCCATCTGTGCGCCCCAAGCCAGAACAGTAATATCACTGCCCTGCTTAACCACTTGTGCTTTGCCTAATTCGATAACGTAGTCACCGGCTGGAACCTCGCCAACAGATGCGCGGTACAAACGTTTAGGTTCAAAGAAAATCACCGGGTTTGGATCGCGAATAGACGCCAGCAACAACCCTTTAGCTTGTTCTGGATTACGCGGAATGACCACTTTTAAACCAGGCGTTTGGGTAAAATAGGCTTCAGGTGATTGAGAGTGGTAATGTCCACCGGCAATACCACCACCGTATGGTGTGCGGAAGGTTAACCCACCCACATCAAATTGATTACCACTGCGGTATCTAAATTTTGCCGATTCATTAACGATTTGATCGAATGCCGGAAAAATATAATCAGCAAACTGAATTTCTGCAACAGCAGTCATGCCATAAGATGCTAGACCATTAGCAAAACCAGCAATACCTTGTTCAGTTAGCGGCGTGTTAAAACAACGGTCGCGACCAAACTGCTCTTGTAAACCAGAAGTCGCGCGAAAAACACCACCGAAGTGGCCAACGTCTTCACCAAAAATCACCATGCGCTCGTCGGCAGTCATGGCTATTGATAACGCCTCGTTGATGGCGTGTAACATATTCATTTGAGCCACGGTTTAGAGTCTCCCTGCGCTTTTTGGATAGGCTTTTGGATACTTAGCAATGTGTTCTTTCAGCTCTTTAAGCTGTTTTCTCAATGCTGGAGTCGGTTTATCAAGCACATCTTCGATAATTTCATCTAGTTTCGGAATAGGTAACTTTTCAGCGACTTTAACCGCTGCTAATACTTCTTCGCGATAACGTTCAAATAACTTGGCTTCATCGGCTTCAGTTATCCAGCCTTTGTTAACCATCCATAATTT
The DNA here is from genome assembly GCF_040310165.1 of Shewanella sp. AC91-MNA-CIBAN-0169. Classification (NCBI taxonomy): domain Bacteria; kingdom Pseudomonadati; phylum Pseudomonadota; class Gammaproteobacteria; order Alteromonadales; family Shewanellaceae; genus Shewanella; species Shewanella sp. AC91-MNA-CIBAN-0169. The sequence continues at coordinate 66,834 of NZ_JBEOPM010000015.1, forward strand.
AAAACGTTTTACTGGATCGTGTTGCTGCCATTTGGCTTCTTCTTCTTTTGAACGGTAACCAGATGGATCGTCTGATGAAGAATGCGCGCCCAAACGATACGTCATCGCTTCAATCAATACTGGAGCATTATGTTCAAGTGCGTGGGCACGAGCTTGTTGCGTGGCGGCTAACACCGCTAGCATGTCATTACCGTCTACACGAATGGTATGCATACCGTAACCAACACCCCGACTGGCTATACCGTTACCGGCAAATTGCTCTTCTGTAGGGGTTGAAATAGCATAACCATTGTTACGACAGAAAAAGATGGTCGGAGATTTAAGCACTGCGGCCATATTCAAGCCAGCATGGAAGTCACCTTCTGATGCTGCGCCTTCACCAAAATAACAAATGGCGACGTTACGCTTGCCTTGTAATTTCATGCCATAAGCAACACCTGTGGCTTGTGGAATTTGAGTTGCCAAAGGTGATGAAATAGTTTGGTAGTTGAGTTCACGGCTGCCGTAATGAATCGGCATTTGGCGACCTTTACCTAAATCTTTCTCGTTACTGAACATTTGATTCATAAATTGTTCAGTCGTAAAGCCGCGATAACGCAATGAGGCGTGCTCACGATATTGAGCCAAAATGACGTCGTCTTTATCAAGCGCGGCTGTGCTGCCAATAATTGAGGCTTCTTCACCGGTACAGGTCATGTAAAAACTAATCCGTCCTTGACGCTGGGCACCCAACATACGCTCGTCTAATACGCGTGTAAAAACACAGGTATCAAAGATTTTTTCGGCCAGAGCCTTGTCGATTACTGGTAGAACCGCACTTTCATAAGTGGTGCCATCAGCTTGCAAAATACGCAAAATGGGGATGTGCAATGACGCTTTGTCTAAGAAGCTGACACGGTGCACTGTTTCATTGGTCAGTGGTGCGTTGCTCATATTATGCTCTTGTTATTGTTGAGCCATGTTCAACATAAACATGGCTCTATTTATACTATGCGAGTAGACATTACGTTAACGTAAACTACCTATCAATACTTACTCTCACTGTAAACGCATTTTACTCGCGATTGACATGTATATATTGCTTTACGACTAGATAATAGTTTCGTTCAACGCGGGTACTAAACATAACACTGTGCGTTGCCCAATGGGCACATTTGCATTGGGAAATACAATGGCTTCTTGTGGGTATTCAACAGTGATTGAATTACCGCCTTCTGTCGCTAACACCTCGCCCTGACTAAAGGCACTGAAGTTTTCTGCATCACCAGCAAAGCTAAATTCAAAATCATCAAAGTGCTTGTTAATAGAGCGCGATACCTTATACAAGTTGACCTTGCTAGGGTCGAACTCAACAGGTGCTAACTCAGTTTCAGTAATCAACTTTTCAAGCATAGTATGAGTTTGTGCAAAACGACTCATGTCGTTTTGGCCAAATGGCATTACTTTGCCTAATTCCACAGTAAAAGCATCTGCTTGAAATTGCTCTGACGAATAATAACTAAACGTCGTTGTTGGTTCGTGGTGAAACAACATAGTATCAACGCCACATGCCGCCAAAAACATAATTTGTTCACCGCTAAAAGCACGGCCAGGACGGTATGGGTATATGGCAAACTTTTCATGCTTAGAAGCACGAATAGCAGTATGTAAGTCGTAATGAATACGTTGATTGTCATTATTGGCATTGAAAAAGTCTGCCACATATTGCTCTAACGCTTTTGCTCGGTGACGCTCCGGATGGCTTAAGCCCTCGCCTTTAGAATGCGCGCCACTAAATAAGCGATTCATGTTTTCATCAATAAAACGGGTTTTATTGATAATCGCGGCCGGATTGCCAATTAAAAACATCACACGCTGCTTGGCAATAATGCGTTGGCTGAGCAAATCTTTAATGAGTTGATTACAGATTTCAATCGGCGCAGTTTCATTACCGTGCACAGCACAAGACAGCACGATATCTTTGGTTGCATTAGCCGGAGTAAATACAATCACTCCCGTATCCCATACATCTACACGGGTATGATCTGCCAACATAAAATCAGATGCTGCAGGTAATTGATTTGGATTGGCTAAGGTATAGGCTAAAAAATCATGGTTTATCATCAGGTCAGATAACACTATCAACTCCTTGTCTCATTATTATATGGCGTAGTTAACTTTGACGTAAAACGATGTTAACTATTACTGCCTATTGTCGCGGATTCTATCATAGCCAAACGCTATTTTATTGGTGGCATATGTTAGATTTATTTATTAATAAAAGTTTGCTTGCAAAACTACACAATATTCAACACAATTGTAGCCATCTAGACTTCTATAATTTGTTTTAAGGGTATGTCATGGCGTTAGCAACATTTGGTGCAGGCTGTTTTTGGGGTGTTGAATATTTTTTCCGTGAAATTAACGGCGTCAGTAACGCAACGTGTGGCTACATGGGTGGCAAAGACAGTGCGACCACATATAAAGAAGTGAAAACGGGTTCAACTGGTCACGCAGAAGTGGTTCAAGTTGAGTTTGATCCAGAAATCGTCAGTTACGACGACTTGTTGGACACTTTTTGGAAAAATCACAACCCAACCATGCTGAATATGCAGGGCGGTGACATTGGTACTCAATATCGCAGCACGATTTTTTTTCACGATAAAGAGCAAAAAGCCCAAGCTGAAAGCTCAAAGCTGGCATTAGCACGAAGCGGTAAATGGGGACAGCGTCATATTGTGACTGAAATTGTACCGATACAAACATTCCACATTGCCGAGGAATACCATCAGAATTATTTAGAAAAAAATAATTTACCAACCTGTCACTTGGTTTACTAAACCTAAACAAACAATCGTTCGTTGAACGACAAGTAACCGTTTCAAGCGAGTTAATGTGTATCATTACCTCACCTGAAACGGAATATTTACACAATAGATTAACTCAATCGATTTCCTGCACTCAACTTCACTTTACCCGCAGTAGTAAATTCCATACAATCCCATGCAAATTGCTTAAGGCATGTTATCGGAGAACAAAATCATGAGTGAAGCTCGTCACGTTAACCTACTAATTTTAGGTTCTGGCCCTGCTGGCTATACCGCTGCTGTTTATGCTGCGCGTGCAAATTTAAATCCTGTGATGATCACAGGCATGCAGCAAGGTGGTCAATTAACCACTACGACTGAAGTAGAAAACTGGCCAGGCGATGCTGAAGACTTAACTGGTCCAGCATTAATGGAACGCATGCAAAAGCACGCTGAGAAGTTTGATACTGAAATTATTTTTGATCACATCAACGAAGTGACACTAACTGAGCGACCTTTTCGCTTAAAAGGTGACAACGGCGAGTTTACGTGTGATGCACTCATTATTGCTACTGGCGCATCGGCTAAATATTTAGGCCTCCCGTCTGAAGAAGCATTCATGGGCCGTGGTGTTTCTGCCTGCGCAACATGTGATGGTTTCTTCTATCGTAACCAAAAAGTTGCGGTGGTTGGTGGTGGTAACACTGCAGTTGAAGAAGCACTTTACTTAAGTAATATAGCTTCTGAAGTTCACTTAATTCACCGTCGTGACAGCTTCCGTTCAGAAAAAATTCTGATCAATCGCTTAATGGACAAAGTCGCCAACGGAAATATCATTTTACACCTAGACCAAACACTTGAAGAAGTGACGGGTAACGAGATGGGTGTAACCGGGCTTAAGAAGAAAAGCACTAAAGATGGTTCAGTGACCGATTTAGAAGTCGCTGGTGTGTTTATTGCGATTGGTCACAGCCCTAATACTGGTATTTTTGCTGGTCAATTAGAAATGAATCACGGTTACTTACAAGTAAACAGTGGTTTACAAGGCAATGCGACTCAAACTAGCATTGAAGGCGTATATGCTTGTGGCGACGTGATGGATCAACATTACCGTCAAGCCATCACTTCTGCCGGTACGGGTTGTATGGCTGCACTTGATGCTGAGCGTTATTTAGACGCTAAAAAGTAATCGACAGTATGTAATACAACAAAAGAGCAGCTCAGGCTGCTTTTTTTATTGCCTTAAAAAACATTACACCGCTTTTTGATAAAACACTGCTTCAGTATCGCCTAAAGGATCACGGTGAATACTTTTATGTTGAAACGTCATACCGAGTTTTTTCATAATCGCAATTGAGGCAATATTTTCCTCTACTGCTATCGCACTCACATGAGTCACGTCATCAGGCTCACTGACAGCATCCATCACCGCTTTGGCAGCTTCTGTAGCATACCCTTTACCCCAACAAATATGCTTAAACCGCCAACCTAACTCTAAGTTATGCGGTTGTGCTTGGGTAAAAAAGTGCATCGGTCTGACTAATACCCAGCCTAAATACTCGCCGCTTAACCCGTGTTGGTCATTGGCGTCACAATCGAGCGCATGGACTTTCCATAATCCCCAACCTTTTGACGGATTTAAATATTGAGCCAATCTTGGCAACATGATCGTATCTATCTGATGCTGAGTGGTTTTATTGCCGCCATTAAGAAAGTGCATGACTCGTTCATCTTGGTCTAGTTCAAATAATAGTGCGCTGTCATTAAGAGTCATTAATGACAGTTGTAATCTAGAGGTGTTTTCAATCTGCACAATATCTGTTCCCTAAAGGTTTTATGTCATGAGATCACATGCAAGTAGTTGACACACAAGTTTACACAATGAAACAACAAACACTAAACATATCGATTAACATATACAGTAGAAAAAAGACTATTGGCGGTATGAAATGAACTTACTGCAAAAATATCGGATTATAAAAAGGAAGCATTGTGGCTACTAAAAAACAAATAATATTACCCATCATAGTATTAGGTATTGGAATAGCCGGTTTAGTTGGCATTGCTGCACTAAAAAAACCGCCTGAAGAAAAGCCTGCAGTTGATACCACCCCTTTAGTGTCGGTTGAAGCACTTGAATATAAACCGATGACTTTTTCTGTCAGTTCATACGGTGTTGTCGCGGCAAAATACGACACCGAACTCGTCGCACAAGTCAGTGGTGAAATTATTTATTTAGCCGATAAATTCGTCAAAGGTGGCTTTGTTAAAAAAGGTGATGTTTTAGCTAAAATTGATCCCAGTGACTATGAAGCTGGATTATTAGATGCTCAAGCAAACATAGCCTCGTCTAAAGCCAACATGGTACAAGAACGAGCCAATGCTGAAGTTGCCTTACGTGAATGGGCCGAAATAACCAGCAGTAAGCCAACTGATCTTAGTTTGCGCAAGCCGCAATTAGCACAAGAATTAGCCAAGCTAAAAAGTGCTGAAGCGGGTTTATTACGTGCACAGCGCGATTTAGAGCGGACTGTTATCCGCGCTCCGTATGATGCACTTATATCCAGCCGTGAAATCGGTTTAGGCGCATACGTCACCACTGGCAGCAAAATTGGTCATGTTTACAATACTGATACAGCAGAAATTCGCTTACCGCTAGCCGATAAAGAAATGCAATATTTGGATAAAAAAGGCACTCATGCTGAAGTACGATTAGCGGGAAACTTTGCCGGAAGCAAACAAGAGTGGATAGGAAAAATTGTTCGCAGTGAAGGCGTGGTAGACAGCAAAAGCCGGATGACATACCTGGTTGCCGAAATAGACGATCCATACGGACTCAATAGCGATAAAAATGAATTACGATTTGGCACCTATGTTACCGCCTATGTTGAAGGCAGTAATGCCGGTAATGTGGCCATTATTCCGCGTCATTTGATTGTAAATGGTTTAGTTGCTGTGATGGATAGCGACAAAACCTTACGCTATAAACCTGTTAACATTATTCGTCAAGAAGGCGCGAATGTCGTGATTTCCGAAGGTCTTGAATCAGGAATGCAAGTAATAACATCAGCGCTTGATTACCCGTTAGAAGGTATGCAACTAGCTCTGCCTGAAGATAAAATCTTACAAGATGAGTCAGTAGCAACAGAACAAACTGAACTTGCGATGGAAGGTAAATAAACATCATGGACGATACTAACAAAGGAATTATCGCCTGGTTTGCCCGCAATAGCGTTGCGGCAAACTTGTTGATGATCATTATCATACTCGGTGGTCTGTTGACCGCTAATACCATCCGTAAACAGTTCTTCCCTGCCGTTGAAGTTAACTGGATTCAATTTAGCGCCGTGTATCCAGGTACTGCACCACAAGAAGTGGAAGAAGGCATTACCATTAAGATTGAACAAGCCTTAGAAAGCGTTCAAGGCTTAAAAAGGGTTATTACATATTCAAACCGTAATATAGCGCAGGGATATTTTCAGGTTGAAGACTCATATGATCCACAAGTCGTACTTGAAGAGGTTAAGTCTGAAATTGACTCCATCTCAACCTTTCCAGGCGGCATGGAGCCCCCAAAAGTTGAACGGATTAAGTTTCGCCAAGAAGTAATGTATTTAAGCCTTTATGGTGACTTAAACCAAAAGCAACTCAAAGATTTAGGCGAGCGCATTAATGATGAAATCATGCAATTGCCTGGGGTCAACATTAGCGAATATTATAGCGGCTTAAGTTATGAAATTGGTATTGAAGTCAGTAAAGACCGTTTACGTGAGTTTGGGATAACGTTTAATGATGTGGCTGAGGCTGTTCGTGGCTATTCACGCAATATGTCTGCAGGCCAAATCAAAGCAGAAAATGGTTACATCAATTTACGCGTTCAGAATCAAGCCTATGTGGGTTACGAGTTTGAACAGCTGCCTTTATTGACACTGGATGATGGTACCAAAATATTATTGGGTGATATTGCCACCGTAAATGATGGCTTTGAAGAAGGTATTCAATACTCAAAATTTAATGGTAAAAATTCAGTTACCTTTTTCATTGGCGCGGGTAAAAATCAAAGTATTACTGATGTGGCAGATACCATTAATAGCTTTGTCGATAAACAGCAAAAAATATTACCACAAGGTGTCAAACTTGAACCTTGGGTAGACATGACTTACTACTTGGATGGCCGTTTACAACTGATGCTCGACAGCATGAAAAGTGGTGCGATATTAGTGTTTATCATGCTGGCTTTGTTCTTGCGAGTTCGATTGGCTTTTTGGGTGATGATGGGACTGCCTGTATGTTTCCTCGGTACCCTATTGTTTATGCCAATGGCATTTATTGATGTGACCATTAACGTTATCAGCTTGTTCGCCTTTATCTTAGTGCTGGGGATCGTGGTCGACGATGCCATTGTGATGGGCGAAAGTGCCCACAGTGAATCAGAAGAACACGGCCAAAGTATTGACAGCGTTATCCGTGGCGTTAAAAAAGTCGCTATGCCAGCTACATTCGGGGTACTGACCACGATTGCCGCTTTCCTACCGATAACCATGGACGATGGCCCATCATCAGCATTTGGGCAAGCAATCGGTTTTATCGTTATTTTATGTTTATTGTTTTCATTAATAGAATCAAAGTTGATTTTGCCTGCGCATTTGGCGCACATGAAAAAACCAACCATTGTTAAACCTGGTTCAAAAAATCCATTAGATTGGTTACGTAATGGGGTTAATTTTGTTCAAGGTAAAATTGATCGCGGTTTAACGAAATTTATTAAGTCTATCTATCGCCCTTCCCTTGAATTAGCGGTTGAGTATCGTTACGCGGTCATCATGTTGTTTATTAGCTTGATCTTAGTATGTGTTGGGCTCTATATGGGCGGTTTGGTTCGTTTTATCGGTCAACCAAAAATTCCACACGACTTTCCTAGAGTCACTGTTGAAATGAACGTTGATGCATCAGAAAAATCGACGCTCGCGGCCGCACTGGCCATAGAGCAGACATTATATGATGTTGATAAAAAGATTGAGCAGCAATATGGCCAGAAAATGATTTCTGACATGCAGGTCGATCTTAAAGGGCAAACAACGGCTGAAGTGATGACTAAATTGGTCGATCCATCACTCAGACCAATGGATACCTTTGCTTTAGCAGACTTATGGCGCAAAGCAATGCCACAAATTCCTGGGGTTAAATCGTTTAGCGTTCAAGACAGTTTAATGGGTGGCGGTCGTGAAGACGGTGACATTAGCTTTAGGCTTGAAGGTAAAGATGAAAGTCAGTTGGTTGCAGCGTCATTAGCTCTAAAAGCCAAGCTAAATTCACTTAAAGGCGTCAGCGACGTAAACGACAGCCGCCAGTCAAGTGCCAAAGAAGTGCAGTTCCAATTAAAGCCATTGGCCAATGCATTGGGCTTAACCTTAGCCAATATCGCCTCACAGGTGGGTAATAGTTTTTACGGTCTTGAAGCACAACGTATCATTCGTAATGGCGAAGAAATCAAAGTGATGCTGCGCTACCCTGAAGAGCAGCGTAACTCAATTGCATTGGTACAAGATGTGATGATTAACACCCCACAAGGTGCAGAGTTACCCTTATCTGAAGTTGCGGAAATCAAGGTCGTGCAAGGCGTAAACAGTATCCGCCGCGAAAATGGTAACCGAACCATTAACGTGTGGGCCAATGTAGATGCAGATCAAACTGAACCGTTTAAATTGGCTAAAGATATCCGTGATAACTTTATGCCAGAGTTGCTGATTAAGTATCCACGCGTCCACAGTGAAGTGTCTGGTAGTATTCAAGAGCAATTAGACAGCGCAGATACACAAATGCGTGACTTTATTTTATCGCTGTTGCTGATTTATAGCTTGTTGGCTATTCCACTGCGCTCATATATTCAACCTATTATGATTATGTCGGTGATTCCGTTTGGGGTTATCGGTTCCGTAATGGGACACATCATTTTAGGCATCGATTTAAGTGTGCTATCGATGTTTGGTATTATTGCCGCTGCTGGTGTTGTGGTGAATGACTCACTAGTGATGGTGGATTATGTCAATAACTCCCGCAAAGCGGGTGTGCCGATGAAACAAGCCGTGCTCAATGCAGGTTGCCGACGCTTTAGAGCTATCATGCTTACCTCATTGACAACATTCATTGGTCTAGTGCCAATTATGGCTGAGACCAGTATGCAAGCTCAAATGGTAATCCCAATGGCTGTTTCATTAGCGTTTGGGGTGTTGTTTGCGACTGTGGTAACTTTATGTCTCATTCCATGTTTGTATATTGCTATTGAAGACGGTAAAGCATTGATCCGCAAGGTCATCAATATTTACGTCCCAGCTCCTTCGTCTACGATATCTGTAACCGAACAACATTAAAGCAGTAATAATAACGACAATAACACCGACAATGACAAAGGGCCTAAATGGCCCTTTTTTATTGCATTTTTATGGCCCAGACAATGCTCTGAAATCGAGTCTATCGATGGTTTTTTTTGATGAGATAATTGATTACCAATGATTAAGTGAGTAATTGGTTTTATTCATAAAATGGCCCGTCTGTTAAAATAATCTCTTTATCGTTATTCGATAAAATATTATGCTAATCTAGTGTTAACAACCGTGTTTATTGCCAGCCAGCTAAGGTCACATTTTATGAGTCAACGCAGCATTAATGCACTCTTTAAACCCACTTCGGTGGCAGTCATTGGCGCATCTAACGGCAATAAGCGTGCAGGTAAAGCAATCATGAAAAACCTGCTATCAGGCGGTTTTTCTGGGCCAATAATGCCTGTTACACCCAAATATACCGCAGTAATGGGTGTATTGGCGTACCCCAATATTGAAGCATTACCGATCAAACCTGATTTAGCCATTATTTGCACCAACGCCTTAAGAGTGCCCAGTATTGTTGAACGTTTGGCTCAATTTGGCTGTAAAGTTGCGATTATTATGGCCTCTGGCATGGCATCGCAAACTGACGAGCAAGGTAATAATTTACTTGAACTCACCAAACAATATGCTAAACGATACGGAATGCGCTTATTAGGCCCCAATAGTTTGGGAATGATTTTACCGCCTATTGGACTCAATGCCAGTTTAGCGCACGCAGGAGCCAACGTAGGCAAAATTGCATTTGTGTCGCAATCAGCAGCCATTTGCACCACGGTACTCGATTGGGCCAACAACAAAGGTATTGGCTTTTCGTCGTTTATTTCACTCGGTGATGCCACCGATATCGACTTTGATGAATTACTCGATTATTTAGGCCGCGACAGTAAAACCAGCGCTATCATGCTGTATATCGATTCCATTAACGAAAAACGTCACTTTTTATCTGCCGCTCGCGCTGCCTCACGCAATAAACCCATCTTTGTGATTAAATCCGGTCGCAGCCGTGAAGGTGTGCAAGCCGCAATGCTCCATACTGGTGGTATTGGCGGCAACGATGCCGTTTATGAAGCCGCTTTTAGACGTGCCGGTATGTTAAGAGTAAATGATTTAATTGAATTATTTGCTGCGGTAGAAAGCCTTGCTCATTCGACCCCATTAAAAGGTGAACGATTAGTCATTATGAGTAATGGCGGCGGCCCTGCTGTATTGGCCGCGGATGAGTTGATTATTAAAGGTGGCAAACTGGCACAATTGTCAGAAAAAACCGTCGCTGAACTGAATGCTATTTTACCCAATACTTGGTCACAACAAAATCCTATCGACATGATTGGTGATTCAGACAGCCAACGCTATGCAGATACATTAAAAGTACTTATGAGCAGTAACGATACTGACACTATCTTGGTGCTACATTCACCATCTGTATTAGGTGAAAGTGTTGATATTGCTAACAGTATTATCGACACCATCAATCAACACCCTAACCGCAATAGAATCAATATGCTCACCAATTGGAGCGGTGAAGACTCAGCTTATTTGGCCCGTAAACGGTTTACCAAAGCTGGCATTCCGACCTATCGAACCCCTGAAGGTGCCGTAAGAGCATTTATGCACATGGTCGAATACCGTCGTAACCAAAAGCTACTCCAAGAAGTACCGCAGTCGATACCTGATAATATTCCGACTGACAGCAAAGCGGCACGACTATTATTACAACGCGCTTTGGATAATGGTCAAACAGTGGTTGAAACCCATCAAGCCGTTGATATTTTACGTGCTTACGGACTCAATACCATTGAAACTCGATTTGTAAAAGATGTTGATGAAGCGGTTAATGTCGCCAACCAGGTCGGTTATCCTGTGGCGTTAAAAGTGCAATCACCAGACTTACTGTATAAATCTGATGTGCACGGTGTAGTGCTAAATTTAGCCTCTGATGAAGATGTCAGTCACGCCGCCCACTCTATTATTGACCGGGTGCATCAAACTAATCCTTCAGCCAAAATTGACGGATTAATTATTCAAAAAATGGCATTAACCGCAGGAGCACAAGAAATTAGGGTGTCGGTAATTAATGACCCTGTATTTGGTCCGGCAATTTGTTTAGGTGAAGGTGGATCCGAATGGGACCCAACACGCGACGCTGCGGTTGCACTGCCACCGTTAAACATGGCACTGGCTCGTTATATGGTGATTCAAGCACTTAAAACCCATAAGCTGCGAGACCGTCATTTGCCACTCGGTCTAGACATGAATGCTTTATGCGTGATGCTGACTCAAATATCTCACTTAATTATTGATTGTCCTGAAATTGCCGAAGTAGACATTAATCCTGTTTTGGCCGCGGGTGAGAAAATCACCTTGTTAGATGTCAATATGCGGCTTCATGCCACCCCGCAAGACAACATTAACCGTTTAGCGATTTTGCCCTATCCAAAAGAATTAGAACAAACTACCACGTTAAAAAATGGTCTTGAGATAATGTTACGGCCTATTTTGCCAGAAGATGAGCCTAAACACTTAGATTTTGATAATTCGTTAAGTGATGAAGACAGATACAAGCGCTATTTTGGAGTGCGATCACGCATGACCCATGAAGAAATGGCAGTATTAACGCAAATTGATTATTCGCGTGAGATGGCATTTATTGCGACGACAATGACAGAGGATGGTGAAGAGCTAACATTAGGGGCTGTGAGAGCGTCTATCGACCCAGATAATACCGAAGCCGAGTTTGCTATGGCGGTTCGCAGTAATTATCAAGGGATTGGCTTAGGCAAGTTACTACTGGAAAAACTGATTGCTTACTATAAAACCAACAATACACTTTATTTAACGGGCTTTACCATGTTTGAAAACCGCAGTATGGCCAACCTCGCCAAGTCACTTGGGTTTACCGTATCATTTGATATGGAAGAACATTTAATAAAGATGCACATGGATTTACAACCTAAAGCGCAATAACATTTTGGTTGTGTTAAATGTAATCAACAGCAGATAAACATAAGCCCACATGGGTCAACCGCTAAAAAGTTGATTCGTTGTGGGCTTAACGTTTTTTAAATCAAACATTTGTTACTGCAAACATTTGTTACCACAAATATTGGTTACTGCAAACATTGGTTACTGTAAATAAGCTAATTAAAAGAGCATCGCACCGTAAAACCACCGATTAATGTTAACCAAATTTGACGCAATTTTTGCCGGCAGCTTTTGCAATATAAAGTTGTTCGTCAGCCCGCGATAATAAGGTATCTACATCATCACCCGTTTGAATAGTGGCCACTCCAATAGAAACGTTAATATGCCCCAGGTTTTGTTTCTTTTCTTTACCGATAGAAAGCTGTTTTAATGCAATTCTTTCACGTATTTTTTCCGCCACGTTAACGGCATCGATAAGTTTGGCATTGGGTAACATTACCACAAACTCTTCACCACCATAGCGAGCAACCAAATCATCGCCTTTAACGGTATTTTTCATGGCTAAAGCCACATAAGCCAACACTTTATCGCCAATTAAGTGGCCAAAAGTATCATTAAACATCTTAAAATTATCAATATCAATCATCAACAAACTGCATACCGTTTGAGTGTCGACAAACTTGGTGACCTGCTCTGCAGCAAACAACTCATAAGAGCGGCGGTTCTTTAACGATGTAAGTTCATCCGTCATAGCCACTTTACTCAAATTTTCCATTTCGTCTTTAAGGTTAGCAACTTCTTCAGATAATGACTCGAGGCTCGCAGACATTTGGCGATTATTAGCAATGACTTGATCAACTTCGGCGGCAATGGAACCAACGATAAGATTGAGCTCATCAGCATTAGGATTTGTTTGCAGCTTTTCGCCAAATTGATTGAGGTTAGATGAAAAAGATTCCGTGCCAACATTTAACTGCTCAATCTTATTAAGTAAGCTGTTAATCAGAATTTGAGTTTCGATTTGGACGTTTTCAATAATTTCTGGTGATTGTTCTTCAATAAATCGATTGTATAAACCTAAATTAACCTCGGGAGTAAATTGAACACCATTAGCAATTAAACCGTCAATTGCGCGTTTTAGATTAAGGTTACTCTCAGCAAAATAATCAAACCAAATAGCATAGTTTTCTGGCGTGACAGGAATAGCTAAGTCGGCCATTTTAGGTAACGCTAAATGCAGTATATGCGAGGTTTGTTCAAGATTTTGGGTATTATGCATCGAAGGCGATACCTTATTAATAAATACAATGTGTCAAAGGTTATCAGTATGTTATGTCATACTTATGAACTAAACTCAATTATTGATGTTGTCCAATAAACAAGCGTAAATAAAAAATAATCATTTTAACCCTTTTCATGCCAAGCAGCGTTTACACTAAATAACTCATACAACTCTGACGAAAGAGCGAGTAAATAAGGTTAAGCTGGATTGTTTGATGCCAAACCTACTATGAATTATATGCACAAGGTAATTGGTAAGTAAAAGACGATTTGGCCTCTTTTTCTGGGATTAATTGTGAGAAGTACACACTATATCTTAGCGTTCGTGTGTGCATACGAACAATACAATGCCGTTTTATGCGAGATGGTATTACATGCATTTTAAAAGGACAGAATATGAAACGAATCAGTGTTACTGATACCATAAAATTCGTGATGACGGTTACGGTCATCTGTACCGGTGTCATCTCGTTTGGATCGCGAGCTACCAGTCCCGTTGACAATCATTATCTGAACACCCTGAAAATTAACACTACGGTTATGGATGTCAGTCAATATCAGCCGCAACGAGCCAGTAAAATGTATCCGGCCCCCACTGAGGGCATGGTACAACATATACTGACCTTGCCTGAACTGAAAAATGAGCAAGATTACATGTTTGAAGTGCAAATAGGTCAAAATCAAATCGTCGATTGTAATAAGACCAAGCTCATCGGTGACATTGACAAAGTATCATTAGCCGGCTGGGGATATGTCTATTACCTAGTCGAAAAAGTGATGCAAGGTCCGACAACCAAAATGATGTGCACTAACGCTAAATCAGCTGAGTTTATCGTGCTTAATGAAGCACTGACATTACGCTATGACAGCCGTCAACCTAAAGTGTTTTATTTACCCGAAGGCACCGACTTACGATATAGAGTGTGGAAAACTGCGAGCGAGTTTGTGTTTAGTGGCCAATAATGATTAGACGTAAAGAGTTTATCTTTATTCTCGGGCTACCTTGTTAATCTGTTGACGATTTATGGGTATTTGATTTGGGTTAGTTGAACCCTGCCTAACGGCCAATGTGGTTGGCGGTGGCAAGCGCAATGACGTTAGTCGAGCAGATTGATGCGGGAGATGATACTACACTTGTACAATGGCTAAGCGACGATATTGCCATGCTTGGAAACGTGATATGAAAATGGCACATCAATTGTTGAATCACATTGAGAAAAGCTCAAATGATCCACTCTTAATGCTCAGCACACCGAGACAATCGTGTGCTGAGCTTAATCGATTAGATTTAGTAACGGCGAACCCTTACCACTTGCATTATTTCAATTTCAAATCCACCCACGACTTCTTTTGCCGGGTAGTAAATTAAATTGACTTTATGATCTAACAAACTCTTGAAACGCTGAGGTCGCTTGTATTTAAATGGCACATCGCAATCTTTAATCATTAACGTTTGAACCACCCATTCTCCAACTTGCCGTTGAATATGGGACACCACCGTCACGCCTTCACTTTGTATTAACTCACCGTGTCGCTCTAACAGTATTTTAGGAACCGGTTTCATGAATTTACCTTCTTAACAGTATCCAGAATATCTTGATATCGATAAGCACTAAAACGTCCAAAGCCATCTAGTTGTTTAACTTTCAAACGACTAAACATTGGCATTATCATACCAGCAAGAAATTTAGCCTGCGTGGCAATGGTTGGAGTGGGTAACGATTTTGCTCGAGCCACTAAAATTAACGGTTCAAGCAATGTTGTCACTGTGGCCGAGTCTGGTAACGGAGCCACAGCCTGTTTGGATAAGACGGCAATTTGCCCACGACAAACGCTGCAGTGACCACATACTTGTGGCACCGAGTGGTCATCAAAATAGTGAGCTAAATTTGCACTTAAACAACGATCAAGTTCAAAAAAATCGACTAGCTTACCAATCCGCACAATCTCTTTATGTTCATTCTCACTAAAATATTGACTGAGTTGCTGGGTCAATTGTTGTAATTGCTGCGGTGTCGCTAATGCCTGCTGTTGTACATCATACACTTGAGTGATTTTTTTTGTCTCAAGAATTATCAAATTCTGTTCAGCTAAATAGTCTAATGCCGCAACAACTCGTTGTCGTTCACAACCATGTTGTTGATATAAACTGTCAAAATCCAGTTGTCCCCACACCTTTTTAAACTGCGTATGGGCAAATACCTGACTCAAGAATTGCTGGCGCTGATCGTTAAACCGACTGAGGATGGCTTGCTGGTCTTCCACAAACCGATATTTAAATTCAGCAAAATAAGCATAGCTTGGGCGGATCACGCCTAAAAGTTCTAACTGCACAAATAATGTTTTCAACGGCAATGAACGAATATTACATGCTGTGGACAATGGCGTTTCTTGTACTTCCCAGCGACCACTTTCGGTTTCAGCTGCAATAATGCCTAATAATTGACCTATATTATCTGCTTCAGGTGTATCACCGTAAACAAAATTTTCAACAGTATTTAATCCATCTAAATTTGCTAACGTCACACAATGGGCTAGCAAACCATCACGCCCTGCTCGACCGATTTCTTGGCTGTAATTTTCAATCGACTTAGGTAAATCAAAATGGATAACAAATCGAATATCGGATTTATCAATGCCCATGCCAAAAGCGATAGTCGCCACTATCACTTGAATGTGGTTCTGCATAAATTGTTGTTGAATATGTTGTCGAACAGTTTGATCCATACCTGCATGGTACGCAGCAGCATTGATCCCTTGACTGATTAAGTGCGCAGCAACGTCCTCAGCGGTTTTCTGTAGGGTTACATATACTATGCCAGCACCTTGATAATTTTTAACGGTGTACGCGAGCTGAGTGAGCTTTTGTTGCTGATTAACCGCGACAACAGACAAATCTAAATTCGGCCGATAAAAACCGGTTTGCACCACCTGCTCTGGTATCAAACCAAAACGTTTAGCCATATCCAATTTTACTTGCTCAGTTGCCGTCGCTGTTAATAACAAACTTTGAGGGATTGAAAATTCTTGGCAATATTGAGGGATTTTTAAGTAATCAGGCCTGAAATTGTGTCCCCATTCTGAAATACAATGCGCTTCATCAACCACCAGCAACGAAATAGGGACTGACTTAAGAAATTGCCTAAAACGCTCATTTTTAAAACGCTCAACTGACACCATTAAAATTCGTGTACGTTGATCTCGTACATCGCGCATCACTTGTTGCGTTTGTTCATAAGTTAAACTTGAATCAATACTGGCGGCGGCGATGCTTTTACTGGCTAAAAATGCCAGCTGATCTTTCATTAAAGCCAGCAAAGGCGAAATAACTAAGGTTAGGTTGGGTAACTGTTGGGCACAAAACTGATAACACAAGGACTTACCTGAACCGGTAGGAAATATAGCTAACGCAGAATGACCGGCCAAAATGGTTTCAATAATGGCTTGTTGGCCTTCTCTGAACTCAGTAAAACCAAATTGTTGCTGCAACAATTGGTGTAGCGTCTGTTGATCGAAAAATGTTGGAGCGACGTCAGAAGTTGCTGCGTCACTATATGCTGAGGGAGTCATATAAAATCCTGTTATTAACCCCAAACAACATAGGATTATACGATAATTGATAAAACGGTAAGCCTTAGCACTATGGGGAGAGTTAAAGTACAGGCTAAAGTGCTATGAAAGGAATCTAAAACACATGAGCTACATTTACCGTTTACGGGCAATATATTGATTAATTAATTGGGTCAATTTATCTTCAAAACGCTCTTCTATGTCATCAAGGTCTTGATCAAACGAGCTAATAAACTTAACCGCTTTATCACGAGACAACACCTTACCTGCAAGGCTGTATTGAATTTCTATTAAGCTTTTGTCTAAGCGAGGCGCAAGAAACCAATGACACACATCAGCATTTAAGTTTAGTAATGCTCGCTCGGCCACCTGGCAAAAAGTGTTGATATGCTCAGCACCATCGGGTCCCAAACAACCGGGTTCAAGACGACACAAAACAACTAATTTTTTAGTATTTATCTCTCTAGCACTGTTTATCAACTCTTCCATAATGTGTACGAAACGATCCTTAATAAAATCCTGCAGATTAGAATGTTGCTTAGGTAAAATTGATAACCTAATAGCGATAACTAACACCATTAACGTTCAGTTAGCATCACGTAATTTAACACAATATGCAACCGTTTGGCGCCGATTAAGCTATTTTTTACCGCCCTCATGACTAGCCTGTAATGCATGTTTAAAAGCATCAATAAACTCAGAAATTGGCGTTAAGGTTTCTTTTGCCCGACGGTTACGCCCAAGCAAGGAAGATTCTACGAATAAATCAAACCAAGTCGATAATGCTAACCCATTTTGAGGCTCTTGAGCTGCGGTTAATGCCATTGCCGCGACTTCTGCTGTGCCCAGTTGAAAATCATGGCTGCCTTTACGCAGAGCGTAGGTTGCTAAGGTTTCAGGTGCAAATGAAAGCACTGGCATTTGTTGTAAATACGGGCTTTTACGATACATTTTAATGGCTTCACGCCAACTGCCATCAAGCATAACTAACAAAGGTATTTTGGTTATGCCCTGCTCAGTCGTCAACGAAGTGGCCGTTATTTGCTCAACGACGGCTTGATCGTTCTCAATATATTGTTGTGGGAAGACTAAAAATGGTTGATAAGTTGGATTAGACAATAAAGCCAACATTGCAGTATCGGTCTCGGTTCGAGTCCACAAAAACGCATGGGTATCAGGAATTAAGTCGGCAATCAGCCTACCACTATTGGTTGGTTTTAATACTTCATCGTTATACATAATCAACATAAAGCTGGTGTTGGTATTCAAGTATTGACGATGTTTACAGGTGCAAAATAATTCACCCAAGAGGCACAAATTACATCTAATAAGTTTCTTTCCTCGCGCGCCAAAGGGCTTTGTCGACAAGGATTTTCGATACTCATGCAAACGGTGAACCGCATGAATTGGCGCTTTAGTGGGTTTAGTCGGTAATTCTGACATTCTGCAACTCTAAGATGAAAAAAGTTCATCACCAATGCTGGTGATGAACTGATAAACGCATTATGAGGAAATTATAGAATACGGCGTAATAAAAAGTCTGCTTTTAAACGGCGAATTCGATTCATTATTTTCTTCACCGGTTTAGGGTATTTCTGCAAAGTATCAATTTGGCTGTAATGGAATAATCGCTCAGTGTGTAGCAAGATATATTGCTGCTCTTGAATAAACGACTCTTTCCAACATCCTGACTCATCATGCAATAATAAGCCATTTTCTAAATCCAATGCCCACGCGCGTGGGTTTAGGTTCGAACCCGTTATCAGATGCTTTCGATTATCGGCACTGATGCCCTTCAAATGAAAACTGTTAATACCATCTTTCCATAAATGAATATTCAGTTGTCCGTTCTCAATAGCCCATTGCTGGTTTTTGGCAAATTTACGCAGTGATTGCTCGTACATGTACGGCAACGCACCAATCGTTGAAAAATCTTGATCCGGCGGAATGTAGAAGTCATTCGCCGTTTTGTCACCAACGACAATATCTATTTTTTTGCCATCACGCAGATGTCTTGCTAATGCACGAGTTAAAATCGTTGGCGGGTTGAAATAAGGCGTACAAATAAACAACTCTTTAGTTGATTCATCGACTAACTTAACAATAGTGTCATTTAATCCGTTGTTCTTTCTGCCTAAACCGATCAATGGCGTAACACGGTTACCCACAGTGGTAGAGGTATACTGATAACGGGCCTGAGATAGACGATGTTTAAAACTTTTTACATCGTTCTTTTCAGGGTTATCTTCATTGTCTGCAGCTTGACTTAATACACTTACGGCAGGATCGCTAACGATATTCTGCTTTATCATGTCACGCATACTGCGAGCCAGCTCAGGACAATCGATAACATGGTATCTATCGAAACGGTATTTTTCTTGCTGTTGTAAATAAATGTTGTTAATGCTCGCGCCACTGTAAATAACAGTGTCGTCGATGATAAAGCCTTTAAGATGCAGTACACCCATAAATTCGCGAGACTTCACCGGCACACCGACAATATCAAACGGATGCGTTGCTTGGTCCATTAATTGGCGATATAAAATATAATTACCACTGTCGCCCTTTTGACCTATTAGGCCTCGGCGTGCACGATGATAATCCACTAACACTTTGATATCTAATTGTGGGTTTTGGTTCTTTGCGTCTAATAACGCCTGCAATACCTCACGGCCAGCTTCATCATCTTCAACATATAATGCTGCGATGTAAATTGAAGATGTTGCCGATGCAATTTTAGTTAGTAAGGCTTGCTTAAAATCTTTTGGCTTAAGCAACCAAGACACAGCATCTGCATTTAGGGCAATACCACCTAGCTTATCCAGCAAGGCATCCTCCTTAAAATGGGTGACCATTACCATAATCAGTAATGGGATCAAATTTAAAAAACATCACAGCGATATATTGTAATTGTAAGTACGCTGTTCAACTGTTTAGCAAGTAATACATGCCATGCTTACAGATAAATTGAGGGAATAAGTGACTTCAGAATAAGTAACGTCAACCTCAATTGATGATGTTTCTTTTAACGCAATATCGATAGAGCTAACGAGATAACCTTTACAATAATAAATATCATTGCTGAATGGTCTATCGTGGTCTGTCTATCCGCTCTAATCAACTTATATCACACCACAATATGCTGCAAAATAGAACTATTGCAGCTCTGAGGCATCTAATTCTAAAGATTGGTGAGCTTGGCGTTCTGTTAAGCTGATAGAAATTACCGACTAACAAGGTGATGAGCAAGATTTTTCTTACTTAGCTGCGGTTTTAGTACGCTTTTTTGTTGATAATTTGCGTAATAAAGCGAGATTGCTTGCTAACTAGTCAACTAAAGCGTCAATGATAATGAGTTAAACAATAATTCTAATTATCATAAATGAGGAAATATAACCAAAAAACATCAAATGCATATCAGCTAAGGATATCATCAGCTAACATAACCTATCGTTACTGAACTCTCACAATAGGCTTTTATGAATTCCCTTCTTTTTTGTCTCCCCCAGCCTCGTTTCTTTTATGAACAACCCTCTTTGCGGTTCACGCAAGCCTTATGTCTGCTAGGAGCATTGATTATCACAAGCCTGGTGAATGTTGCAATCGCAGCAGAAACATCCGACCAAGTAGCACTCAGTCAGCCACAAACAGTTCATAGTGATAGTACTACCCAGCAACCTGCAGCATTGTATCTTGATAATATGCTCCAGTTACTAAAACCAACACATTCACAGCTCGGCATCACAGTGTGGGACATGACGACTCAACAAACAGTATTTGAGTACAACAATCAATCGTTAATGCAACCTGCCAGCGTTCAAAAACTGTTAACCGCATTGGCTGCAACTAAACAACTCGGTAAAGACTTTACCTATCAAACCCGTTTAACTACGTTAGCAGAGCAACCTTTAGATAAAAGCCAAATTGATAATGGCATATATTCTGGCGACATTTACATAGAATTTAGTGGCGACCCAACCTTAAAATATCAAGATTTGCGACAGTTACTCGCCTCTTTAAGTCTGCTAGGTATCACTGAACTGACGGGCAATATTGTATTAACCAGTGAGCAAGATAACCAACTGCAGGCACCTGGCTGGGTATGGGATGATTTAGGGATTTGCTACGCAGCGCCAATATCGCCTTTCATCATTGATAAAAATTGTGTCTATGGTCGATTAGCAACAACCGGCTACAATAAAGTGGCCAACATCACCATGATGGGAAATCGGCCCATTGAAATCACCAATGATGCTTATTTTGTCACCCCAATCATCAACCGACCTGTTGCTAAGCCCACAGTGAAGACATTAACCGATGCGGTTGTTCTTCCTGCATATCTAACAGAATCAGTACCACAGTGTCAGTTAACGTTAAGTCGTTTCGATAATAATCGCTATCATCTTACTGGCTGCCATGTCGGCGCTAAATCATTGCCTTTGGCAATAGCCATTACCGAACCACAACTGTACGCGCAACAGATCGTAGCCAAACAATTGGCTTCTTTAGGCATTGTGCATCAGCAACCCATTACAGCACAAAAAATGAATACAGAACCGCAGTTTATGGCTCAAAGACAAGTGATCGCCAGCCACCAATCTGCAGCATTGCCTAAATTGCTCGAAACCATGTTGCTTAAATCAGATAATTTAATTGCCGACAGTTTATTAAAAAAATTGGGTGAGGTTTATTATCAAGCACCCAGTGATTTTGCCCGAAGTGGCCAAGCATTAAAAACCATTCTGTATTCTATTGGCATCGATTTATCAAATGCAAACATCGCTGATGGCTCTGGTTTGTCGCGTTATAACTTACTCACGCCTGAACACGTATTAAGTGTACTCACCACCTTATACCAACAACCTGAGTACCACTTTTTACTCGAGTTGTTACCAGAATCTGGTGTTAGTGGCACTTTACGCTATAAACGCTATTTCAATAAATCACCGTTGAAAAACCATGTGTTTGCTAAAACAGGCAGTATGTTGGGCATTGCAAACCTAGCTGGCAGAGTGAATGTCAGTAATGGTCATGATTATTTATTTGTTTTATTTGAAAATGGGTTAAGTCCACAGATTAAAAAACAACAAAAAGCGCCTTTTTCGGCGGTGTTTTTGCAAACCATGATGGATGTCCCAAGATAACCAGTACGAGAGATAGCCTGGACTCGAGATAACATCTCCATAGCCACCACATTTTGTTAAAACTGTGGCGGCTATCTTCTGTTTAATCTAAAAATAATGATTCTGGCCATCTGCATCGACGACCTGAGTAAAAATGCCACTATAAACATCAATAAAGTAACAATTAACGTAAAATCATCATTATATCGACACATTTTTCCTTTCAGCACTAGCGCATATTTCAACTTGCTATAACATTGTTAGCCGTAACCTTAAGATATGAATATTTTATCGTGTGGAGATAATATGGATAAGCAAGTCAGTTCGCGTGGCACAAAAGAAAAAGCCCTTCGTTTAAATCTAGACGAAAAAAAGTACGGCACCATTGTTGAAATTGGTGCAGGACAAGAAGTCGCACGTAACTTTTTTGTGGCTGGCGCTGCTGCGGGTACGATAGCGAAAACCATGTCGGCCTACGATATGAAATTTTCAGATGCCATCTATGGTGTCCAAGAAGATGGCCGTTATGTCAGTAAAGCTCGTGTGCTAGCGATGATGGAGCAAGAGTTTGATTTAGTGGTCGATCGTGTTGGAGCCATTCGCTCTAAGTCTTCACGATATTTTACCTATGCAGCTACTGTCTCAGCCAAGAGCTTTAATCGTAAAAACGAATGCCATGCATGGTGCGGGGTGCGTATTCAAATGTACCCTGGTGCTGAGCCGTCTAATATTATTGTCCATGTACGCATGTTCGATGACAGCGCTGAAGCACAACAACAAGCGCTGGGTATTTTAGGGGTTAACCTTATTTACGCCAGCTACTATTATTTTGAAGATCCAAAAATGATTATCGATTCGTTAACCGACAGCCTAAAAGCCAATCGGATTGAAATTGATTGTATCGACTTTCAAGGTCCCTACTTTGAAGATGTCGACAATCAAGCCAAGAATATTCATCTTATTCGCAGCTGGAAAACTCGCGCTATTATGTTCAAAGCCGATGGCAGTGTCGCGGTACCTGCCGATATGCTGTACAAAAAGAACGTGTTAACCATTCGTGGTTCATTTAAACCCATTACCAACCTTAATGTCGATATGATTGAGCAAGGCTACAAAGCCTTTTCGACATTAGAAGGGGTAACCGATAAAAATACCGTGTTAATCGCAGAAATATCACTGAATGACTTACACGGTAAAGATGCCAATATGACCGAGAAGGACATTATGGAACGGGTTAAATTGCTTAACTTATTAGGCTATAACGTAATGATTTCTGATTACACCCGCTATTTTTCATTACGTGCTTATTTTCGTCAGTACACCCAATTACAAATTGGCATTGTGGTGGGCATTGTTAACATTAAACAAATTTTTGATGAAGAATATTA
Organism: Shewanella sp. AC91-MNA-CIBAN-0169; assembly: GCF_040310165.1. Lineage (NCBI taxonomy): Bacteria > Pseudomonadati > Pseudomonadota > Gammaproteobacteria > Alteromonadales > Shewanellaceae > Shewanella > Shewanella sp. AC91-MNA-CIBAN-0169. The sequence continues at coordinate 90,290 of NZ_JBEOPM010000015.1, forward strand.
TCGTGGCATGGAAGGCGGCATTCTTGAAGCTTTTGGTAAGTTATTTCCTGATAATACGCGTTTGTTTGTCTACCCAGAACGGGATGAAAAAGGCGAGCTAAATGACTTAACCAATGTCAGTGTGCCTAGTAACTTGCGTTATTTATTCCGCCACGTGCTTGATAACGGCTTTATCACCAGTATTGAATCAAGCAATCTTGATTTGTTTAATATTTTTTCTCGAGAAATTTTACAACAAATTTGTCGCGGTCAAGGGGAATGGGTTAACGCCGTACCCGAGGCCGTCAGTAAAGCCATCATGGAACAAAAATTATTTGGTTACCGCGGCTAATGAATACATATTGATTCTGTATAAGGCAAGATGTCATTGCGCGGTTAGATGTTTGAACCTCAACGTGCAATGACTAAATATTATGAGAATCGTCGTTAAATAATTGATTTCATTTTCTACTTTAAGTACGCAAAAACAACATTAGTACACTAGTATTTAAATGGTTAACCTATCTTGGGTTAGCCATTTACTTAACAGGCACCTTTTTTACGCTATTTTAAATACACTGTCCTTAATAAATCTACACGAACAACACACCTTCACAACAACATTTTACAGCAATCTTTAACAACAGCTCGCTCGTTTTATCGATTATCCTTCCCCTCTTACCACAGGAAATAGCGATTGTTGCAGATATTGGCTTTATCAATGCTTATTTTAGGACTCTGTATGCTGGTCTTTAGTTTAAGAGCAGTAAACAAAATTTGTGTTAAGGACAATAATACTGGCTGGCGAGTGCTTAGAGGATTGATCATCTTTTTCGTGCTGGGCTATACAGGGGTTTTTTATTACCTGTGTAAACAATCTGACTTGGCAATATCAGATGTCATTTTTTGCATCATCATGTTTTCTGGTGGCGGATTTGTTGTGTTGGTCACTCGACTGAGTTTAATGAGTTTGCTTAAAGTCGAAAAATTAGTCATCAATGAGCGCAGTAATGCGCTGCACGATAGCTTAACAGGTCTACCTAATCGACAATATTTAATGAACTCGTTAAGTCATCATGTCGATGTTGGACTGCCATTCAGCCTGTTGCTGATTGATTTAAACCGTTTTAAACAAGTCAATGATGCTTTAGGCCATTATTATGGTGACTTACTCTTAATTGAAGTCGGTAAGAGTGTTTCTGAACACTTACCCGATGATGCAGCGTTATTTAGACTTGGCGGAGACGAATTTGCTGTCATTGTCACTCAAGTAGAATTAGCTCTGGTTCAACACACCATTAACGCTATACACCAGGCGCTTGAAAAGGCATTTTGCATTGAGAGTTATGATTTATTAGTGGGCGCTAGCGTAGGATTATCTCACTATCCCAGCTACGCAAGTGAAATAGGCCAATTGTTACAGCAAGCCGATATTGCTATGTACTCAAGTAAAAAACTAGCCACCTTATATACCACCTATGATCATAGCCTTGAAACCAATGCCGCCGAAAAAGTGAATATCAGTGCTTTATTAAAACGCGCGATTGAACAACAGGAGTTTGAACTCTGGTATCAACCTATCATTAATCTTCGCGACAACAGCCTTTACGGCGTCGAAGCGCTTATTCGCTGGCCTCGTCCAGATGGCAGTTACACGCCCCCAAGTGTGTTTATTAATATTGCCGAACAAACTACCCTTATAAACCAAATAACCGGTTGGGTAATGCAACAAGTTGCAAAAGACGTTGAGCATTTTGAATCCTTGGGTTTGTCTTTGTGTATCCACCTCAATTTGTCCGCTAAAGATTTACAAGATCCAACCCTAATCAATAAAAGTGTGTCACTTGTTAACGGCAATCACTCATCGCAGAAGATAATGTTTGAAATAACCGAAAGTGCAATGATGACCAATGTTGCACAAGCTAAAGATGCGATGACACAGATTACCGCTGCGGGGGGAGCATTCAGTATTGATGATTTTGGAACGGGGTTTTCTTCGCTAGAACTACTGCGTGACCTTCCTGTTACCCAAATTAAAATTGATGGTTCATTTATCAACAGTATCCATCATAGCGATGTAGACTTGGCAATAGTAAAATCAGTCATTTTTCTGTCCCAACACTTAAATTGTAATGTTGTAGCAGAAGGCGTAGAGAACAGTGAAACGGCGACATTACTAGCATCACTCGGTTGCGATCTCGCCCAAGGTTACTACTATAGTAAACCTATGCCCATGTCATCTTTTGCCCACTATATTCAAGTACAACAATCAATGAGCACCGCAGTCTAGCATCATAGTCTTTAATGACTTGGATCATGACTTACACCAAATTATTGGCCTAATCTCTATCAACATACTGTTCTATTATCGAACGATTTTTAACAGTCAGCATGACTAATCTTATTCATCAATAAAATCGATTAGCCGGACCGAAAAAAGTCGCTTTCATTCGTAGTCACAGTCAGTTAGCCTGTTATAGAAATCCAGTGATGCATAAAATTTATGCTATTTTTAGTGATAAAGGAACCTATCATGGACAAAGCACAACAAACCCAAGGCAAATGCCCAGTAAACCACGGCGGCAATACCACAGTCGCGAGCGACGTTATGGAGTGGTGGCCTAATGCACTTAATCTCGATATTCTTCATCAGCATGACAATAAAACCGATCCAATGGATCCTAACTTCGATTACCGCGAGGCGTTTAAAAGCCTCGACTTGTCTGCGGTAAAACAAGATCTCCACGCACTCATGACTGATAGCAAAGATTGGTGGCCAGCCGACTGGGGCCATTATGGTGGACTGATGATCCGTATGGCTTGGCACTCTGCTGGTACTTATCGTATAGCAGACGGTCGCGGCGGTGCAGGAACAGGTAACCAACGTTTTGCGCCACTCAACAGCTGGCCAGATAACGCCAATTTAGACAAAGCACGTAGATTACTGTGGCCAATTAAAAAGAAATATGGCAATAAGTTGTCTTGGGCTGATTTGATCATTCTCGCTGGTACCATTGCTTATGAATCTATGGGCCTAAAAACCTTTGGGTTTGCTGGCGGCCGTGCTGACATCTGGCATCCAGAGAAAGACATATACTGGGGTTCAGAAAAAGAATGGCTGGCAACAAGCGATACACCCAATAGCCGCTATTCAGGCGAACGAGATCTCGAAAATCCATTAGCCGCCGTAATGATGGGATTAATTTATGTCAATCCTGAAGGTCCTGATGGCAAGCCAGACCCACTGAGAACCGCACAAGACATTCGTGTCACCTTTGAACGCATGGCAATGAATGACGAAGAAACCGTCGCGCTTACTGCTGGTGGTCACACTGTCGGTAAATGTCACGGCAATGGTCGTGCAGAAAAGCTCGAAGCCGCTCCTGAAGGGGCTGAACTCGAAGACCAAGGTTTAGGCTGGTTAAACAAAACAAGCCGCGGTATTGGCCGCGATACGGTAACAAGCGGTATTGAAGGCGCTTGGACAACCAACCCAACTCAGTGGGACAATGGCTACTTTGAGTTATTGCTTAACTACGAGTGGGAACTTAAAAAGAGCCCTGCTGGTGCATGGCAATGGCAGCCTATCGACATCAAAGAAGAACATAAGCCTGTTGATGTTGAAGATCCATCGATTCGCCTAAGTCCTATCATGACCGACGCTGATATGGCGATGAAAATGGACCCAGAGTATAGAAAAATTTCAGATCGTTTTTATCAAGATCCAGCTTATTTCTCGGATGTGTTTGCTCGTGCTTGGTTTAAGCTTACTCACAGAGATTTGGGTCCTAAAAGTCGTTATTTAGGCACGGATGTACCTGCTGAAGAGTTAATATGGCAAGATCCTGTTCCACAAGTTGATTACAGCTTAACCGAACAAGAAGTTACCGACACTAAAGCTAAGATTCTGGCCAGTGGATTAAGTATTGCTGAACTTGTGGCTACGGCTTGGGACAGTGCCCGCACTTTCCGTGGTTCAGATTTTCGTGGCGGAGCCAACGGTGCACGTATTCGTTTAGCGCCACAAAAAGACTGGCAAGGTAACGAGCCGACAAGGTTACAAAAAGTATTAGCGGTGTTAACCACTATTCAAGCAGGCCTAACTAAGCCGGTTAGTATTGCAGATTTAATTGTGCTCGGAGGATCAGCCGCAGTAGAGCAAGCTGCTCATGCTGCTGGCGTTAAGATATCGGTGCCTTTTGTTGCCGGACGTGGCGATGCAACGCAAGCTCAAACTGATGTTGAGTCTTTTGATGTGTTAGAGCCTCTACACGATGCATTTAGAAACTGGCAAAAGAAAGACTATATCGTTCAGCCAGAAGAAATGATGCTCGACCGTACTCAATTAATGGGGCTAACCGCGCATGAAATGACAGTATTGGTTGGTGGTATGCGAGTATTAGGAACCAACTACGACAACAGTCAACACGGTGTATTTACCGACAATGTTGGCGTGTTATCAAATGACTTTTTTGTCAACTTAACTGATATGTCGTACAACTGGAAGCCTGCAGGTAAAAATCTGTATCACATTGTGGAGCGCAGCACTGATAAAGTGAAATGGACTGCAACTCGAGTTGATTTAGTCTTTGGCTCAAACTCTATTTTACGTTCGTATGCAGAGATTTATGCACAAGACGACGCAAAAGAGAAGTTTGTTAAAGACTTTGTTAAAACGTGGACTAAAGTAATGAATGCAGACAGGTTTGACCTAGCCTAGTGACGACGGTTAGTCATAATGTATAGTTTGTAAAATAATATCGAGGGCGGAATGTATTATTCTGCCCTCGAATTATATTTGGTTAAATCGCTCAATGCAGGTTAAGTAACCTCAAGATCAATTCATACGCTTTACTTCAAAATCCATTTTCACTTTCACTGGTACTCGCTTAATATTCGATGCCGCTGGCACATACTGCTGTTTTGGCATCTTATTGACTAATGCTTGCGTCATCCAGCCCTCTGGCTGCGAGCTAATAAGCTCTTTGCTGACTTCGTTACCGTTTGAGTCAATCGTAATATAATATTCGCCCTTACCTGCACCTCTTGGTAACCAATCAGGACGTTTGTTTAACATTACAGGTTTAATCTGCTCCAATGACCAATATTGATTGAGTTGAGAATTTTCAATAGTGATTACCTTTGTATTAAACACGGCTTGAGGTACTTGAACGGTTTGAGTTTGAGTTTGAGTTTGAGTTTGGCAACCCGATAAAATAATCACAGGTAAAGAAAGTAGTGACATATATTTATTCATTAATATCTTCCTTGAAATGACTTAACATTAATTATTAACAACGAACAGTTAAGCCATACTGACAAAAAAATCGCATCAATAGAAGCAAAAAAAGCACTGAAAATCAGTGCTTTTTTTTTATTAAACAAGTAACAGTTAACTTAACCTTTCAAAGCTTGATCAATCATAGTCTGTGCTTGAGTAATAATGTCATCCAAATGCTGCTGACTAATAAAGCTTTCGGCGTAGATTTTAAACAAGGCTTCAGTACCTGATGGACGCGCAGCAAACCAGCCATTTTCGGTAGTGACTTTAATCCCGCCAATCGCCGCATTATTACCAGGCGCATGACTTAATATTGCTGTAATCGCCTCACCCGCTAATTCTGTGTCGGTAAAGCTGTCACGATTTAACTGTTCAAACTTAGCTTTTTTCTTAAGACTAATTGGGCTATCGATACGAGTGTAAAAACTTTCACCAAATTGATCGGTTAACTCTTTATAGCGTTGTGCAGGTGTTTTGCCTGTTACGGCTAAAATCTCAGCCGCTAGTAATGCTAAAATAAAGCCGTCTTTATCAGTACACCAGGTACTGCCATCACGTTTTAAAAACGCTGCACCAGCACTTTCTTCGCCACCAAATGCAATGGTGCTATTTGCTAAGCCATCAACAAACCATTTAAAGCCCACAGGCACTTCTAAGCATTGTCGACCTAACGCATTACAAACACGATCAATCATTGCACTTGATACTAAGGTTTTACCCACTGCGAGTGACTCAGCCCATTGTGGACGATGAGTCATTAAATAGTCTATCGCCACCGCCAAATAATGGTTAGGGTTCATCAGTCCAAAGCCAGGGCACACAATACCGTGACGGTCATAATCCGGGTCATTACCGACGCACAAATCATAATCTTCGCTGTACGCTAACAAACCTGCCATGGCATAAGGAGACGAGCAATCCATCCGGATTTTGCCGTCTTTATCTAATGGCATAAAGCCAAATGTGGGATCAACTTTATCATTGACTAAGGTAATATCTACACCATAGTGAGCGGCAATTTGCTCCCAGTAGTAAATACCCGACCCACCTAAAGGATCAACACCTATACGAATGTTGGCTTTTTTAATCGCCTCCATATCAATGACTTCAGCAAGAGATTCAACATAAGGTGCAATAAAATCGACTTCATCAATCCAACCCGATTTAACCGCGACACCGTAATTAACTTTTTTAACGCCTGAGAGTTGATTGGCAAGATATTCATTGGCTTTTGTTTCGATGATTTTAGTAATTTCACCTTCAGCAGGACCGCCATGAGGTGGATTGTACTTAATGCCACCATCTTGTGGAGGATTGTGCGAAGGAGTAATAATTAACCCATCGATTAACGCAGCAGGTGCTGACGAATTTGCACGAACAATCGCTTGAGACACCACTGGTGTTGGGGTAAAACCATCATGCTGTTGAATTAGCATTTTAACTTGGTTTGCAGTTAATACTTCGACCACCGACATAAATGCTGCATAAGACAATGCATGGGTGTCAAAACCCACAATCATTGGCCCGCTTATATTGGCGGAATGACGATAATCGACAACGGCTTGGGTGATAGCCCAAATGTGGTTTTGATTGAAACTCGATGAAAACGCACTGCCTCGATGACCCGATGTACCAAATGTCACTTTTTGTTGCACGTCTTCCACATTAGGAATAATGCGATAATAATGACTCATCAATTTAGGAATATTCACTAAATCCGTTTGTAAAGCTTGCTGTCCTGCGCGTTGATGAATGGCCACGAGTGGTCTCCTAGTTAGTAAATAAAAAATGAATCTTCGACAAAACTCAAAGGTTAAATGTGTTCGGCGATGCTCTTCGCTCTTTCACTGTCACAACCTAAATGTTCCAATACCTCTGTTAGAATAGTTTGTTTTTTGGCGGTATTGTTATTGGTGGTGACCCAAAATCCACTTGATGCGATTTCTTTTGGATTAGAAGATTTACTTGACGTTAATAACGCCTGTTTAGAGCGGGCAAAATACAAACGTCCTTTGCCTTGCACATTAAGCACTTTGTCAAAGTCACTACGAGCAGTGGATTCAAGGCTGGATAATAAATGCATAAAACGCCCAACGGCACCTTTCTGCTGACTTAATAAGTGTTGGCTTACAATGGCATCAAAATCAATAGTTGTTGACGTTGCAATGTCTTCGTCTAATGGAACGTGCTGAATGGCACTCTTTTGCTCAGCGATCACTTTTTCAACAGCCGCTTTGGCTTGATCAAAAACCGGATGACGATTTACTGGCGATTGCGACTCTAAACTTGGATGACTAATGTCTGTGGGTAAGCTTATATCGACATTTTCGACTGACAAGTTCAATAAACGACGCAAAATATCGGAAGCGCTTTCGCCGATGCGTTCAGTTTTACTGGCAATAAAGCGATAAAGTTCTTCGTCAATTTCAATGTATTTCATCAGAGTCATCCTTTTTCTATCAGTCTATTACTGTTGCCAAGATTACATTGGCATCAGATTAAGTCGGGATCGCAGATCGAATTAATAATAATGCGATCAAAAAAATATTGCTTCAGTGTAAGCCATGCTTAACCTACTAATAAAGTGACAAAATCATTTAATGGCCTATATTACTCATATTTTTTTGAAAGCAGTTTAAAATATCAGCAACTATGGCAACATGTGTCAGCAAAACTTGATTTGACCGGCTCATTGCAGCAGAATCTTCCGCATTAAATGTCCAATGAGTTTATTGAATTATGCATTATGTATCTTCTGGTCAAGGTGAAGCCGTCCTGCTTATTCATGGGCTGTTTGGTAATCTTGATAATCTAAAAAACCTCGCCAGTGTGCTTGAGCAACAACATCAAGTCATAAGGGTTGATGTACCTAATCATGGCTTAAGCGAGCATTGGGACAACATGGATTACTCTCAACTGGCTGATGCCATGATTGATGTACTCGATGATTTGCAGATTGAACAAGCCCATGTGGTCGGCCATTCTATGGGCGGAAAAATTGCGATGGCAATGGCACTTTTACACCCCGAACGTGTCAAAAGCTTAGTGATTGCAGATATCGCACCGGTAGCATATAGCCCAAGACATCAAACCGTATTTGCAGGCTTAACCAGTTTAGTATTAAACAGCGATACCACTCGAAAGTCGGCCATAGCACACTTAATCAACGCCGGTATTGATGAGCCGACATCTCAATTCTTACTCAAGAATCTACAACGCACAGACAGCGGCTTTGAGTGGAAAATGAATTTAACTGGGCTAATCGAATCTTACGACCGTATTATAGGTTGGGATTTGCCTTTAACCGATAACGATCATTTTGATAAACCAGCACTATTTATCCGTGGCGGTGAGTCAAATTATGTCACTGCTGAGCATCGTGATGAAATCATGCGTCAATTTCCACATGCCAGTGCAAAAACATTGAACGGTACAGGCCATTGGTTACATGCACAAAAGCCTGAGATCTTTAATCGCATCGTGTCTGAGTTTATTGAACAAAACCAAGGGTAAATTTTTGATATTTACCTTTTTGAACATAGCCGATTGTATCGTGATGTGATATATTCGCGCCCTCTTTTCGCCAGACACTCAATAGCGAAGGTAGAAGTATGTTAAACCAATACATGGAACAAATTGAAGCAGTAGGCTTGAACTTGTTTTTTGCATCGATATTCTTTTTTATCGGCATGGCTATCCATGATGTGCTTAAACAAGGTGAAGTCCCTAAATTTGGTCGATATATTGTTTGGGCAGTGTTATTCCTCGGCTGCGCCGGGTTTATTGCAAAAGGTATCATTCAGATGACCTGGGAAGGCTCTGGGATCGGTTAAAGAGTACAATGGCAAAAGAAACAACAGATAGAACGACTATTGACCTTTTTGCCGCTGAAACTCGCCGTGGGCGTCCGAGAAGTAACCCTCTTTCTCGGGAGCAGCAATTAAAGATCAATAAACGTAACCAAATTCAGCGCGATCGCGCTAACGGTTTAAAGCGAATAGAGTTAAAGGTGTCACAAGATTTGTATGACGCCTTGAACCAACAAGCTTTGAACAGTAACATCAGCCGTAGCCAGTTAATCGAATTTATTCTGCAACAGCAACTCGACAACTGAGACGTTTTTAGAACATCGCACAACGCGAACTAGATATTTAAAGGATAGACAATGGCAACTGTAGGTCTTTTTTTCGGTAGCGACACTGGCAACACCGAAGCTGTAGCCAAAATGATCCAGAAAAAACTGGGTAAAAGCATGCTCGATGTTAAAGACATCGCAAAGAGTACCAAGGAGCAAATTGCTGAATACGATTTGCTTATGTTTGGTATTCCAACATGGTATTACGGCGAAGCACAGTGTGATTGGGATGACTTTTTCCCAGAGCTTGAGCAAATTGACTTTACCGATAAGCTAGTCGCTATTTTTGGTTGTGGTGACCAAGAAGATTATGCTGAATATTTCCTTGATGCGATGGGCATGATACGTGACATCGTTGAAGCTCGAGGCGGTATTATCATTGGTAATTGGCCATCTGAAAGCTACAATTTCGAAGCCTCTAAGGGCATGGCAGACGACAAGCACTTTGTCGGTTTAGGGATTGATGAAGATCGTCAACCTGAGCTAACTGAAGAACGTGTTGACGGCTGGGTGAAGCTAGTTTATGAAGAAATGTGTCTAGCTGAGTTAGAAGACTAACCCACATCATCAGATTAGTTTTGTGATTGAAAGCGGCTTTATTGCCGCTTTTTTATGTCTATAGTTTGGTTTAACGGTTAAGTAACCACCAATATGTCAGTCAATAATTTCAATCCATTATACCCTCATTGGGATATTTTTTGTGTCGTGGTCGATAACTATGGTGACATAGGTGTCACCTGGCGTTTGGCTAAGCAACTGGTGGTTGAATATGATATTCCCATCAATTTATGGGTCGATGACTTACTGAGTTTTTCGCATATTTTACCTATGCTAGACCCACACAAACCAAAGCAAATATTCAATGGTGTGAATATATTTCAATGGAATAACCCAATAGATATAGAGTTTATTGCTGGTAATGTCGTTATTGAAGCATTTGCCTGTGAATTACCATCACAAATAAAATCCACCATAAATCAATTACATCAACACCCTCTTTCTCGAGCCCCTACATGGTTAAACCTTGAATATCTCAGTGCTGAAGATTGGGTAGAGGGTTGTCACGGGTTGCCCTCTTCACAGCCTGGTGGGGTTAAAAAGTGGTTCTATTTTCCAGGTTTTACCCCTAAGACAGGCGGGCTTATCTGTGAGCGGGAATTATTTAATCAACGTGACGAATGGCAAGCTGACTCAAAACATAAATTAGCATTGTTCAACAAACTGGGGTTACAGGGAATAGATGCTAAAGACACGGTTATCAGTGTCTTTAGTTATGAAACGCCGGCCTTAGCTGCTTTGTGTGAATTATGGCAAACATCGCCAAGCCCAATTCATGCACTAATCCCTAAAGGACGCAGTTTACATGGCTTAACGAGCATATTGCCCTGTGACATTAAAGATTTGATGCCCGGTCAACAATTTACAATAGGTAACTTAACCCTACATATATTACCCATGACTGATCAAAATGCTTTTGATCGCTTGCTATGGAGCTGTGATTTTAATATTGTGCGGGGTGAAGATTCGTTTTTACGTGCTCAATGGGCTGCAAAACCCTTCATATGGCACATTTATCCTCAAGAAGATGATTATCACTTGGTAAAATTACAAGCTTTTATGCAAATTTACTGCGATAATCTTGCTCCAGAAATTGCTGCCACTTGGTCTGAGGTGAATTTGGCCTTCAACCAGGGGAATACAAACGCGGTAGTAATGCACTGGCAACAATTACATTCTGTTAATTTGTCTTTAATGCAACATGCTATTGAATGGCCAATTAACGCGTTAAATGAAGCAGATCTTGCGAGTCGACTAGTTCAATTCGTTAAAAATAGCTAAGATACTGCTCTATAAATAAAAAAAGTCTAAATATATAGGAAATAGTGAAATGAAAACTGCTCATGAAATCCGTCCTGGTAACGTGATCATGTTAGATGGCAGCCCATGGGTTGTTCAGAAGACTGAAACAACTCGTTCTGGCCGTAACGCTGCAATCGTTAAGTTAAAATTAAAGAACGTATTGCTAGATTCTGGCACTGAACAAACCTTCAAAGGTGAAGACAAATTAGACGATATCATTCTAGAACGTCTTGATTGTACTTACTCATACTTCGCTGACCCTATGTATGTATTCATGGATGAAGAATACAACCAGTATGATGTAGAAGCTGACAACTTAGGTGATGCTGCTGACTATATCATTGATGGTATGGAAGACGTTTGCCAAGTCACCTTCTATGAAGGCAAGGCTATTTCTGTTGAATTACCAGTTCACATTGTCCGTGAAGTTATCTACACCGAGCCTTCTGCTCGTGGTGACACTTCAGGCAAAGTAATGAAGCCAGCTACCATTACTGGTGGTGGTACTGTTACCGTTGCTGATTTTGTTAAAGTCGGTGACAAGATTGAAATTGATACTCGTACAGGCGAGTTCAAGAAGCGCGTTTAAGCGTCAGTTAATTTGAGTTATTAGTAAAATAGTAATAACACAAGTCAACTCAGCAAAAGCCAGCACTAAGTGCTGGCTTTTTTGTTGTCAAACACTATACACATACTGATTCACAACCTAAAAACAGCATTTAACACTGAAGCGATAGCTAATTTACTGACAGAATCAGCATTTAACACTAATATTATTATTCATTTTGCTTGTTTGCCTCTTTCACAATGCCAATAAATTCGTTATGGTTCGCTAACTTAAGCCGTATTTAGTTATCGAGAGTAGTAGTATGCGACCCATTATCAAATCCAATAAGCTTGATTCCGTTTGTTATGACATCCGCGGACCAGTACATAAAGAGGCCCGTCGGTTAGAAGACGAAGGTCATCGTATTTTAAAGCTTAATATAGGCAACCCTGCCCCCTTTGGATTTGAAGCCCCAGAAGAAATCGTTCGAGACGTTATTTTAAACTTACCCAGTGCCCAAGGTTACTGCGAGTCAAAAGGCTTATTCTCTGCGCGTAAAGCCATTGTGCAGCATTACCAAGCTCAAGGTATTTTTGGCGTCGATATTGAAGATATCTACATAGGCAATGGCGTATCTGAATTGATCGTAATGGCCATGCAAGGGCTGCTTAACACCGATGATGAAGTACTGATCCCATCACCTGATTATCCATTATGGACTGCAGCGGCAAACCTCGCTGGTGGTAAAGCAGTACATTATCGCTGCGATGAAGAAGCCGATTGGTTTCCTGATTTAGATGACATAAAGAGTAAAATCAGCAGCCGCACACGTGCGATTGTGATGATCAACCCAAACAACCCTACCGGTGCGGTTTACAGTAAAGAATTGCTGCTAGAGGTTGTTGAGCTATGTCGTCAACACGATTTGATATTATTCGCCGATGAAATTTACGATAAAATTTTATACGACGAGGCCAAGCACATCCCTGCCGCTGGTTTATCTGATGACATTCTGACTATCACCTTTAATGGCTTATCTAAAGCCTATCGCGCCGCAGGTTTCCGTGTGGGTTGGATGATGTTATCGGGTAATTTAAAAGCTGCCAAAAGTTACATTGAAGGCCTAGAAATGCTGGCGTCTATGCGTCTGTGTGCCAATGTGCCCAATCAACATGCTATTCAAACCGCATTAGGCGGTTATCAGTCAATTAATGAGCTGATATTACCTAACGGCCGCTTAACCATACAACGCGATGCGGTGTACGAATTGCTTAATCAAATTCCTGGGGTCAGCTGTAAAAAACCTAAAGGTGCCTTGTACGCATTCCCGAAATTAGACATGAAGAAGTTTAATTTACGTGATGATGAACGTTTGGTGCTTGATTTATTAAAAACCAAAAAAATTCTGTTAGTACAAGGAACTGCCTTTAACTGGCCTGAGCCAGATCACCTTAGAGTGGTTTTTTTACCCTATAAAGAAGACTTGGCTAAAGCGCTCACCGAGTTTGGTGATTTCTTGGAAGACTATCGCCAATAGCACCTTAACGAGATATCTGTTCAATAAAACACTAAGCGACTGAACAGTCGCTTTTTTTTATTGATAAGCTCCTGTAAGCTGAGACAAACTATTGAGCGCAGTAAGGAGTCTCATGAGTCATTTATTTGCCCATTTATCTCGGATGAAACTGATCCAACGTTGGCCGTTAATGCATAACGTGCGCCGCGAAAACGTTCAAGAGCATTCACTACAAGTGGCGATGGTTGCTCACGCTTTAGTGATTATCAGCAATAAAAAATTCGCTACCGACTTAGACGCCAATAAAGCGGCGATCATTGCCATCTATCATGATGCTAGCGAAATTTTAACTGGCGATTTACCCACACCTGTAAAATACTTTAATAAAGAAATCGAAGCCGAATATAAAAAGATTGAAGCCATAGCTGAACAGAGAATGTTAGAAATGGTACCAGATGAATTTAAAGACGATTACCGCAGCCTGTTTATCAGTGAAGCAGCGGATCCACAATACAAAGCCATTGTGAAAACAGCTGATACTCTCTGCGCATATTTAAAGTGCTTAGAAGAACAAAAAGCCGGTAACAGTGAATTTAATAGTGCCCGTAAACGTTTAGAACAAATGTTAGACGACAACCCTAACCCTGCCGTAGCTTATTTCCGTGATTGTTTTATTCCAAGTTTTACATTGAATTTAGACGAAATTAATCAAATGTTGTAAAGGAATTTTATGCCTGATAACACCATCGAGTCCAGTAATACAGAACAGAACAGTCGTTGGCAGCAACGTTTACTCGGTGAAGATAAACAGCGCCGTAATGATCATCGCAGCCCATATCAACGAGACCGCGCACGTATTCTGCATTCAGCAGCATTTCGTCGGCTTCAAGCCAAAACGCAAGTGCTTGGCGTTGGCATGAATGACTTTTACCGTACTCGGCTAACACATTCATTAGAAGTGTCACAAATTGGAACTGGCATTACTGCTCAACTACGTCGAAAATATCCGGACCTTAGGTATTTACTCAATTCAATGAGCCTCATTGAATCGATTTGTTTGGCTCACGACATCGGTCATCCACCTTTTGGCCACGGCGGTGAAGTCGCATTAAATTACATGATGCGCCATCACGGTGGTTTTGAAGGCAACGGCCAAACCTTTCGAATTTTAACTCGTTTAGAACCCTATACCCCTTCATGGGGGATGAACCTTACCCGGCGTACTTTACTTGGGGTAATGAAATACCCAGCAACGTATTCGCAATTGTATATCAATCAAAATAGGCCAGACATAGCCAATCATCGCCAACTAAAACCCTCAGAATGGCCACCGGTAAAAGGATTATTTGATGATGATATACCCATTATTGATTGGGTATTAGCGGCATTATCAGAATCGGATAGGCAGTTGTTTATTAGCAGTGAACAAAGCCATACACATGTAGATTATCCCCATTTAAAAACGCGCTATAAGTCATTTGATTGCTCGATTATGGAATTGGCAGATGACATTGCCTATGCGGTACACGATCTCGAGGATGCTATTGTAATGGGAATTGTCAACCAACATCAGTGGCAACGCGATGTCGTTGGGCAGTTAACTGAAATCAAAGATGAATGGCTGATATCGGAAATCGCTAACATTGGTGACAAGCTATTCTCTCATGAACATCATTTACGCAAAGATGCTATCGGTACCTTAGTCAACGGTTTCGTCACCGCGATTGGCATTAGTACCAACCCACAATTTGACGAAGACTTACTAAAATATAATGCCGAATTAGAGCCAGACTTTGCTGCAGCATTACACGTACTGAAACAATTAGTATTTAAGTATGTTATTCGTAAACCTGAAATCCAGATGCTGGAATATAAGGGCCAACAGATTGTGATGGAATTGTTTGAAGCGTTTGCCTCGGATCCTGAACGTCTGTTACCGCTTAATACTCGAGACCGATGGTTAGCAGAGCGTAATGACAATAATAATCCAATGCGGGTGATTGCTGATTATATTTCTGGGATGACCGATGAATTTGCCGGTCGCTTACATCAGCAATTATTTGGTTCAAAAACCGCAGGCATTATGGAGTTAAGTCGCGAGCAATAACATTTATTGCCTCTGTTTATTTTTGATAAAAAAAGCGCTTGGTTATAACAACCAAGCGCTAACGGGTTATATAAAGGGGAAATAACCCAAATTTCACACTTCACACTTCACTAACAAAAACACCAATCAATTTATACCGGGTGCATAAACGCTTGTATTTCATTTAACGTGAGCACTGGCGTAGCGCCATGAGACTGAGCAACCATAGCACCCACAGCGCAAGCAAAATCAATCGCATACTGCGGATTACTATCACTGCATAATTGATACAGTAACGAGCCTAAAAATGAATCTCCGGCGCCGACGGTATCAACTACCTTGACTAAATAACCTGAATTATAAAACTTCTGCCCTGCAACACTCAGTAATGCACCATGACTGCCTTTGGTGACACACAAGTATTTGGTTTGGGTTTGCTCAGCAATATAATCCAAGTTTTGTTCTAATGAATTAAATGGCGAGCCCATGGCTTTAGCAATTTCATACAGTTCATCATCATTTAATTTGATAAAATCTGCTTTTTTCATCAAACTAACCACACTATCAATCTGGTAATGCGGTGCACGTAAGTTAACGTCAAATACCGAAAACGAAGCCAATTCAACTACGGCGGTTAAGGTAGTGAGAGACACATCATTGCGACCAATTAAACTGCCAAAAACCAATACGTCAGCACGATTAACTTGCTCAATAATATCTTCCGTTAATGCGATATTATCCCACGCAGTATCGGCGACAATGTCATAAGACGCTGACCCATTTTTGTCTAAAGTGACTTGAACTGTGCTGGTGCTTTTAACGGGATCTATGGCGATACAGTCGCGATTAACGCCGCGATCGTCAATAAAACTCAGTAACTCGCGACCTAATAAATCATCGCCAACGGCACTGATCATCGAACCTTTAATGCCCAAGGCATTAAGTCTGACGCACACATTTAAAGGTGCCCCGCCAACCCGCTTGCCATCAGGGAAACAATCCCACAATACTTCGCCAAAACAACTGATGTTAATGTCGGCCTTAGCTTTATGATTAATTAATATGCTATTCATACGGCTTAACCTTTCGCTTGTAATCTTGCTTGCATAATCGATTTAATGTCACTGCCCGGTGCATATAAGGCCGTAATCGCTTGACGATAATCTTTACAAAAGCTTGCTTGATTATTTAGATCACCAAATAAGTCGGTTAGCTGTAAAAAAGCTAACGGATCTTGTGCTGTTCTGCTAGCAAACTCATGTAACTGTGCTGACATTTGGTCGTTAATGTCTAACGCTTGCCCTTGCTGATCAACACGTTTGTCACTGTATAAACACCAGGTAGCAATGACCAATGTGGCCAGTGAAGTATCACGGCCTAATTCGATATTTTCATTAATAGACGCAATGATAAATTTTGGTAACTTGGCTGAGCTTTCGAGACAAATTCGCGCCAAGCTGTCTTTAATGTTCGGATTGGAAAAACGTTCAATTAGGGTATCTTTGTATTGAGTTAAATCAATGCCTTCAAGTTGCTCAATTAACGGCGTGACTTCATCGTCCATAAATTTACGCAGATATGTTGCAAATAAAGGATCAGATACCGATTCATCAATCGTCGCAAAACCATGTATAGAACCTAATAAACCTAATACTGAATGGCCTGCGTTTAACAAACGGATCTTCATTTTTTCAAACGGAGTCACGTCACTGACAAATTGTGCACCAACGGTATCTAACGCCGGACGACCATCACTAAAGTTGTCTTCTATGACCCATTGAGTGAAGGCTTCGCACGTGATTGGCCATTCATCGTTAATGTGTAATGTGTTAGCCACATATTCGATGTCTGCTTTGGTTGTCACTGGGGTAATACGGTCAACCATTGCGTTTGGAAACGCTACATTCGTTTCAATCCATTGGCCTAAATCAGCGTCATTTTTATTCACAAACGCCAATAGCATTTTACGAGTCATGTCACCGTTATGCTGAATGTTGTCACAAGACTGAATGGTAAAAGGCTTCATGCCCTTGGCTTTACGCTGTTTAAGTGCTGCAGTTAAATAACCAAACGCGGTGATTGGGTCATTAGGATTCGCCATATCATGGATTATGTCTGGATTGTTGAAATCAAACTCACCGGTTGCAGGATTAAAGTTATAACCGCCTTCTGTGATGGTCAATGACACAATTTTAGTGTCTGAGTGAATCAGTTTATCAATGACCTGTTGTTTGTTTTCTGGTGCAAATAAAAAGTCAATCATCGAGCCCATCACTTGATGATCAATCTGACCATTCGGGTGACGTACCGTTAAACTGTACAGATAGTCTTGTTTCACCAACACATCACGTAGACTGCGGTTAGCTTCTAACAAACCAACACCACAAATCGCCCAAGACTCAGAACCAGGTTGCTTCAATAACTCATTGATATACATTGCTTGATGAGCACGATGAAAGCCACCGACACCAATATGCACAATCCCAGCGGTTAACTGGCTACGATCGTATTTCGGCACATCAACATTAGCAGGTAATGTTGACAAACTTTGTAGGTTTAACGTGTTCAGTTGAACATTTGAATCTTGAGATTGATCCATGTGGATTGTGCCTCATAAAATAATTAAACAATATGGATGGTTGTGTTATCTAATGAAATAACACGGCTAACTCAAGACTAATGTTTTATTAACATCATTAACCTTAAGCTATTAAGATCAGCCGTTAGCCTTGAGTTATTAATACTGCGATTACGAGTTTATTTTTTTATGACGTTTAAGAGCAACATATGAACAACTAAAATAAATTATCGTACAGACAAAACAAACTGTTTCAAATAAAGATTTATTCTCTGCATAGATTGTCATTGTCGGGCTATAAAACATCACTTTCGCGGCCAGTACACTAATAACCACTAAAGAAACAACCGCAAAGCTATTTAACACCTTGGTGAACTGACTGCAGTCTTCAACATGAGGCTTATCATCTTTAGCCATTTCATCTTGGTATTCGGCAATTTGTTGCTGTTCTTTCTCATCTAATAATATAGCGTCTGTATAATCTAAATCGGCACCATATTTTTTAGCTAATACGGTATAAATAATAATGGTGAATATCCATGTTGGAATAAATAAGTAATAGAATGAAATAATATCAAGACTATTTAAACCAAACCCAAATACTAACGCTAATGCCCAAGATGCAATTGCCGGTGTACTTTTAGACAGGTTTTGATACTTAGCCCAATAGCGAGTTAAGCCAATCTTAGGGAACAACACGTGCTCAGCAAATACAATCCCCCCCACTGGTACAACTAATAGACCTGCATACGTCAATAACGGTAACATCTGCGAAAACACAAATGGGAAACACGCTATCACTACAGTGACTAAACCCACAATGGCGGTAGTACGTTCACGAGATTGATTAACAAAAATTGACTGCGCGGCAAGGCCTGCACGGTATAAATTCGCGTTAGCCGTTGTCCAACCAGCGATAATGATAATCACAAAGCCTGAAAAACCTAAAGCATGGTAAGCAACATCACCTGGATCGAGTTGAGTAATAGTAGTTTTTAATAGTACCGCAGTACCTGCCCCCATAATACCAGCAGAGATCCATGCTAAGTAGTGGCCGAAGAACATACCAACACCTGAAATCAAACCATAACTTTTACGCTTTGCGAAGCGGAAAATAGCCATGTCTATCAAACCGAAGTGAGTAATTGAGTTAGCTGCCCACGCAAAGCCTATCACTTCAAGTAAACCAATACCGGGTTCACCTTTGTCATTTAATCCAGTCCAAATTGAGCTGTCACCTATGGTCATGAAGTCTTGCCAGCCCGTTAATGTGGTACTGCCAATCACATGATTTGATAACACTGGAAATAAGGTAAATGAACCGGCAATAAAAATAACAAATAACCACGGCGCACAAATTTTAGAAAAGTCAGCCACGGTAGAGAAACCATACATGGCGACGACAACGACGATAGATCCTACCGCTAATACAATCATCACAAACCATAGACTGCTAGGGTACCAATTTAATTGTGCCGGAATATCGAATAAGAAACGAACGGCTGTCGACGATACAGTGATCATCGCTGCGGATATCACCGAGAAGATAACGACATTTGCCCAGTTATAGAGCTTGGTCATTGAGTCGCCGGCAATCTTATTTAAATAATTATATAAACTGAGTCGAGTTTCAACAGCAATAGGTGCCGTTAATAACCACCACGAACACATCGCTAATAGATTACCAATTAATAGTCCAAGTAATATATCAATAGTTGAGGCACCTAGAGCAACAAAAGTGGCACCAATAACAAACTCCGTCGCGGCAACATGCTCCCCAGCATATAAACCTGCAAAGTGTTTCCAACCATGTAATTTATTTTTAGCTACAGGCAGCTGCTCTTCATTCATTTGTTTGAATGAAGCCTCATGTTGACTTGTTGTCATTATTTTTATATTCCTATTTAGGGAATAAGTAAAACCCTCACCAAAAATCGATGATAAAGTGATACTATATTTCCTTTACTGACTATTTATTATTTCTATTGAGTTGAAATAATAACCCCATTCATATTCACATTATTTTTATAAATTATTCACGCGTTATTGATCTAATTTCAATGTTAAACATCATTTTATTTAATCATTTACTTTAGCTTTGCTAATATTCTTTCAGCTGTATATTCATTGGTTATCAATGAATTAATTAACCGACCTTGCAATGCTGAAAATATTGCATCAACTTTATGTTGACCAGCAGCAATGCCATAAACAGGTTTATTTGAATCAATTCTCAACGGTGAGCTCATCACCAATTGATTCATTGAATGCTCGAGTAACTGCCCTTGCTGGTTATACACCCAACTGATGATTTCACCAGTGGCATTGTCATTAATTAACTCGGTTAACTGTGACTGATTAATGAAACCATCGAGCAATAATGGTGACTCTGCGCCCATATGCCCAATACCAACAAAAGTGGCATCTGCTTGTTTAACTAATTCAAAAATACTTTTTACCGGCGCTAAGTCATGCAATAACTGCTTTTCCGCTACTGAAGTCGCAATAACGGGTAATGGCATAGGGTAATGCTTAGCCTGCACTCGATTAGCCATGCTGACTACGATATCAAATGCTGATGCAGAACCGTCTAACATCATGTTGCCTAATAACGACACTATTTTATGCTGTGGACATTGCATCGAAGGTAACTCATCGATACAAGCTTTGAGTGCTCGTCCGGTACCAAAGGCTAAAGTTTTAGGTTGTTCAGACTTTAAGTACCGCTCTAACACGCCTGCACCACATTGCGCTAAACCGTGCACGGAACTGTCATCAGCAGGATCGCTGGGTACAATTTCGCATTCCAATAAATTAAAAGCTTGGGTTAACTGTTGGCCCAACTCCATACATTTACCAATGGGGTGATCTAAACGGACTTTAATTAACCCTTCACTAACCGCTAATGCGACTAAACGTTGCGCTGACTGTCTTGATACTTCTAATTTTTGGGCAATTTCATCTTGAGTATTCTTCGCGACGTAATATAACCACGCAGCTCTTGCCGCTTGCTCTAATCGCGCGAGTTCTGAATTCGACTTGTTATCCATGTTGTCCCTTATATTCAGTATCCACGCATTAACGCTGGCATTAGACGATTAAAATGTTGCCAATGACTTAGTACAGCAATCTCTGGGTAAGCCTGTGACACTGGGTGTAACTCATCGCTAACGTTATCGACTATATGACCACCGCCAATATAATGAATCACTTTCATTTTGGCCGCGACAGCTGCACTAACGCCAAAAAAGCTATCTTCAATCACCAAACAATGCTGTGGCTCGACACCCATGCGTTTAGCCGCATGCAAAAACAAATCAGGTGCCGGCTTACCTCGTTTGACTTCGCTGGCCGTAAAAACATTCAAACCAAACACATCCGTTAACCCTACTACTTCTAATGCGCTAGTTGTACGCGGTAAACTGCTGCTGGTTGCTATGCAATACGGTACTTTCAAATCTGCCAATATCGATCTAATACCGTCTGTTACGGTTAAATTACGCTCAAACTCAGACAATAGTTGCTGACGATATTCTGCTTCAAATTGTTCAGGTAATGTCAGTGCCAGCAAACGCTTTACTTTGTCGGCGACGGTAGCAAATTGACAACCTAGAAAATGCTGTTGTACAAAAGCCATATCAATGCAGGCGCCTAATTGAGCAAGTTTTTCGATTAACACATTAGCGCTAATCACCTCACTGTCGATCACAACCCCATCGCAGTCGAATATTATTAATTGTGTATTTATGTTCATATGCTCGCCTTACCAGATCAAGTCAGATAACTAACCATATTTTACAGCGTGCTGAACCTGAAACCACAATAATAAATCCAACATCACATTCTGTAGAGTTCTACAAAACTCAAATAACGTGGATAAGTGACCACATTACACTAACTAGAGTAAACATTCGCACCACGAGTGAGCATATGCCCTAGCAGTGAGCATATTCCCTTTTATAAATATTGATGTCAATCACAATTCTCTAATTAAATAAGCAAAACAAGCTTTAGCGATTGCTTATACATGCAGCCCAATTATAAAATATTATTTAAATTCAATAGAATATTTTCAACATAGTTGATTCAATTTATTATTTCATCAATGTAAAAGTTCAAAAAACAGACTATTTCTATTGTAAAACAATTGTAAATTATCGCTTTTTTAGTTGAAAATCGTACTAAAGGTAAGCGACAAGATAAAGAATGAACACGCAATATATGCATTACTTTGGTGCTAAAAACAGGTCTTAGTTATGAATTAATGCCAATTTGGGTGATGTTTACATGCCTAGACAAACGGAAGTTAAATATTCAACAAAATATAGCGTTCATAAAACAAGCTATTACTGTAATAAAATTACATCCCGTTATGCATTTGTGGTCATCATCACAGCAAATAGAGCATTAAAGTTGTAATTTTATTTACAAAGAATATTTTGCAAAACTGATTTGTTGAATATTTTTAAAGGAAACCACTATGACAGTTACCAATACACAAGAGCTTGATTTATTAGTTGAGCGCGTTGCCAAAGCTCAAGCCGAGTTTGCAAACTTTAGCCAAGAAAAAGTCGATACTATCTTTAGGGCGGCTGCTTTAGCTGCAGCAGATGCACGCATATCTCTGGCAAAAATGGCCGTAACCGAAACCGGCATGGGTGTATTAGAAGATAAAGTGATTAAAAACCACTTCGCATCTGAATACATTTATAACAAATACAAAGATGAAAAAACCTGCGGTATTTTATCTGAGGACTTAACCTTCGGTACCATTACTATTGCAGAGCCGGTCGGAATTATTTGCGGTATTGTCCCCACAACTAACCCTACTTCTACTGCTATTTTTAAAGCGCTTATTAGCTTAAAAACCCGTAATGGCATTATTTTCTCACCACACCCAAGAGCTAAAAACTCAACGACTACAGCGGCTAAAATTGTATTAGATGCGGCAGTTGCAGCAGGTGCACCTAAAGATATTATTGGCTGGATTGACCAACCAAGCGTGGCATTGTCTAATCAGTTAATGACTCATGCAAAAGTTAACCTGATTTTAGCCACCGGTGGACCAGGCATGGTTAAAGCAGCATATTCATCAGGTAAACCAGCCATTGGTGTTGGCGCAGGCAATACACCTATTGTTATCGATGAAACAGCAGACATCAAACGCGCGGTAAGCTCTATATTAATGTCAAAGACCTTTGACAATGGTGTGGTATGTGCTTCTGAACAAGCGGTGATTGTAGTCGACAGCATTTATAAGCAAGTTAAAGAGCGTTTTATTAGTCACGGTGGTCATATTCTGTCTAAAGCGGAAACTGCGGCAATGCAAAGTGTCATCCTTAAAAACGGTGGCCTTAATGCCGATATCGTTGGCCAGAGTGCTGTTGCGATAGCCGCAATGGCAGGTTTTGAAGTGCCTAGTACCACTAAAGTGCTTATTGGTGAAGTGACTGATATTGATGATGCTGAAGCCTTTGCTCACGAGAAATTATCTCCGTTATTAGGGATGTATAAAGCAAAAGACTTTAATGAGGCAATGGACAAAGCGGAAGCCTTAGTGACCTTGGGCGGTATTGGTCATACATCTGGTTTATATACCAATCAAGACACCCAGGATGAGCGCGTTAAAGCCTTTGGTTTTAGAATGAAAACAGCCCGTATTTTGATTAACACTCCTGCTTCTCAAGGTGGTATTGGTGACTTATATAACTTCAAGTTAGCCCCATCATTAACACTAGGTTGTGGTTCATGGGGCGGTAATTCAATTTCTGAGAACGTCGGACCAAGTCACTTAATCAATAAAAAAATGGTCGCTAAGAGGGCTGAAAACATGTTGTGGCATAAGCTTCCATCATCTATTTATTTCCGTCGCGGTAGCTTACCAATAGCACTTGAAGAGTTAAGTGATAAAAAACGTGCGCTGATCATTACTGACAAGTTTTTATTTAATAACGGTTACTGTAATGAAACCTTAAAAATTCTGAAAGCACAGGGGCTTGAAACCGAAATTTTTTATGAAGTAGAAGCTGACCCAACCTTAGCCATTGTGCGCCAAGGCGCTAAAGTTGCGCAAAGCTTCCAACCTGATGTGATTATTGCATTAGGCGGTGGTTCGCCAATGGATGCTGCTAAAATCATTTGGGTTATGTACGAACATCCTGAAGTTGATTTTGCCGATCTAGCGCTGCGTTTCATGGACATTCGTAAACGTATTTATAAATTTCCTAAGATGGGCGTTAAAGCTCAAATGGTTGCCATTCCGACAACCTCAGGTACTGGATCAGAAGTGACTCCTTTTGCCGTGGTAACCGATGAAGTAACCGGAAAGAAATACCCTATTGCGGACTATCAATTAACCCCAAATATGGCGATTGTCGATCCTAACTTAGTCATGGACATGCCAAAATCACTGACCGCTTTTGGTGGTATTGATGCTGTCACACATGCGTTAGAAGCTTATGTGAGCGTGATGGCAAACGAATACAGTGATGGCCAAGCACTGCAGGCATTAGACCTATTGTTTAAGTACCTACCGGACTCTTATGAATTTGGTGCTAAAGCACCCGTTGCTCGTGAAAAAGTCCATAATGGTGCCACCATAGCCGGTATTGCTTTTGCCAATGCATTCTTAGGCGTTTGTCACTCAATGGCGCACAAATTAGGTGCTGAGTTTCACTTAGCTCATGGTTTGGCTAATGCATTATTAATCTCTAACGTGATCCGCTTTAACGCGACAGATATGCCCACCAAGCAAGCAGCATTTAGTCAATACGACCGCCCTAAAGCCTTATGTCGTTATGCGGCCATTGCAGATTATTTAAAGCTAGGCGGTAAAACGGATGCTCAAAAAGTTGAAAAACTGATTGAGAAAATCGAACAGCTAAAAACAACTATTGGTATTCCTGCATCAATTCAAGATGCTGGCGTTAATGAAGCAGATTTTATCGCCAAACTGGATGAACTGGCTGAAGATGCATTTGATGATCAGTGTACTGGCGCCAATCCACGTTACCCGTTGATTAAAGAGCTAAAACAAGTGTTATTAGACAGCTTCTATGGCCGAGCTTATAAAGACTAGTCGATTCGATAATAAGCAGTAAGCTTTTAACATTACGCCTTACCATATTGTAAGGCGTTTTTTATGTCTTATACATGCATCCGAAAACGAGTCTGTTTCAAATCAACACGGCTAGCGGAGCAAAGTGTCGTTTACAATCTGTTGATTATCTCGAAAACTGTCTACTGAGATAATGCCAGCATAACGGCCTTATTGGCATGTATTTGAGTCGTATCATACAAAGGAACATGGGTATGTTGCTGCTGCACTAGCAAGGCTATTTCAGTACAACCTAAAATTACCGCCTCAGCTCCTTGTGCATATAATTTATCAATAATACCAAGATAGCATTGCCGTGATTGCGGATTAATCGTGCCCAGACATAACTCTTGATATATCACGTCATGGATTAATGTTTGCTCGTCTGATGAAGGTACTAGTACTTCAATGGGATAGTTATCGCTTATCCGCTGCTTATAAAAGTCCTGTTCCATGGTAAAGCGCGTGCCGAGTAGGCCAACTTTACTGATCCCATCGGCTAACAACACCTCAGCAGTGGCATCAGCAATATGCAAAATGGGTATAGAGATTTGTGCTTGGATCTCATCAGCCACTTTGTGCATGGTATTGGTACAAATCAACAAAAAATCTGCCCCGCCAGCTTCAACCGCTTTCGCTGCAGTCGATAAGTGAATAGCAGTGTCATTCCACAACCCCTTATGTTGTAGGGTTTCTATTTCAGCAAAATCAACACTGTATAAACAAATTTTGGCCGAATGCAGCCCACCTAATGCAGACTTCACGCCTTGATTAATGGCTTTGTAGTAATTGAGTGTCGACTCCCAACTCATACCACCTATCATACCGATTGTTTTCATACTCACTCCGGTCACTGAATGCTGTAGGTCTATAAAGACATTATTATCATGATAGAAACATAATGTGGGATAACAAGCTTAATGGCGGATCGATATTGTCTATTTCAGGCTTAGGTCGATTAACCGCTTTGTGGCTCCAAGGTGTCATGACTGACGATAAATACCTGACTGTGGTAGATTCATTTTTAGGTAGATAACAAAAAACCAGCTAATGCTGGTTTTATTCTAGCCATATAAAATGGTGCTATCAATGGATAAGTGTTTTGTTGGTTACGACTTAAATGGCATTGCACCTAAGTAGTCTTTTTTGCCCACTTCAACACCATTATGACGCAAAATTGCATAGGTAGTTGTCACATGGAAATAAATATTAGGAATGGCATGTTCAAAAGCGAAATCACGCCCAGTAAGATATTTATCTTCCCAACGACGATGAGTAATTTTACGCGTTTCTGCACCAGCAAAGTCTTCGGCTGTAAATGTGGCTAAATAATCGACAACAGAAGCGATACGAGTTTGTAACTCCGCTAATGTCGTCTCATTATCTTCATGTTTTGGCGCACTATCTTCTTGGCCAGTTAAACGCGCGACGGCTAATTTGGCTGTATCGCACGCAATTTGCACTTGGCGAGTTAAGTTAAATTGATCAGGCGCTAAACGTGAATTAAGTAACACCGACATTTCAATTTTTTTAGCTTCTGCAAAGCTTTCACCTTTGACAAGGATTGCACTTAGGTTATTAAGCATTTTACTAAATTGTACAACCGTTAAATCATAAAGCATGGAGAATACCTCTTAATATGAATGAACTTGCTTTGTTATCGACTTAAACCATCAATAAATTTGTGTTAAATCATTCATCATCATTTTATGGAATCGCGATGAATGGTGCTGCTATGAAAAGTTTATCTCACATATCATAGTGATTAGTGATTAATGAGTATTTTAGTAAGCTGCATCAATGTGCTAAACATTATACGGTTTCTAATAAAACACCAGTAAATACATATAAAAAAACCAGCAGATGCTGGTTTTTGAATCATCACACAATAAAGAGATTACAGTGCAGCAAGTGCTTCTTTACACAGTTGGGTAATGCGATCCCACTCTTCGTTGTCTACTGCATCAGTCGGTGCTATCCAGCTACCGCCAATACAATCAACATTTGATAGTGCTAAGTAATCTTTATAAGTCGCAGGGCTAATACCGCCTGTTGGACAGAAACGAATATCAGACAATGGGCCAGAGAATGATTTCAGTGCATTGACGCCACCAGAAGCTTCTGCTGGGAAAAACTTGAAGTGAGTGTAACCCAACTCCATACCCACCATGATCTCAGAAATACTAGCCACACCGGGGATCAATGGCACAGTACCTTTCTTGGCGGCTTTTAGTAAATCAACCGTTGCACCAGGAGTGATAATAAACTGTGAACCAGCAGCAACCGCTTGGTTTAGCTGAGCTTCATTTAAAATAGTCCCTGCGCCTACCAATGCTTCAGGCACTTCTTTAGCAATTTTAGCAATCGCTTCTAACGCACAAGGAGTACGTAAAGTAACTTCTAAAACACTAATTCCGCCAGCCACTAAGGCTTTTGCTAAAGGCACAGCATGTTCAATTTTATTAATGACCATGACCGGAACTACCGGGCTGCGTTTAAACACGTCATGTGGTTGAAGCAACCAGTTATTAGGCTCAATCATATTACCGACTTCCTTTTATTTTTAATATAATTCATCAATAGCGTTAGTACTGCGAGCACCTGTTTCAGGGCTGCTTAAACTACGTCGAAGCGCGCCAAACAATTCACGGCCCATGCCATAACTTGAATGATGCAAATCCACTTTACCTGCAGTTCGACTTGCAAGTGTTTTCTCGTCTACAAACAGGGTTAATTCACCCGTTGTCGCATCAACACGAATCACATCGCCGTTTTCAACTTTGGCAATCAGACCACCATCAAGTGCTTCTGGGGTTAAATGAATTGCAGCAGGAACCTTACCAGAGGCTCCAGACATACGGCCATCGGTGACCAACGCCACTTTGAAACCTTTGTCTTGTAAGGTGCCTAAATAAGGTGTGAGCTTGTGAAGCTCAGGCATACCATTAGCTTTAGGGCCTTGACCTCGAACAACCACAACACAATCTCTGTCAAGCTCGCCTGCCTGAAATAGTGCGTCGAGTTTGTTTTGATCATCAATCACAATCGCAGGACCTTCAATCACACGATTATTATCAGGTACTGCAGACACTTTAATCACCGCACGACCTAAATTACCTTTCAATAATTTCAAGCCGCCATTGCTTTGGAACGGTGTAGCAAGGTGGGTTAATACTTCTTTGTCTAAGCTTTCCGTCACACCATCAACCCACTTAAGTTCACCATCAAGCAAACGAGGTTCTTGGGTATAACGACGCAAGCCGTAACCAGCAACGGTATTGACATCTTCATGCAATAAACCGCCATCAAGTAACTCTTTAATCAACAATGCCATGCCGCCAGCAGCGTGGAAGTGATTAATATCGGCATGACCATTTGGATATACGCGGGCTAATAATGGTACTGCATCAGATAAATCAGAAAAATCATCCCAATTAACGATAATGCCTGCGGCGCGAGCTGCTGCGACAATGTGCATGGTTAAGTTAGTTGAACCACCTGTCGCAAGAATACCCACAATGCCGTTCACTACTGACTTTTCAGATACCACTTCACCAATTGGTGTGTACTGAGTGCCCATTGACGTTAAACGACAAACTTGTTTAGCAGCCATTTTGCTCAATTCATCACGTAATGGATCGTCAGGATTAACAAACGATGAACCAGGTAATTGTAAGCCCATAATTTCAAGCATTAACTGATTAGAGTTAGCCGTACCATAGAAAGTACAAGTGCCAGCGCTATGATATGACTTAGCTTCAGCTTCAAGCAGTACAGCACGATCAACTTGCCCTTGAGCAAATTGTTGACGAATACGTGCTTTTTCTTTGTTTGGAATACCCGACTTCATTGGCCCAGCAGGCACAAATAGCATCGGCAAATGACCAAAACTTAACGCGCCAATTAATAAACCCGGGACGATTTTGTCGCAAATACCCAGCAGTAACGCGCCATCAAACATGTTGTGCGATAAACCTATCGCAGTAGACATCGCAATGACTTCACGACTCAGTAGACTTAACTCCATGCCCGGCTGACCTTGAGTCACGCCGTCACACATAGCAGGAACACCGGCAGCAACCTGCGCCACACTGCCTACGTCCACACATGCTTGCTTAAGCATATTTGGATAGGTTTCGTAGGGTTGATGCGCTGACAACATGTCGTTAAATGCGGTTACGATACCAATATTGGCTTTCGTCAGTTGACGTAAAGAGTCTTTGTCCGCTGGCTGACAGGCCGCGAATCCATGAGCCAAATTGCCACAACTTAGGGCGCTACGATGAACACCTTTGGCTTTGGCATCGTTTAAGGCCGTTAAATACGTTGAACGAGACTGTTTACTGCGTGCGATAATTCTATCGGTGACGGCTTGTACTACTGAGTGCATGGTAAAACTCCTTACGCGCTATAGAACACATCAACGGGCGTTTTACGCTGCGCTAATACGGCTCTAATGGGCATTTGGGTAACATCATCATTCTCAAGAGCCTGATGATAAACAGTTAATTTTGGTTCTCCGACAAGATGCAAATAAATCTGACGACTATTTAAAATGGCATCTTTAGACAAAGTGATACGTGCATGTGGAGCCGTAGTAGGATTGACCGCAACACACAAAGCTTTAGTGGTTAATGCATTATCAAGTTCTGCGCTGCAAGGAAACCACGAACAAGTATGCCCATCAGCACCCATCCCCAATATCACCACATCAAAAGGACGCGGGAAATTAGCCAATGATTCGCTGGTCATATCGCAACCGGCTTCAGGGGTTGCAAACATATTTTTTAAACCACGAAACTTTCCACTGGCAGCGCGGTTTTGCAATAAATGCTCGCGAACCAACCTTTCATTTGAATCTTTTTCATCAGCGCCAACCCAACGTTCATCAGCCAAAGTGATATAAACATCACTCCAGTCGACGAGTTTATGGCTTAATAGCTCAAATAATTTCAACGGTGTTGAACCACCCGATACCACTAAGCTGGCTTTGCCACGAGTGTCGACAGCATCTTGTAATTGCTTCGCAATTTTGTCGGCTAATTTAGCTTCTAAATCAGCTGGAGTGTCGAACGATTTAAATACAGTATCTTTAATCATGTAAGCTCCCTACTCGTCCCAAGAACGACCATCTTTGGTTATCAATGCAACCGATGCCACAGGTCCCCATGTTCCACAAGGATAAGGCTTAGGCCTTTCGCCACTTTGTTCCCAAGACTGAATGATGCCATCGACCCATTTCCACGCTTGCTCAACTTCATCACGACGCACAAACAGCGCTTGATTACCAAGCATCGCTTCTAATAACAAACGTTCATATGCATCTGCAATACGTTCGTTTTTAAAAGTGTCACTGAAACTTAAATCAAGCTTGGTCGTTTGTAGACGTTGCTTTTGCTCAAGACCAGGAACTTTGTTCATCATCTGAATTTCAACCCCTTCATGAGGTTGCAAGCGGATGGTCAATTTGTTTGGTGGCAGATTACGCAAGCTTGCTCGGTACAAGTTATGCGGGGGGTTTTTAAAATACACCACAATTTCACTGCTCTTGAACGGCATACGCTTGCCACTACGTAAATAGAATGGCACACCAGCCCAACGCCAATTATCAATATCAACACGAAGTGCCACAAAGGTTTCGGTGTTTGATTGTGTATTGGCATCTTCTTCTTCGAGATAACCAGGAACAGGCGAGCCTTTTAAGAAACCCGCACTGTATTGACCACGAACGGTATTTTCATACACATTGTCTTGGTTAATTGGACGCAGTGACTTGAGTACTTTTACTTTTTCATCACGAATACTGTCAGCGTCTAAATTGACTGGAGGATCCATCGCAACCAAAGTTAACACTTGTAGTAAATGGTTTTGGATCATGTCACGCATTTGGCCTGCGCCATCAAAGTAGCCCCAGCGCCCTTCAATACCCACTTCTTCAGCTACAGTAATCTGGACATGATCAATCGTGCGATTATCCCACTTAGAGGCAAACAATGAGTTAGCAAAACGCAAAGCAATCAAGTTTTGTACTGTTTCTTTACCTAAGTAATGGTCTATGCGGTAAACCTGGTTCTCATTAAAGAACTCGGCAACTTGGTCATTAATCACATGCGATGATTCTAAATCGGTACCAATTGGCTTTTCCAGCACAACACGGGTATCAGATTGAATAAGGTCTTGTGCATGTAAACAACGGCAGATGGCACCGAAAATCGAAGGAGGTGTCGCGAAGTAGTTCACCATGACGCGTTTACTTGGTTCAAGTAAATCGTGGAAGGCACTGTAGCCTTCAGGATCTGTAAAATTAGTACCGATATAATGACAACGACTGAGGAAGCGCGCTAACGTTGTTGGGCAAAGTTCGTCTTTAACAAATGTATTTAGTGCTTTAGTAACGAGGGCGATAAACTCTTCTTGAGTGAATGCGTCTTTTGCTACACCGATTACCTTGGTTTCTTTATCAAGTAATTCTGCTTTATCTAGCTGATATAGAGAAGGTAATAATTTACGCCTAGCTAAATCGCCTTTTGTACCGAAAAGTACGAAGTCGCAAGCCTTGGCTCCAATTGATTTGCCCATTGCTGAAAGCTCTCCTAATAATATGTGTGTGTCATGTTCGAATTCGGTCGATGAATAAAAGCACACTTTTGTTGTAATATAACAACAGAATTTAAATATTGCATCTTTAATTTGCATTTATTCTATTGTTGTTAATCTAGTCATGTGTATCTATTATCTGCTATGATTTTCTACCAATTACAAGGCTTGAGAACCATTCAATCGTGATCTATGTCTTGAAAAATAACTACAGATTACTGTCAAAGGTAAATAAATAACTTAAATCACGTAATTCCTGTAAGTTATGATATAAAATTACATTACCTACTTTTAGCTACTTTTTAGCGGATGCTTGCTTATGAATACCCTTGAAAAGGTTCAAAAAAGCCTTACCCAATTTAGTAAATCGGAACGTAAAGTTGCCGAAGTCATATTAGCCTCACCGCAAACAGCTATACATTCAAGTATTGCCACATTAGCCAAAATGGCTGATGTTAGTGAACCAACTGTTAACCGATTTTGTCGTCGATTAGACACAAAAGGGTTCCCTGATTTTAAGTTACATTTGGCTCAAAGTCTTGCTAACGGTACACCTTATGTTAGTCGACATGTTGAAGAAGATGATACGCCTGAGTCGTACACAACAAAAATCTTCGAATCTTCAATGGCATCGCTCGATACTGCCCGTCAAAGTTTAGATACATCAGCGATAAATAAAGCAGTAGATATTCTCACTCAAGCCAAGACTATTTCGTTTTTTGGCCTTGGTGCATCAGCGTCTGTAGCCCACGATGCGCAAAACAAGTTCTTTCGTTTTAATGTACCAGTAATATGCTTCGATGACGTGTTAATGCAGCGAATGAGCTGTATTAACTGTAATGAAGGCGACGTAGTCGTATTGATTTCGCATACTGGCCGGACTAAATCACTGATTGAAATAGCTCGTATTGCACGTGAAAACGGCGCTGCTGTGATTGGTATTACCGCCCGTAACTCACCATTGTCTTATGAGTGTACATTGCCTGTAACGATGGAAGTGCCCGAAGACACCGACATGTATTTACCGATGGCATCGCGCTTAGCGCAATTGGTTACTATAGATGTGTTGGCAACAGGCTTTACCTTACGCCGCGGCCCTCGTTTCCGTGATAATTTAAAACGTGTAAAAGAAGTGTTGAAAGAATCTCGTGTGAACAAGGATTTAACCATCTAAATTGATGGGCGGTTAAATAAACATATCTTATGGATTATTTAACTGCGTAAATTGTTTGTTTTAGGCTGCATAAAGATAGAGTCTATACTCTATAAAGTGATAATTTTGCATGAAGCTTTCAAGATAACTGGTAAATAATTACACAATTCAGTTATGTTTGATCGCGTAAAATCTCATCGACAGCTATCAAATATTGTTCTTAAGGCCAAACGGTTTAGTCTGTTTGGCCTTTTTTATTATAAAAATCGCTAATCTGTCACATAAATTACATATTAAAAACGATCATTTTGTTGGTAACTTTACTACATTTTCCCAGAATGTCTGTTAATATAGTTGCATCATTTAAGTGCTAAGATTGTTTAAGTACTTTAAATAACCAAATTCAATTTAACAAAAAATCTTTCTTATCATTAACGGAGTATCTTATGTTCCGCAGAACTAAAATCGTTACGACACTTGGACCAGCAACTGACCGCGATGACAATTTGCGTAAAATTATCGCCGCAGGAGCTAACGTTGTTAGACTTAACTTCTCACATGGTTCACCAGAAGATCATTTAAAACGTGCTACAGATACACGTAGAATCGCTAAAGAATTGGGCAAGCATGTCGCTATTTTAGGTGACTTACAAGGTCCTAAAATACGTATTTCTACCTTCAAAGATAACCAAAAAATCAAACTTAACTTAGGTGATAGCTTTATTCTTGATGCTGACTTAGCAAAAGGCGAAGGCGATGATAAACAAGTTGGTATTGATTACAAGCAATTGCCTAATGATGTAGTCATTGGCGATATACTAATGCTTGATGATGGTCGAGTGCAGTTAAGAGTTGACCGTGTTGAAGGCCACAAAGTCTTCACAACGGTTACTGTAGCTGGCCCGTTATCTAATAACAAAGGCATCAATAAGAAAGGTGGCGGCTTAACCGCTCCGGCCCTAACTGAAAAAGACATGGCAGATATTAAAACTGCAGCCTTAATTGATGTTGATTTTTTAGCTGTATCATTCCCACGTACTGGTGCTGATCTTGATCTAGCACGTGCGTTAGCACTTGAAGCCGGCAGTAAAGCGCTAATTGTCGCTAAAGTTGAACGTGCTGAAGCCGTTGAAAGCGATGAAGCAATGGATGATGTTATCCGCGCATCAGATGTAGTCATGGTTGCTCGTGGTGATTTGGGTGTCGAAATTGGTGATGCTGCACTTGTTGCCGTACAAAAACGCCTAATTGAACGCTCGCGTCAACTCAACAAAGCTGTGATCACTGCGACCCAAATGATGGAGTCGATGATTACCAGCCCAATGCCAACACGTGCAGAAGTAATGGACGTGGCTAACGCAGTGTTAGACGGTACTGATGCGGTAATGCTTTCAGCAGAAACTGCCGCTGGTGACTTCCCTGAAGAAACCGTTATGGCAATGGCTAACGTTTGTTTAGGCGCTGAATTACACCCAAGTGTCAATGTGTCTAAGCACCGCATGGATCAACGCTTCTCTTCTGTTGAAGAAACGATTGCCCTTTCAACCATGTATGCGGCTAACCATTTACCTGGCGTTAAAGCGATTATTTCGTTAACAGAATCTGGCGCGACAGCTAAATTAATGTCACGTATTAGCTCTGGTTTACCTATTTTTGCATTATCTCGTCATCAAAAGACATTAGCCAGCATGGCAATGTACCGTGGTGTACAACCAATTGAGTTTGACTCAACTGCGTACCCTGCCGATGAGCTAGCTAAAGAAGCATTAAATTGCATGGTGAACAGAGGCTATTTAGTCAGTGGTGATATGGTACTGATGACTAAAGGTGACGCGATGGAAACCATCGGTGGCACTAACACTTGCAAAGTGTTGATCGTTGCTTAATCAAGCCGAGCATAACGAGTAACATTCACTAACGTACATGCAGTGATATACACTCGTTAATAATAAAGCCAATCTTCGGATTGGCTTTTTTATCCGTTATTTTTGAGCTCTTGCGACATAGCGCAATAAAGTGACGTTAAACGTTGCAACCGCTTGTTCGCTTGTTCGCTTAACAGCTTACCCCCAGAACGTGATGGATAAAAAAAGCCCCGACAAAGTCAGGGCCAATTTGTTTCAAAGATCTATATCAAATTAATCAACTGAGATTATAATTTCTCGAAGTCATTCACGTTGATAGCAGCTAAACGTAATACGTCCGCCTCAACAAGCTGTTTATGCTCAGCTTCAGTGATAATGTCTTTCTCTAACGCCACGTCAAATAACTCAAGCATAGGAAGCTTAGATTTTATATGGCCACTACGTTGTGCCTTCT
The DNA here is from genome assembly GCF_040310165.1 of Shewanella sp. AC91-MNA-CIBAN-0169. NCBI lineage: Bacteria > Pseudomonadati > Pseudomonadota > Gammaproteobacteria > Alteromonadales > Shewanellaceae > Shewanella > Shewanella sp. AC91-MNA-CIBAN-0169. The sequence continues at coordinate 125,437 of NZ_JBEOPM010000015.1, forward strand.
TAAGTTTCTTATACAAATCTTTCGCTGCATATTTAGCTAAGAACGCATTTTCAACTTCAGCAATACCACTAGTGTCACCTTCAAACTCTCCACAAAGGAAAGTAATGCGATCACGAGCAGGTCCAGGCTTAAGCATACCTTTGACTAAATCAACTGCATATTTATCACTTGGTGCATTGAAGTGGTTACCCAATGGGAAAATCAACACTCGTAGTAATACCGCAGCAATTTTACTCGGGAAATTACGAATCGCGTCATTAAGCGCTTTAGCCGCTAAATGTAAACGCTCAGTCATAACATAATGTACTGCCGGTAAATCATCTTGCTGACGACCATTGTCTTCAAACAGTTTTAACGTTGCAGATGCAAGATATAACTGACTTAGTACATCCCCCATACGCGCAGAAAGCATTTCTTTACGCTTAAGGTCCCCGCCCATAATTAACATCGATAAATCAGTCATAATGGCCAGTGACGAAGAGATACGCGTCATGTCACGATAATACTGCTGCGTTGGGCCACTCACTGGTGCACTGGCAAAACGGCTGCCTGTTAATGCACTACCAAATGAACGTAATGCATTACCCATCGCATAACCAATGTGACCTAGCAACAAAGAATCAAAACGATCTAATGCAGAAGTTTCATCTTCCATTGCTGCGGCTTCCATTTCAGCCAAAACATATGGATGACAACGGGTTGCACCTTGACCAAAAATCATCAATGAACGAGTAAGAATGTTTGCACCTTCTACCGTAATTGAAATAGGTGTTGCCATATAAGCATGACCTAAGTAGTTTTTAGGCCCTAATTGGATACCTTTACCAGACTGAATGTCCATCGCATCTTCTAACACATCACGGCCTAGCTCTGTCATGTGGTATTTTGCAATTGCAGTCACCACTGAAGGTTTAACTTTTAAGTCGATTCCTTGCGTGGTTAAGCGACGTGCAGCTTCAAGCTGGTAAGTATTGGCGATAATACGCGCCATCGCTTCTTGTACACCTTCAAACAGACCAATAGGCATACCAAACTGCTGACGAACATAACTGTAGGCTGTGGTCGTTTTGGTACAGACATGGCCAGATGCGGTTGCCAGAGCAGGTAATGAGATACCACGTCCTGCAGACAAGCATTCAACCAGCATACGCCAGCCTTTACCGGCAAACTGTGGGCCACCAATAATCCAATCTAATGGAATAAATACATCTTCACAACTTGTTGTACCGTTCATAAACGCCATCATTAATGGGTTATGACGACGACCAATCTCAACACCTTTATGGTCAGTTGGGATCAACGCGCACGTTATGCCAATGTTTTTAACGTCACCGAGTAAACCGTCTGGATCGCGCATTTGGAACGCTAAACCGAGCACGGTAGCAACTGGTGCTAAGGTAATATAGCGTTTGTTCCACGTTAGGCTTAAACCTAATGTCTCTTCGCCCTCAAATTCGCGCAGGCAAACAACACCGATATCGGGTATCGCACCAGCATCACTGCCCGCTTCTGGGCCCGTGAGCGCGAAACAGGGAATGTCTTTACCAACAGCAAGTGAAGGTAACCAACGCTCCTTTTGCTCTTGAGTACCATAATGGGTCAACAACTCTCCAGGGCCTAAAGAGTTAGGTACCATTACGGTCACGGCAGCACTGACACTACGCGTGGCTATTTTGGCTACAATCGTTGAGTTTGCATAAGCAGAAAACTCGCGTCCACCGTACTTTTTAGGAATGATTAACGCAAAGAAACCTTGTTCTTTAAAGTATTGCCATAACTCTGGCGGGAGATCTTTGCGATTATGGACGATATCAAAATCGTCGATCATGGTTAATGCGGTTTGAACTTGATTATCAATAAAGTCTTGTTCTTCAGCGCTTAACGTTGGTTTACCGTAGCTGTGTAAGGTATTCCAGTTTGGCTTTCCGCGGAATAACTCACCTTCCCACCAAACATCACCCGCTTCCATTGCTTCTTTCTCGGTACTCGACAAAGGAGGCAATACTTTTTTGAAAAACGAAAATACTGGACGCGTAATAAATTGCATCCTGATATTACGCACGCCAAAGAGGACAATGATCGCTATAACTAGCAATATGACGATACTCATTTTATACCTTCTTAGTTTGTTAACACAGGGACAGCAACGCCTGCTGCCATGTAGGGGATTACTTTACGGATAATGGCTTCAATATTGTTATGTTCACCATAATCTGCTGTGGCAATTTCATTTAATGCATCTGCAGAAGCCATAGTGAACACAATAGTCCCTAAAGTGAAGTGCAAACGCCAAAACATTTCTGCTGCAGGTATGTGAGGTGCACTGGCGGATACCGCTTGTACAAACGTCGCTAAATGCTCACCATAATGCGTGGTAATAAACCAGCGCAAATGACCTTGGCTTTCAATATAACCGCGACCTAACAGCTGCAAGAAAATAATCGTGCCACCGTTGCGTACTTTATTGAGTTCAAGTAACGGTTTAATTAAAGCAGAAAAAATCTCGTTTAGTGACGCATTCTCAGGCGCATGATGTATACGTTTAATCTCTACCGCGGCGCTTGGCATAAAGACATCTAAGTATCTTGCTAACACAGCTCGAATTAATTCTTTTTTTGAACCAAAATGGTAATTAACAGATGCCAAATTGACTTCAGCTTTGCTGGTGATCAGTCGTAACGACGTTTCAGAAAAACCTCTTTCAGCAAACAACTTTTCAGCTGCATCGAGTATTCTTGTTTTTGTATCAGTACGGCTTGCCATTCCCAGACCCAAGTTAATTTAAACACCCGTTTAAATTAATCATTGAGCGCACAGATGTCAATCGAAATTGTCAGCTTTCTTTATTAAGACAAATAACAAAAATCGTAACAACCACACCAGATTGTTAACTAATATGCAATACATGCTGTTTTTCGGTACACTGATGCCGATAATAAAAACAAGGATGCACACAACATGAACTTGCCTTTAAAACGACCGTCTCAAATTGCACTTATTGTTTCAATAGCATTAGGCTTAAGTGCCTGTAGCGACACGACTGCGACCACTCAGATACCTACTGAAAAGATAGATACTGCTGCGGCTATCGATTTTGTCAATAGAGCTGAAGCCGATTTAGCCAATTTATCAATTGAAGCTAATCGGGCTGAATGGATTTATTCCAATTTTATCACTGATGACACCGCGGCGTTGTCTGCCGCTATGGGTGAAAAAGTCACCTCAACATCCGTGCGCTATGCAACTGAAGCGGCGAAATATGCCAATGTAGAGCTTGATGCTGTTAATGCCAGAAAACTTAACAGCTTACGCAGTAGCCTTGTTTTACCAGCCCCTCTAGACCCAGCTAAAAACGCAGAACTTGCCAGCATCGCGTCTGAACTTAACGGGTTATATGGTAAAGGCAAATACTGCTTTGCCGACGGTCGCTGCCTCACTCAACCAGAGCTTTCCAATATAATGGCAGAGTCGAAAGACCCTGCATTGCTTTTAGAAGCTTGGAAAGGTTGGCGTGAAATAGCCAAACCAATGCGTCCACTATTTGAACGAGAAGTCGAATTAGCTAATCAAGGTGCACAAGATTTAGGCTACGCCGACTTATCTGAATTATGGCGAAGTCAGTATGACATGGAGCCAGAAGCATTCTCTGCCGAATTAGATCGTCTATGGGCACAAATTAAGCCTCTATATGATTCATTACATTGTTATGTTCGTGGTGAACTAAATGAGCAATACGGTGACGACGTTGCACCTAAAACAGGCCCTATCCCTGCACATTTATTGGGCAATATGTGGGCTCAGCAATGGGGCACGATTTATAATAGTGTCGCACCTAAAGATGCAGACCCAGGTTACAACGTTACCGAATTGTTAGCCCAGAATGGCTACGATGAAACAAAAATGGTCAAACAAGCTGAAGGCTTTTTCACTTCACTTGGCTTTGGTGCATTACCAGAAACATTCTGGACTCGCTCAATGTTTGTTCAACCTCAAGACCGTGATGTGGTGTGTCATGCATCTGCATGGGATTTAGATGACCAAGATGATCTTCGGATCAAGATGTGCATTCAGAAAAATGCTGAAGACTTTAGCGTTATTCATCACGAATTAGGCCATAACTTTTATCAACGTGCTTATAAAAATCAGCCGTTTATCTTTAAAAACTCTGCCAACGATGGTTTCCATGAAGCCATTGGTGACACGATTGCCTTATCGATTACCCCTAAATATTTGCAAAAAATTGGCTTGCTCGAAACCGTACCCGATGCGTCAAAAGACATCGGCTTATTGTTAAAGCAAGCATTAGATAAAATTGCCTTTATGCCTTTCGGTTTGATGATCGACCAATGGCGCTGGCAAGTATTTAACGGCACCATTAAACCGGAGCAATATAACCAAGCCTGGTGGGATTTACGCGAAAAGTACCAAGGTGTTAAAGCGCCAATTGAACGTACTGAAGCCGACTTCGACCCTGGTGCTAAATACCATGTTCCTGGTAATGTTCCCTATACGCGTTATTTCTTAGCGCATGTTTTGCAGTTCCAATTCCACAAAGCACTGTGTGATATTGCAGGTGATACCGGCCCAGTTCATCGCTGTAGCATTTATGGAAATAAAGAAGCGGGGGCTAAGTTGAATGAAATGCTCGAAATGGGCGCCAGCAAACCTTGGCCGGAAGCACTGAGTGTAGTGACGGGTTCCGATAAAATGGATGCCAAGGCAGTATTAGATTACTTTGCACCTTTGCAAGTGTGGTTAGATGAGCAAAATACCCAAGCTAATCGTCAGTGTGGCTGGTAACGCTAGTGATGACCAATTGTACTAATGAACTGTACTAATGATCTGTACTAATGATCTGTATTAAAGGGTTATAGCAATTGGTTGAATTAATAAATAATAGGGCTGAATCAGTAGCTGACTCAAATAAATGGTCACTCAGAAACTCGCATTTTATCATCTAATTAATTCACTCTTAAAAGGACGCCAATATAAATTGGCGTCCTTTTTATTTATACCGATAATTAATCAGCTTAAAACCTACCTAAAACCGCGACCTTTTCTATTCAGCTCACTATTTTCAATCTTTTTTTGCTGTGATTTTTTTAGCATCACAAATATAGCGCCAACGCCACCACTCTGTTTAGTAGCCGAATGGTATGCGATTACGGGGTCAATAAAGCGTAACCAATGACAGACTGCGGATTTAAGCAATCCTGGATAAGGTTTACTTTTATACCCCTTTCCATGGATAACCAGTATGTTACGTTCGCCGCGCTCATAAGCACTTAACACACAATTAAGTAAGCTTTCACGAGCCTGTAAAAGCCGATATTCATGTAAGTCTAATACGGTTTGAAAACGGTACTTTCCAAGACTAAGTTGTTTAAATACTTGGTCTTGGATGCCATCCATTTTATAACTCACCACATCGTCTGGCTTAAGGGGTGCAAATAAATAAGCCTCAGTGGGTAATAACTGTAACAACTCATGTTGCTCAGCTGCCGCTCGCTTTGCCAGTTGCGCATCTGTTAAACTTAATGGATTAAGCCATATTTGGGTGGTTTGTGGTTGATGTTCATATTTAAGAGGGGTCACATCGGCCATTTCTTGTAAAAATAATTCGTCATCACTTAACGACATATGTCACCTCCTACATACTTTGTAAAGATTCTATCCTTTAGCAAAGTTGCTCAATAATTTATAGTTGTGCTAACGGTATCGCTTGCCATTATTGATTTACATTAGATAAAAAGAGAATAATTCCTTGATAAGAATATTGACCATTTTGAATACGCTATGGCTATCTTCACTGCTTCTTGCAGTGAGCCTGTGCGTTAGCAGTTCGAATGTTTATGCTACTGAATCGATCCCTCACCAGGTTTTGAATGCCAATTTTACAAAATTGACTAACGCTTTTGAACAGCTCGATTTAGCCGCTATGGAAAACATATATACTGACGATGCAGTTTATATTTCTGAAACACAAGACAGAGGAATTATTAGCGGTAAAGAAAATATCCTCAACCTGTATAGCCGATTTTTTAATAAAATTAAACGTAAGAACGCTAAACTTGAAGTCGATTTTCGAGTACTTGTACGTTATAGCGAGCCAAATAGCGCAACTGACATCGGTTATTATTTAGTCCGTTTTCACCCAGGAAAAGAATCTGGCGAACCGGTCAGTGAGTTTGCCGGTAAATTTGTGACTGTGTTTACCAAAGACAGTAAACAACAGTGGAAAATTAGTGTCGACTCTAACACTCACGCCGCGCCACATTTTTACTATGACGCTAAACCAGTACCGAATCTTTATTACGGCCGACAATTTATCGCTGCCACGTCAAAAGAATTACCTGATGAACAATAGTGATTTATCCGCGATAAAGCAGGCATCTTGTCCGTGTGGTAGTAGTTTGCCCTACTACCAGTGCTGTGAAGCCTATCATGCCGGTCTTGTTGTAGCAGAGATGCCAGAGCGTTTAATGCGCTCTCGCTATAGTGCTTTTGTATTACGTCAGTTTAGCTACTTGATTGCCACGCATCATCCAGACTATTTACACGGTTTGACTGAACAACAGCTTGCCCAAGGTAAAACTCAGTGGTTAGGTTTACAGGTATTATCATCGAATCAACAGGCTGACTGTGGTGAAGTGACATTTAAAGCGTGGTTTATTGAAAATAAGCATATTGATGCGGTTTATGAATGTTCGTCATTTATCAAAAAAGATGGCTTATGGTTTTACACCGATGGACAGCAAATGCAAACTCGTTTACCCGGCAGAAATGATGCTTGTATCTGTTACAGCGGAAAAAAGTTTAAACAATGTTGTGCTAAGCGTATGAGTTAACATCAATAAATAATGCTTAGCCCTTCTTATTGATAATAAATACTGGTGCAGAGTGACTATGTAGATACTAAGCAATCGTAAAACCATTATTTAAATGGGCACTAATTAACAATAGCGACGAAATAGCAATCGATGCGAGTTGCACAATCTTGATCGTCATCAGTAAAGTCCAATTCGCACAACAAGGAATACGCTGACTAAACCAATGAATTGCTCATTAATACTAATTTCTGCGGTTTAGACTCATGGGCATGAATAAACAAAGCAAAATCATTAACACGGATTGCAGGGCTATACAAAAATCCTTGTGCATGATGACAAGCACTTAATGTTAAAAACTCCTCTTGCTCTTTAGTTTCAACCCCTTCAGCAGTTAACGAAATATTCAATGCTTTTGCCATCGCGATAATCGCACTGACAATCTCACGACTTTCGTGGCTAGAAGATATATCCATGATAAACGAGCGATCAATTTTTAATTTAGATATCGGAAATTGCTTTAAGTACTTCATTGAACTGTAACCCGTCCCAAAGTCATCAATCGCTAAACCGACGCCTAACTCTGCCAACTCATGGCATAGATTGATAGCATATCGAATGTCACCCATGAGTTCAGTTTCAGTGATTTCAAGAATTAACGTTTTAGGCTTGATACGATAACGGGTGATTAAGCGCCAAACTTGTTCGTACAAGTTGCCACTAAAAAATTGCCTCGCAGCAACATTCACATGCATCGTAATATTGACGTTTTTATGCTGCCATAAATTCAGTTGCTTACAGGCCGTTTCTAATACCCATTCGCCAATTTGGTTAATCAACCCGGTTTGTTCTGCGATTTCGATAAACGCACCTGGATATAACACGCCTTTTTTAGGGTGATTCCAACGAATTAATGCTTCAGCGCCAATATACTGATTATGTTGTAAGTCCATTAAGGGTTGATAATACAACTCAAATTCTCGACCACGAATAGCACTATGTAAATCACGCTCTATTTCAGCGTTGGTGGTAAACGTTTCAAGTAGTGCTTCATTAAAAAACTGGTAATGTGCACCATTTTTCTTTTTAGCATGTTGTAAGGTAATATCGGCACAAGATAACGGGGCAAACATCCCAACAACAGACTTAATATCAACCACTGCAAGCGCCGGTTTTGGCTCAACTTTCTCACGCGAGATAACCGATGGCGCAGCTAGGTTCATATATAACCGGCTGATCATTTGTTCGACATCGGTCTCAGAGTGCATGGGTGGCAATAACACAGCAAATTCATCGCTACCTATTCTGGCAACATCAATAGCATTAACAGATACAGCAAAGTGTTTTAAGCGCCGTGCGATTTCGATTAAAAGGCTATCGCCTTGAACATGACCATGGGTATCGTTAAAGCGCTTGAAGCCTAATAAATCAATCAGAATCAGTATCCCAGCAGTGGCACGATCTAATTGAGGAGTAAAATGACTACGATTGTGCAAGCCTGTCAAAGAACAATGCCATGCTAAACGCTCTAATTCCGCTTTGTGAAAATATTCTGCCGAATTATCATAACTAGACACTAACGCATAATGCTTACCCTGCTCCGTTACAAACGGGGTAATATGATAATTTAGCCAATATTCACTGCCATCAATCCGCGCGAGCTTAAGGTTACCTTTAACAATCTCACTATTACGTAATTTATTGATTAGATCGTCAAGTAATTGTGGGGTATTTCTAAAAATATCAAGACTCGATGCACTATGGTGCTCAACAGTTTCCCGTGGCAACCCAGTCATTTTCTCATGGGCACTATTAACATACTCGATGATTAGACTATCGGTATTCACCAGCATCACGACATGTTCGGATTGCTCGGTTGCATTGCGCAATAAGTAAATTTGTTCATTGCTATCATAGGTATAACGAGTCGCTAGCGTCAAAGCTAATTGGTCAGCACATTGAATAGCAAACTGAATATCAGATTTTATCCAATTAACCTTTTCACAGCTTTCAACCGATAACACACCTTCAATATGTCCATTAATTCGGATGGCAATATCGATACTGGTGACAATGTTATGATGTTGGTAGTAATCTGAAAATGTTTCAACGAGATTTATGTGCGAGTTATCAGAGGATAAAATATAACGGTGAGATCGTAATTCATGAAAATATTGAGGATCTATTGTGATGTGTCTCAGGTGAGATAAATGACTCAATGATTCATCAATCTTACTGGCTACTAGAGTATGCTGACAAGTAAAATTGTCTTCATCATCAGCAGTAAAATCATCATTCGCAGATTGACTTACGAGAGTCCACACGGATACAAATGACGCAGCAAAATACTCACGCAGCAGTTGACACACTAACTCTGCAGTTTTTGAGAAATCACCTTGTTGTTTAGCACTGGAATTTACAATTAATTCCAATAAGTGCTGTTGCTCTTTTCGATTCATTTACATCCCGAAAAATGGCTTCATAACCCTAAATTTTTACATTATTAATCAGTACACTTGTTATTATTAGTTCTGAAAATCAGAATTTGAGTGATAATGTTACAATAATACATAGGGAGTGAAGTTCGCGTTAAAGGTATGAATAACGTTACATTACCATACGCTACTATACCTTTTTGTTATGTAAAGCAGATTACACGCGATACTCAAAAACAGCAATCCTTTACTAATATATTGTTACGCTTTATTTGGATTGTTGACACGCTAACCCACTCCCACAAAATGTGTTTAACATCAATTATATGACAGTGTATATTTCTAATACAAACGACTGAAATCTACAGTTGATTTTCAAGTTGAAAAATCATTTTCTCTACGCTGAACGCAAAATCAAGCTTCAATGAAATAGTGCTATCTTCATCAATAATGTCCGCTTTAGTATCAGGAAAACGCTCTTGAGCCACTTGCAGCATAGATTGAGCTTGCAATAAGGCATCGTCTCCTACAAAGCTAAGCAGTAATAACGTATCTTCTGCTTCCACAACAGCGCCAATATCTACATAACTGCCGCATTCAGTACAACTGTCACTGACATTTCCTTGCTGCTGTTTAATTTGCTTAATCATTATGTCACCCCATCTGTTTGAACCACGTCAAATGGCAAATATAACTGAGTTTTGGCAAGCTTTTATTTGCCATGCTCACAATTATCAAAATTAAATCATAGTCTCAGGATTTTAGCCTGAAATCTCAGCAGTTAAGCCAGTTGTAAAGATAACGTATTAGATATTTTACGTTGCGTGCTGAGTTGTTCTAAAAAATGCATATCTTCTAATGGGGTGTGTTGTTGGTAAGCATTAATCGCTTTATGCTTAGTTAAGTAATCACAGTTACTTAATACTTCAACCATCGCATCAGATTGAGCGCCTCTTATCACTAGCGCTTCAGGTGTCAATGCTTGTTGTAGTTGAAACTGCCGTGCGCCTTGCTGCTGAAATAACATCGCGTTATCAATAGTGTCTGGGTGAATAGAAATATCATCTACTAATAACTGGGGTTGAGGTACAGAAAATTGTTGTCGCAGTTTTTGTGTGCTTTCTACATCATTATCTAACTGAAATTGAGCCATATCGCGAGCATCAACTGACAACATAGCCAATAGCAAACCAAATTCACCGCGACGATTGTTTTCAATCGCAACGTTTAATCGGCTCCCTATTTGTAACTCATTGACTAATGTTGACTCAATTTGCATATAAAAACATCACTACCACTGCTCGATGCTATTTTATCGACCAAACAGTCATAAACTTTAGTAAAATATTCAATTATCCACTTTACATATAAAAGGTTTCTGACTACTATGGCGACCGCAATTGAGGAGGGGTTCCCGAGTGGCCAAAGGGATCAGACTGTAAATCTGACGGCTCAGCCTTCGAAGGTTCGAATCCTTCTCC
>NZ_JBEOPM010000016.1:0-127179 GCF_040310165.1 Shewanella sp. AC91-MNA-CIBAN-0169
TAGGTCGTTGGCTTGGGGTGCGTATTCTACGCTTTCCCGGGTTGGCGTCAAGTGTTTTTTCAAACTTTCTTTTCGCCGTTGTAAACTTCAATTTGAACCTTACAACCTGCCAGCGACGTATGCCGTGTCAGTGGTTGCGCATTATAGGGAGCTTAATTATTTGTGCAAGCATAAATAGGCTAAATATTGCAAAAACATGACCGAGAGGTGCTTTTTCAATCGAAAAGAACAAAAAAGGGACTATCCGTCCCTTTTTCGGCTATTTCACTCAGTTCTAATCACCAAAGAATCGAGTTTCCTGTTTTATTTCTATTGGGCTGCCATCTATTTGCGCAGTTATTTTGATATCGATTTTGGTGATACTTCTCTTCAACTCAATAGGATCAACAGCAATACTAATTGGTAAGGTTAATACTTCACCCGCTTCTATCGATACATGCTGTGGGCCAATCCATCTGGCATTAGGCAATCCTTCGACGCTTAGCTCATATTCTTGCGGCTGTTCTGTTTTATTGAGAATTTTAATCGTAAAGGTATTCTCTGTATTGCCTTGGTTGTTTTCTCGATAAAGTGAGTTTCTATCTCTAATAACATCCATACGAACAGGTGCAATCGTTGCGCTGGCATATATGAATATTAATATCATCACCGTGAGTACCACACCGTAACCCACTAACTTAGGTCGCAATACCTTTTCTTGCACACCATCAAGTTTGTTTTCTGTTGTGTAACTGATTAACCCTTTGTCGTATCCCATGCGTTCCATTGTGTTATCGCATGCATCGATACAAGCACCACAGTTAATACATTCATATTGCAGACCATTACGAATATCGATTCCAGTTGGGCACACTTGTACACACAAGTCACAGTCAATACAGTCGCCTAAACCCATCTCTTTAGGATCTTGTTTACGTGTACGAGGACCACGGGTTTCACCGCGTTGGGTGTCGTAGCCTACTATATAGGTATTCTTATCAAACATGGCAGCTTGGAAGCGGGCATAGGGACACATGTGAATACACATGATCTCACGCATCCATCCGGCATTACCGTAAGTAGCAATAGTGAAGAAAACCACCCAAAAATATATCCCGCCACCAGCATTAAGGGTAAAGAAGTCAATATAGAGTTCACGACTTGGAACAAAATAGGATACAAACGTAGTGGCTGTTAATAGTGATATTAATAACCAAGAAGTATGTTTTGCTGTTTTACGCCAGAGTTTATTGACACTCCACGGCATTTGGTCAAGCTTGATACGTTTATTACGCGCGCCTTCAAATTTTTCTTCAAACCAGATAAAGATGAAGGTCCACACGGTTTGTGGGCAAGTATAGCCACACCACACTCGACCGAGATAAGTGGTAACGAAAAACAGCCCAAATGCGGCTATCATAAAGAGTGCGGCAAGCAAGGTGAGATCTTGTGGCCAAATAGTTAAACCAAAGACGTGAAATTTTTGCTCAGCAAGATTAAACCAAACGGCTTGACGGTCTCCCCAGGGTAACCAAGGCAGAAGTAAGAAAAATAACATGGCTATCCAACCCATATAACGTCGTAAGGTTGTCCATAAGCCATCGACAGCTCTTACGTAAATACGGTTGCGCGGATTGAAGCTGTCTGCTTTACTAGCATCAGGTTGATGGATTTGAATACGTTGTTGTTTGGAAAAGTCCTTGGAGTTGGATTCTGTCGTCATGTTACAGCCTTACTGCTTTAATATTGAACGATAACTAGCTTATTATATAGGTAATAACACATTATTGGATAAAAAGATGAGAGGCTGGATAGGATTAGCAATAATCGCGGGGATTATTTATTATTCCGCGACAGAAACAGACAAGCTTGATAAGCCAATTAATGACATTAAAACGATGTTTACTAAGGCAGATAAAAAGCTTGATTCGATGACGGGTACAAAAATCATTAAAATCGATAAGCACATTCCACAAGTTAAAGAGGAAATTTATAAGCGTTTATCGACAATTGAAATTCGTGAATTAGATGGTGTATTTACCAGTAACGAAGCCATTAGTGAGTTTAAAATCGAATACTGCCATAGTAGTGCTCGCCACCCTGTTTTTTCAACAGAAAATTTGCAATTTATTTGCGATAAAATCTAATAACTTGTGCTCGTTAACGATTTTATGCTAACGAATTGACCTAAGTATCAAATAAGCCTAGCCTTTGTGTAATATCTGCAATAGGGGCTAGGTTTTTTTATGACACCATCACAAACTGAATCAGTATCTGACATCTTTGACCCTGAGTTATGGAATCTTGTCGAAGGATTCAATTTTGAAGACATCACTTACCACCGGGCAAAATCCCAAGGCACGGTGCGTATCGCAATAAACAGGCCTGATTGCCTTAACTCATTTCGTCCTAAAACAGTAGATGAACTCTATATGGCTCTAGACCACGCTAGACAATGGTCCGATGTAGGTTGTGTACTTATTACAGGAAATGGACCATCAGCAAAAGGTCAATACTCATTTTGCGCAGGTGGCGATCAGCGTATTCGTGGTAAAGATGGCTATAAATATGAAGGTGCTGAAGAAGGTACTCCTGATGTAGCTCGAATGGGGCGCCTACATATATTAGAAGTGCAGCGAATGATCCGCTTCATGCCTAAAGTGGTCATTGCGGTTGTACCTGGCTGGGCTGTGGGTGGTGGACATAGTTTACATGTGGTTTGTGATTTAACATTGGCGTCAAAAGAACACGCTGTTTTTAAGCAAACCGACCCTGATGTAGGTAGCTTTGACTCCGGATATGGCAGTGCTTATTTAGCCAAGATGATTGGTCAGAAGCGAGCCCGCGAAATCTTCTTTCTTGGGTTTAATTACTCTGCAGAAGAGGCATTTAACATGGGTATGGTAAATCGTGCCATTCCACATGCCGAACTAGAAACTGAAGCCTTAGCTTGGGCCAAAGAGATTAACTCTAAATCCCCCACGGCAATGCGTATGCTTAAATATGGCTTCAATATGGCTGATGATGGTTTAGTAGGCCAACAACTGTTTGCTGGTGAAGCAACACGCTTAGCCTATGCGAGTGAAGAAGCTCAAGAAGGTCGCGATGCCTTTTTAGAAAAACGAGATCAAGACTTTTCACGTTTTCCTTGGCATTACTAATCTCAACACCTGATGTTATAGACTGCATTTATTCATGTGATTAACTTTATGAAAGACCCTACTTAGGGTCTTTATTTTTTTCAAGATTAAAAATAATAAACGTAATCGAAATTTTCATTTGCAATAATCGAATTAACCCTCTTTACTTGATAATGATAACTGTTATCATTTAAACAAATCAAACAGGGGATTCATCATGAAAAAGACTATTAGCTTTGCCATTTTACACTTCAGTGTCGCTTTTACGATTACCTACCTATTAACCGGTAGCATTATTATCGGTGGTACCATTGCCCTGCTTGAACCTGCCGTTAATACAGTTGTGTTCTACTTTCATGACAAGGTGTGGAAAAACATTGAGTTGAAAAAGATGCAACAAGCTGAGATAACAACAGAGTCAATTCAGCTTGTGAGCTAAGATTATGGCCAGATTGATGGCCATAATCTTACTAACATATACTTGTTGCTACACTATGCGAGTTTCATGATAGCAACATCGTAAGCAGCAAGGTTTGCACTGCCTAAAACGTATTGCCCTTGTAACTCACTAGGCACAGTTTGCGGATAACCGGCATAGTTAAACAAGTAAGCATACTGACCACGCTTAACCACACGCATATCATTAGGTAACGCTAATATGGTTAACCCTAACTCTACTGCTAGTATTTTAAAGTACTCGAGTAAGAATCCATCACAGGTCAATGTCGCTACATAGCTAGTATTTTGATGACGAGCCACAGCAGGACTACCATCATGATACGTCGCCACCACATCAACACCATCGCCGAGTTCTAGCTCTTCTCGCCAGCACTGGCTTTCAAACTCAACCCCATTAAAATGCAATACTTCACTGCAGTCTGGACGAATGGTTTCAGTTGATAATACTCTTACAGGAACTAAAACTTGGAATGCTCCCGGTGCTAACGTAGACACTAATGACAATTCATCCGTTTTGCTGCCTGAGCGAGGACCGATAACCAAATGTACGTTGGCTTGCTGACATTTATCAACAAAGGCTTGCGGCACAATCGGTAAACACGGTGCGACAACTAAAGCATACTGTGTCAAATCATGATCTACAGAGACAAAATCTACAGCTAACCCTAACTGACGTAATGCCGAGTAATAAGCAAACTCAACGCGTTGATGATTGTAACTGTCACCTTGGCGTTCAATCTCGGTCACCCACTGACTGTTAGCACCTGTCACGATAGCCACTTTCGCTTGTACTGGATCGCTAATGGTAAAATCGACTTTGGCCAACTCGTCACGCATTTGCTCAACTTCAGCCCAAGCTGCAGCTTTCGAATTATCGTTACGTTTAATGCCTGCATGCATTTGCTCTTGCGCAAATGGCACTTGGCGCCAACGGAAGTAACAAACGCAATCTGCACCGTGGGCAAACGCCTGCCATGACCACAGTCTAACCATGCCTTTTTCAGGACGAGGGTTGTGATGCGCCCAATTTACTGGACCAGGTTGCTGCTCCATTACCCAAAAGTTTTTATTACTCACACCACGGCTTTGGTCAAACGAGTAACTTGAAAAGTCAGGGTGTCCGGTACGCATGTACGGTTTAAATTGTTCTGCTGGCATATGTTTAAAAAACATATCTGAACGACCGAGCGGGTAATTGTCGTAACTGACAAAATCGAGGTTTTTGGCTAATGCAAAGTTATCGGCTTGAGTATCGACTAACGGGATAAAGTTATGGGTTACAAAACGATTTGGCGCATGAGCACGAATGATCTCAACCATTGCATCATGAAATTTCACCACTTGGTCAGAACTAAAACGACGGTAAGCCAGTTGATGAGCAGGATTGGTTTCAGTTACCGCTAGAATAGGTAATTCGATTTGTTCAAAATCTTGATATTCCATCGACCAGAAAACATTACCCCAGGCAGTATTGAGCTTTTCAATATCGTTGTGATAATAGGCTTTGCACCACTGTTGAAATGCTGACTTAGCCACCAATGAGCCACTATGAGTAGTATCGTGACAAGCAATCTCGTTGTCCGTTTGCCAGCCACAGATGCCAGGATGTTTACCATAGCGTTGTGCAATAACGGTAGAGATACGCATTGCTTCACGAAAGTAGTTATCACTTGAAAAATCATAATGACGGCGCGAACCAAAGCCACGGGTAGTACCTGTTTTAATATCGACAGGTAAAATGTCTGGGTATTTGTCGATTAACCATTTAGGAGGCGTAGCCGTTGGCGTGCACATAATCACTTGCAGCCCTTCGTTAGCTAACGTTTCAATGGCACGATCCAGCCACTCAAAAGAATACTCGCCATCACGGGTCTCAATTCTAGACCACGCAAACTCGCCAATACGCACATACTGTAATCCAAGCTGACGCATTTCTTTTGCGTCTTGTTGCCACATAGATTCAGGCCAATGCTCAGGGTAGTAGCAAACTCCTAACATGTTAATCTCCAATATATAGTGCGTAAAACCGTTGGCTCGAACATAGGATATTGTTAAGGTTCTACCCTACTGTCATAAGCAAAATTACGGGGTTATTTAACCAATTTTTAATGACGATCAATATACTAACCTAGTATTTATATGATATATAGTATTTTAAAATAATCCGAATACATCATTAACACACTGCAGAATGTTGCTGGCTCAATCCAACACATTCGAATATGTATGCTTAATCAGTGTGTATAAACACAAAAACGTCAATCAAGGACAATATCATGTCACATCCCCAGTTCGTTTTGCTTAATGGCCAACATACTAGCTTGATCGTTGATTGCTTAAACAAGACTCCTGCCATTTTGTATTTTGGTAAAAAGTTATCTGAAAAGACCAGCTTTGACATGATGAAACGGTTAAGCACCAGACAAGAAGCTAAATGCTCAGTTGTTGTTGAAGCGCCTATTTCATTATCGCCGTTAATGGGTGAAGGTTTTACCGGTGCACCTGGCATTGAAATTTTTGATAACAACATTGCATGGTCAATTGGTGGTGCACTAACACAAGTGAACCAACCGAATGAAAACGAAGTGTATTTCGAGTCAGTAGATACCCTACGTCAGCTAAGCGTTAAGCATCACTTACAGCTTAACCCACGCAGTGACGTACTCAGTGCGACAACAGAATTAACCAATTTAGGCCAAACCTCAGTTAATGTGAATTGGTGTGCAGCGCCAACCATTCCAATGCCTCTGCATATTGACCAAGTAATGTCGTTTGAAGGCCGTTGGTCGAACGAATTCCAACGCAAGTCTTTTGATACCTTCTTAGGCAGCTTTGTGCGTGAAAACCGTAAAGGTAAAACCTCACACGACAATTTCCCAGGCATGGTAATGCACAACAAACTCACCCATGAACAAGGCGGTGAGTGTTATGGTTTTCATTTAGGTTGGAGTGGCAACCATAAAATGCGAGCGGAGTTACTTGCAGAAGGCCGCAGTTATGCCCAATTAGGTGAATTATTAATGCCTGGTGAAATGATACTCGCGCCTAACGAGTCTTATATCAGCCCAACGTTATATACAGCCTATTCTAATGACGGTTTTAGTGGCTTATCTCATTGCTTCCATCAGTATGTTCGTCAATCACTTATCACTGAAAAGGTACGCCTAAAGCCACGCCCAGTGCACTACAACACTTGGGAAGGAATTTACTTTGACCATGATGTTGCTGTTTTACAATCATTAGCGACCCAAGCGGCTGACATTGGCGCAGAACGATTTGTACTCGATGACGGCTGGTTTAAAGGTCGCCGTGGTGACTTTGCCGGTTTAGGTGACTGGACTGTTGATCGTGAAATTTACCCAGACGGACTGCAACCACTGATTGATCATGTTAATAACGTGGGCATGGAATTTGGTTTATGGTTTGAACCTGAAATGGTTAATCCAGACAGCGATTTATATCGCAACCACCCTGAATGGGCGCTGCAAACCCAAGGTAACGAGCAGCTACAATTTAGAAAACAGCTAGTGCTAGACATGACGAACCCAGACGTGACTGACTATCTGTTTAATGCGATTAACGATATCTTGGTTGAATACCCACAAATTCTCTACCTCAAATGGGACATGAACCGCGACCTCAATCATGCAGGTAATTTATTGGGTAAGCCGGCAGTACATCAACAAACTAAAGCCGCTTATGCTTTAATCAAGCGCCTTAAAGATAGTCATCCACACATTGAAATTGAAAGTTGTTCCTCTGGTGGTGCGCGAGTTGATTACGGTGTATTACAACACACTGATCGAGTATGGACTTCAGATTCAAATGACGCATTAGATCGACTCACCATTCAACGTGGTTGTTCATTCTTTTTCCCAGCAGAAGTGATGGGGGCGCATGTTGGCCCGCGCGATTGTCACATTACCGGGCGACACATCAATATTGCCATGCGAGCCGCGGTCGCTTTCTTTGGCCACATGGGGATTGAAATGGATCCTCGAGAGTTAACCCATGATGAACGTGAGCAGTTACAGCAAATAATCAAACTGCACAAACAGCATCGTCAGTTAATTCACAGTGGCAAGTTGGTACGATTAAACAGCGATGGCGACTCAATCAACTTTGGTATTGTTAATACAAACCAAACCCAAGCTTTGTTTGCTTACAACAGCGTCAAAGAGACCCAACGAACTAATCCGCCAAAATATCATTTTGCAGGATTAGATGCCGACAGAGATTATCAACTATCACTAATTTGGCCGGCCGGATTTTCATTCTACTCACCGTCTGTATTAGCCATGACAGACAATCAAACCTTTAGTGGTGAAGCATTAATGACCTTTGGCATGCAGTTGCCGATTACTTTCCCACAAACGTCGTTGATTTTTGAGTTAAATGAAGTGAAATAATACTTTATCGCGCGCCTCTTTATAGCGCACATTATTTATCCCCATTAAGCAAAAGAGCACCCTTTAGGTGCTCTTTTTATGATTGTTTCGACCGACTACAACTTCAACTCAATCAGCTCAAGTGCTTCATCTAAAATCATTGAAACAGCTGCTTTAGATAATTCAGGATTGCGCGCTTTAATCGCATTAAAAATTTCGGCATGCTTTTTCACATCCGCACCCGGCACGCCTTTTATCTTGTTGGTGTAACGAATGCTCACCCTGAGTGCGGTACCAATAAACTCGGTTAATTGCACAAAAAAACGGTTACCACTGGCGATTAGGATGCTGGTATGAAATGCAATATCAGCTTCTAACGGGTCATCTAAACCTTGTTCAGCTTCAACCATACGTTCGAGTGCCTTCTCGATAGACGCTAATTGCTCATCAGATGCGTTCATTGCTGCAAGTGCCGCCGCTTGCGGTTCTAGCGCAACCCTCACTTGAGTAAACTCTTTCAGTAAAGACAATGACGGTTTACTGCTTAAAATCCATTTTAATACGTCGGTATCAAACATATTCCAATTACTTTCAGGCAACACCCGAATGCCTTGTTTAGGCCGAGATGAAATAAGGCCTTTTGCAGACAGCATTTTTACCGCTTCACGCGTTGAGCTACGGCTAACATCATATTCAATACACAAATCAGCTTCAGAGGGTAAACCTTCGCCAACAGGGTAAACCCCTTTTACAATGGCAATGCCCAAATCGTGAGTTAATTGATGTGTTAAATTTTGACGTGGAGAATTATTCATGCTTTTACTGTCCAATATTCAGTACATAAATCTGTTATATCATATTTAAACGCAATTACGATATAACTTTGTTTTCAGTGGTGTTAATGTTAGAAATAGACATAATAATCATCATTATTTTTCGGATTAATCATTAAATCCAACAAATACCGCTAGTTAACCATAATCATAAAAAGTAGGTTTGGAGCGTTATAAGTGAGTTTGTTAACCCAATATCAAGACTTGAAAGACAAAGTCATCTTTATTACCGGCGGCGCCAGTGGTATTGGCGCATCTATGGTCGAAGCCTTCATACATCAACAAGCTAAAGTGGCTTTTATTGATATCGATCATAAAACAGCAGCCAATCTACTTAGCAAAATGGCCAAAATTGATGCTTCATCAATTTGGTTTCGCGCTGTCGATGCCACCGATTCCGAATCATTACAACAAGCCATTAGAGATGTTGGTCAACACTTTGGCCGTTTTGACGTACTGATAAATAATGTCGCTAATGATGCGCGCCAAGATGTCGAAACGATTTCAGCCCATGATTGGCATAAGTGCATGCAAATTAATTTAGACCCTGCTTTTTTTGCATCTCAAGCGGCTTATATTTTAATGAAGCAACAGCATTCCGGTAGCATTATTAATTTCAGTTCAATCACCGCGTTATTAGGCTCACAACAAATGACTGGCTACGTGACAGCAAAAGCAGGCTTAATTGGTATGACACGCTCATTGTCGCGTGAGTTTGGAGAATCTGGTATTCGTGTCAATGCCATTTTGCCCGGTTGGGTCGCCACCGAAAAGCAGCTGGCCAGTTGGCTAACAGAACAAGAAGAGCAAAAATGGACTGATGCGATGGCATTAAAACGCCGAATCACCCCTCAAGATGTTGCCAAACTCGCCCTGTTTTTAGCCTCAAACAATAGTGAATTGATCACCGGTCAGTGTATCAATATTGACGGTGGGAGAGCTTAGCTTGCTTGCTAAATATCAACATTTTATTGCTGTCGATTGGGGCACAAGCCATTTACGTGCTTATCTATGTTTAGCCGAAGTCGGTAAACCATTAATAGTGCTTGAACAAGCCAATAATGTCGGCGTGAAGAAAATTCAAACTGATTTTGAAACCACACTAATGGACAGTATTGCGCCTTGGGCTAATCGTTTTGGAAAACTACCTATATTGATGATAGGTCAAATAGGTTCAAGCATTGGCTGGAAAGAAACCCAATATCTTGCTTGTCCTATTTCGCCCCAAGAGGTGATCTCTGCCGGGGCGCGCTTTGACAGTCAAGGTCATCAAGTCACCATATTCCCAGGATTAAGTTGCCAGCTTTATAACCAACTCCATGACTCGATGCGTGGAGAAGAATTTCATTTACTGGGCTGGCTTGCGATGGCTCCACAGCATCTAGTTGGTCGACATCTTGTATGCTTGCCTGGAACCCATACTAAATGGGTGCTAATTGAAGAAGGTAAAGTCATTTTATTCAAAACTGCGCTAACCGGTGAACTGTATGACCTATTGTCATCTAACAGCGTATTGATCCAAGAAAAAGTATCAGATTTAGAATTTGATTTTGGCGCATTTATTGACGGTGCTGATTTTATCTTGTCATCTACTAACGATAATTTTTATCACGGATTATATAGCGTCCGCAGTAAACAGCTTTTTGAGGATTTCTCAACCAAACAAGCACATGCGTATTTATCAGGACTATTGATAGGAAGTGATGTTCGCGCAGCGATGAGCGCGCAAGAGTGGCAATTAACAGAATTAGAATCAGTGGCGATTATTGGTCCACCTCACTTAAGCCAATGTTTTGTTGAAGTGTTACATCACTGTAATATCAACACAACATTATGGGATGTTACAGACGCGACATTGGCAGGATTTAATGTTGTGTACCAACACGCACATCATTCGACAGATGAATAATACACTAACCCAGAGCATCGGCGATCTTATACAGGTTATCCCATCACAAAATGATTTGGGTGAAAATGCTTTATGGCACCCACAACAACAAGCCATTTATTGGATCGATATCATACAAGGAAAAATTCACAAATACAGTGTCGAGACTCAGCTGCACGATCAATACAGTTTACCCTATCGTATTGGCAGCTTTGCGTTTTTAGCAGAACAGCAAACATTTCAGTTAATTGTCGCCTTTGAGCAAGGTTTTGCACTGTATCATCTCGATACACATGCATTAACATGGCTTAGCCAACCTGAAGTTGCACAGAAAGGTAACCGTTTTAATGATGGCCGCACCGATCGCAGTGGACATTTTTGGGCGGGAACCATGGTTGAAACCCGTCATGATCAACATCAACAAGGCAACTTGTACCGGATAGATAACCACGGTGAATGCCATAAAACCATTGAAGATATTTTGATCTCTAATGGTTTGTGTTGGAGCCCTGACGGTAACATTATGTATCACGCAGACTCTGAAAAACATTGCATCCATCAATATCGCTATAACCCAACACACAAAACATTAACGGATAAAACCTTGTTTGCGACCACCGAAGATCATGTATTTCCTGATGGTTCAACTATTGATGCGCATGGCTTTATGTGGAATGCCCAATGGGGCGATCATAGCGTGGTACGTTATCATCCAGATGGTCATATCGTCGAAAAGTTAATCTTACCTGCTGTACAACCCTCTAGTGTCGCCATTGGTGGCCCAAATTTAGATTGGTTAATTGTGACAACATCACGTATTGAACTGACTCAACAGCAACTCGTTGATTATCCATTATCGGGTAACGTGTTTATTTATCAGTTGCATCACGTTACTGGGATCGTCGACACACCTTGTAGTATCAATATCAACCAAGCATAAATCACAGCAATGGCAGATAAAACACACCCAAAAACTTTTTATCATTTTGGGTGCTAGTGTTAACACGTTAAGGTTAACTCACATCAGAAACAACCGCCGGTGCAACTTCCTGTTTACTGGCGACATAATCACTCAGTACTTGCTGTTGTTCCTCAGTAAAATGCAAACCTAGCTTAGTCCGTCGCCATAAAATATCTGCACTGCAACTGGCCCATTCATTGGCAATAACATAATCGACTTCCGCTTGATATAAACCATGACCAAAATCAATCCCCAATGCCTCGCGGCTCGCAGCATCATTTAAAATGGATTGGGTACGGGTTCCGTAAGTTCGTAATAAACGATTAATAGATCGTGTATTTATCCAAGGATATTGTTGCTGATAAATCCGGTTAAGATCACCTAAATCAGTAAAATCACCACCAGGTAGCGTTTGAGTTGCTGTCCAAGGTTTCCCCATTTGAGGATGGAAAGGTTTTAATCGATTGACTGCCGCTTCGGCCAGTTTTCGATATGTCGTAATTTTGCCGCCAAACACTGACAATAGCGGCGCCTTATCTTTAGGGGCGTCGACAATAAAGGTGTAATCACGGGTCACCGACTGCGCCGAATCTGACTCGTCATCCATTAATGGTCTCACCCCTGAGAACGTATGCACAATATCTTGTTCGCTAATGGTGCTTTTAAAATAGTGATTGGTAATGCTAATCAGATAATCAATTTCTTGCTGGTCGATACGCACATCTTTAGGGTCGCCGGTAAAATCAACATCAGTGGTACCAATCAGAGAAAAGTCATCTTCAAATGGGATCACAAACACAATCCGCTGATCGACATTTTGCAAAATATATGCGTGTGGCTGTTGATGGATTTTAGGCACCACAATATGGCTACCTTTTACTAAACGAATTTTTTGTGGTGAAGGCTGCTTTAATACATTTGAAAATAAGCTCGACACCCAAGGTCCAGAAGCGTTAACAATACTTTTTGCATGCACCTGACGTAATGACTTGTCCCCTTGATGTTGTAAGGTGAGTTTCCAGATACCATTGTCGCGTTCGGCAGTAATACAGCGAGTTTGAGTACAAATCTGTGCCCCTAACTCTTTCGCTGCAAGGGCATTTAATACCACTAAACGAGAGTCATCGACCCAAGCATCAGAATATTCAAACCCTTGAGTAATTTCAGGTTTTAATGGGCTATCTTGTGTGAAGTTAATTTTTTTAGACGCATTCAGAGTGACGCGTGATGCTAAATTGTCATATAAAAATAACCCAAGACGGATCATCCACGCTGGACGTAAATGAGACTGATGGGGAAGCCTAAATGTCAACGGAGTGATCAAATGAGGGGCTTTTTTAAGCAACACTTCACGCTCTGCTAATGCTTCTTTAACCAAACGGAACTCATAATGTTCTAAATACCGAAGTCCACCATGGATCAGTTTACTGCTATTTGATGAGGTTGCAGACGCTAAGTCATTCTGTTCACACAGCAAGACACGTAAACCACGCCCCACTGCATCGGCCGCTATTCCAACACCGTTTATGCCGCCACCAATCACGACAACATCAACAATTTCTCTATCGGCTTCCATTTACGTATCCCACCACTAAAATAAATATGATAAATAATATATATTAGCAACATCATAGAGTGACAGACGGTCAATTGACAAGCTGAATTAGAAAGATCTTGTCGAAATTGATTACATCTTGTTAAATAAAATACTTAATAGTAGTATTTATCATATAAATTAAATTTGCAGCATTTATCAACAGTACAATTGAGATAATAATATGCATTTTCTGGTTATTGCTCCAGACACATATAGATGAAAGGGATTGCCATGAGTCAGTTTGAATTTACCCACAGACGAAAAAATCCGTTAACAGGTAATTGGGTGCTAGTGTCGCCACATCGAAATAATCGTCCTTGGTTAGGTGCGACAGAAAAAAATGCCCCTTCGAATTTACCAGAGTACGATAACACATGCCCTTTATGCCCCGGCAATCATCGTGCAAACGACAGTATCAATCCTGCTTATGATAAAACCTTTGTGTTTACTAACGACTTTGGCGCACTAACGTCACAAGTGACCGAACATTCCGCCGCGCTCAATCATGACAATCCATTATTTGAAATAGAGCAGGCTACGGGTGAATGCCGAGTGATTTGTTTCTCACCTAAGCACAATAAAACCTTACCAGAATTATCCGTGGCTGAGATCAATGATGTAGTTAATACCTGGAAACTGAACTACATCGAATTATCTGCTCAGTATGCATGTGTACACATTTTTGAAAACAAAGGTGAAGTCATGGGGTGTTCACAACCTCATCCCCACGGACAAGTATGGGCTCACAATCATTTATCGACCGAAATACAATTAGAAGAAGACAACCAGCGTAACTACCAACAACATCATGGCGGCAATTTGCTCGGCGATTATGTTAAACATGAAATTGCCGACGGTGAGCGAGTTGTTTATCAAAATGACCACTGGCTTGTGGTTGTACCATTTTGGGCTGCATGGCCTTTTGAAACCTTACTCGTATGCAAAGATGATGTACGCCATTTTGGTGAGCTAACCGATGTGCAATCAACTGCTTTAGCCCAAGCGATTAAGATACTCACCACCCGATACGACAATGTGTTTAATTGTAGCTTCCCGTACTCAATGGGTTGGCACTGTGCACCAAGCAAACTTGACGACAATAGTCACTGGCGCTTACATGGCCATTTTTATCCACCACTATTACGCTCAGCCACCGTAAAAAAACACATGGTCGGCTACGAGATGCTCGCCGAAAGTCAACGCGATTTAAGCCCAGAAACAGCTGCAAAAATTTTACAAAATGCCAGCGACATCCATTACTCTCAAGGAAACAATAATGAATAACGACGCGCTACAGGCATTCTATCAGCAGCAGTTTTCATCATTACCACAAGGGGTAGTTAGTGCTCCTGGTAGGGTTAATTTAATTGGTGAATTCACCGACTACAATCAAGGTTTCGTATTACCTTGCGCACTCACTTTCCGCACTCAAGTTTTTTACCATATACGAAATGACAACACGGTTAATGTACTATCAACCATGTATCCGAATGAAAAAGAAAGCTTTGACGTTAATCAACCAATTAGTGCTGGTCAGTCACAATGGGGCAACTACATCCGTGCGGTTGCATTTGTGCTTAACCGTGCTGGCCACCAGCTACAAGGTGTTGATTTATTAATTGAAAGTAATGTGCCGCAAGGCAGTGGTTTGTCATCTTCGGCGGCACTAGAAGTGGCGATTGCAGGGATGTTTAATCATGTTTGCGGCCTAAATTTAACCGAAGAGCAAATCGCCTTATTCGGTCAACAAGCCGAGAATGATTTTATGGATTGCCAGTGCGGCATAATGGACCAGTTAATTTCAGCTAAAGGTCAACAAGACCAAGCGTTATTAATCGATTGCCAAAATTTACACACAAAATCGGTGACCATTCCAACAGACTTATCGATTGTTATTGTTAACTCTAACTACCCTAGAAAGTTAGTCGACAGCGAATACAACCAACGCCGTATCGACTGCGAGCAAGCCGCCAGTAAAATGGGCTTAACCACCCTGCGCGATGCTGACTTAGCGTTGTTAATGCAAACTAAGCCACAAATGAGCGCAAATGAATTCTCCCGAGCTCACCATGTGATCACCGAAAATGCCCGAGTCATTGCCGCAACCCAAGCCTTAGCCAGTAATAACATCGAACAACTGCGCATTTTAATGACCGCATCACATCAATCGTTAAAGCATGACTTTGAAGTGACCGTACCTGCCACCGATGGTTTAGTGCAAATTTGCCAACAAGCTTTAGCAGACAGAGGCGCCGTACGCATGACCGGTGGTGGATTTGGCGGCGCGATAGTGTGTTTATGCCGTAATGAAGACGTAGCCGCTATTCAGCAAGCGGTTGAGCAACACTATTTTGCGCAGTTTAATTTGCAAGCGGACATTTATGTTTGCACCGCAGGCAAAGGATTAACCGTAGAAACGTTTCCGCAGTAACTCTGTAAATGAGTCGATAACAAAAAATGATGTGGGTTGAGGACCCGCCCGCATTACATAATAAAAATGACCAAGTACTACAGCCCATGCTGAAGAGCATGCATTACTGAAAAGGACAGCATTAATGATGACCAAATCACTTATTTCTATCGCGTTGTTATGTTTAGGCACCCACTCAAGCGCCATTGCCGCAAACGCAACAGACAGTGACACAAAAAATACCATTCTAGTCGCCGAACAGCTTTACCCCAACACACTGCCAAAGGAAGCGTTGCCAGAGCTAGCGCAAACAGGGTTTTATCAAGTCGGTGTTAAAACTGTTAACTTGATTCATAAAAATCAATTTAATCCCAAAACCCAAATAGCTGAAGACCGAAAACTCAACATTGAGGTGTGGTACCCAAGTAACAAAACTGCCGCGACCAAGCAAAACCAACCGGCAGTATTAAATGCCGTTTATAATGATGAAACCCGTTTAGGATTACCATTTTCACTGCAAGGCAATGCCACTCGTGACGCAGAAGTGGCCGCATTAACGGATCAGCCATTTCCACTCATCGTGTTATCCCATGGTTATACTGGCTATCGCACCATTATGTTTTACTTAGCTGAGCATCTAGCGTCACACGGATATATTGTTGCGGCACTGGATCACACCGACTCGACTAATGCTGATGTCGATATGGTTAATGCTCCGTTTAGCGGTTTTTTTAGCACATTATTAAATCGTTCGCGTGATCAACAATTTGCCCTTGATTATTTTACCGGCAGCGACAATTTTGTCAGTCGCATTATCGACACGAAACGATCAGGCTTAATTGGCTATTCAATGGGCGGCTATGGTGCGGTCAACACTGTGGGCGGCTGTTATCAATTTAACCCACAAACTGCCGCTACCTTTACCGGCAGCAAAGACCAAAATGTTATCAATGGTGCCATTACTTTACTCAACACCTGTGCTGGTGGCCAAACAGCCCCTGTAACGGTAGATCCTAAATGGAAAGCCATGATTGCTATGGCCCCCTGGGGAGGCAATCATCAACTATTTGACCCAGTAGCATTAGCAAAAATAACCGTCCCAACACTGTATGTTGCTGGCGATCTTGATGATATTTCTGGTTATAAAGGAATTCAATCGCTATACCAGCAAACTGGCGGTGAACATACCTATATGCTCACCTATCATAATGCTCGCCATAATATTGCCCCACATCCAGCACCTAAAGTGGCTTACCAAAATGAAATAGATTTAGGCCACTATTTTGAACCCGCCTGGAATACGACACAGCTTAATACCATCAATAAACACTTTGCATTAGCTATGATGGATTGCCATGTTAAAAATCAACAAGATAAGTGTTCATACCTACAATTAAGCGCTCAGTCTAATGAGCAAGATCAACAAGGCAATCCAACGACAGCCTGGAAAGGTTTTGCCCACCGCTATGCCACAGGCATGTCATGGGATATGAAATCTGCACCGCAATAAATAACCATTTTGAAATTGTTTTGATTGTTATCAGACTGTTTTTTTTTACAAGAAATGAACTATACCAAAGTGTAATAAACACAAAAAATACAGTCTGATTACTGTCTGAATAAACATTGAGCGATGACAGTAATATCTTTAAATTACAAAGACTAAATTCATTTACAACCTTAGGTTTTGGTACTATTTATTGCAATGTATATCACCATGATGTCAGTGATTAGTCTAAAAATTCATCATTAAATTACACCATACTTGTTAAGAAAAGGTTGATATTTAAGCTCAATTAATATATTTATAAGATAAATAAGCTTTAATTAAAAATAAAGATTTTATAAAAAAGCAACAACATCAACTGGGGGAAGAAAAATGTCGACAAAAGGAATCACAACTTTTGGTAAGAGGACAACGATAGCACTTGCCATTGCTGGGGCATTAGGAAGTGTTAACGGCGTCTCTGCAGCAGAAGCAGAAACTCAAGCTAATGAACAAACAATAGAAGTTATTGCTGTAAAGGGGATACGCAGCAGTTTAAAAAATTCAATGGCCGATAAGAAATCTGCTTCGGTTGTGTCGGATGGTATTTCAGCCGAAGATTTAGGTAAGTTTCCAGATTTAAACGTAGCCGAATCATTACAACGTATTACTGGTGTATCGATTGACCGAAGTGGTGGTGAAGGTCAGGCAGTAACGGTTCGTGGCTTTGGCCCACAATTCAATACAGTATTGGTTAACGGTCGTCAATTAGCGACAGATAGCGCTGGTCGTGAGTTTAATTTCGACATCTTAGCCGCTGACCAAATTACGGGTGCTAACGTCTATAAAACCAGCAGTGCCAGCATGCAAGAAGGTGGTATTGGCGGTACGGTCGACGTCACTACCGCGCGTCCTTTTGATTATTCAGGCTTCCAACTTGTCGGTTCTGTGAAAGGAATGTATGAAAGTCTTTCAGAAGAAATTTCACCTTCTGTCTCAGGTTTGATCAGTAACACCTTCAATGATGAAACTATGGGTGTATTACTTGCCGTAAGCCATCAAGAGCGCCAAGTTCAAATTAACCAAATCAACACCGCCGGTTGGCGTGGCGGTCAAACTATTTCCAATTCACGTGATGGCGTGTTGTTTACCAATGCTTATATTCCGCGTAACTGGGACCAAATCGTTGATCAACAGGACCGAACTCGTACTAACGGTAGCTTAGTATTCCAGTATGCTCCGTCTGACGACGTCAGCATTACCTTGGATGGTTTTATTTCAAAATTTGAAGTGGATTCTGAAGTTACCGATTTAGCATCATGGTTTGAGCCAGACCGCGTTGGCAATGCCTCTATCGACCCTGCAACAGGCACCTTATTAACCTTTAGCCAAGATGTTGGTTTACATCAAGGCAGTGGCGACCCAGCAACTGACTTTGTGTCGCACACTCGCAACTCTCGCGACGTGACAAACAGCGGTGTCGGCTTAAATGTTAAATGGGATATTACAGACCAATTAAAAGCTAACTTTGATGTTTCAAACTCAAATGCTGAAAACGATCGTGCTGGCCGCGACCGTTTCAACGTTGTCGGTATGACCAACAGCTATGAATTTGATGGCACGGGTGGAACCCCTACCGTTATCCATGGTGGTTTTGAAAATGGCAACTTACCTGATGCCGGCCTTTCTCGTTTACATTATAACGAAAAAGGTAATCAATTTACTGACGAAGATGAAATTACTGAGTTTAAAGCTGATTTCGAATATTCACCTGATTCATTGGTGTTCACGAAAGCGAAATTTGGTCTATACCGTCAAGAGCGTGAAAAATCCAGTTACCAGATTTTTGGTAGTCAGTGTCAATTCTGTGGTTATGGTACTCCTGCACCCAATGAAGCCATTAACTTCAGACCCTATACTGCGAATAACTATTTCTCTGGTTTAATCGACACCTTCTACACCTATGATGGTGATGCTATGGTCGATTATTTAGCAGCTGAAGGTTATCCAATCACCCCAACACTGCAAAACAATCGCTATACCATTAATGAAGATGTCAGCAGCTTATACATGAACTTCACGTTTGTGTATGACGTAGGTGATATGCCATTAACGGTTGATTTAGGGGCTCGTTACTCAACGACTGATGTAGAAGTCAGTGCCGTACAGAGTTATATTTCTGACGTAGTACCGACCAGTGATGCGACATTGTTCCAAAACATATACGGTCCAGCGACAAATATTACTCAAGGCACAACTTACTCAAACTTGTTGCCAAGCGTAAACGTGAAGTTAGACCTACAAGACGACATGGTGCTACGTTTTGCCATGTATGACTCGTTAACCCGTCCAACCATGTCACAGCTATCTCCAGCGACTAACTTTAACGAGCCACGTCGTCAGAACTTAACAGCTAGCGGTGGTAATCCATCACTTGAACCGTTCCGTTCTGAAAACTGGGATATCTCTTACGAGTGGTATTACGATGACGCCAGCATCTTCAGCTTTGCATTTTTCAGTAAAGAAGTTGACGACTTTATCGTGACGTTAACGGGTGATGAAACTTACCAAATGACTGACCGAACTGGCCCAGACTTTAACTGTAGCACGGCTAACTCAGACTTATGTTCTGACCCAGTTGTTGGCACAACAGAAGAGTTAAATGGTCAGTCAGAACAGTACACTGTAACCCGCCCTCGTAACGGTGAATCAGCACGTATTACTGGTTATGAAGTTGCCTTAACTCATATCTTCGACAACGGCTTTGGTGTTACCGCCAACGCGACTGTGGTTGATAGCAATGTGACAGTAGATGCTAACAGCACTCAAAGTTTCGCACTTGAAGGTTTAGGTAATTCACAAAACCTAATCGTGTTCTATGAGCAAGATAACTTCCAAGCCCGTGTTGCATTTAACAACCGCGAAGGCTTCTTACGTCAGCTAGACAATGGTTTTAATGGTGAACCAATCAATACCGAAACGTTTGGCCAGTGGGATATTAGCGCCAGCTATGACATCACTGAACATGTATCGGTGTTTGTTGAAGGCATTAACATCACTGAAGAAGAGCTCGTTCAAACAGGTCGTTTCGCCAACCAAATTTATTCGGTTGAAGATAACGGATCGCGCTATTCTCTAGGCGTTAGAGGCAAGTTTTAAATTATAAGTAATAAAAGACAGGTGCTTAGCACCTGTCTTTTTTGTTTATGATATATAAAACACACCTTGTGATAGTGTTTAACTACGCCGGTAATTAAGCACATTTCATTGCAAATAGGATGTTAACCCAATGGCAAAAGCAGTTAAAAAAATAATCATTGTGGGTGGAGGTACAGCGGGTTGGTTAACCGCAGCTATCATTGCATCGCATCATAAAAGCCAGACAGGTAATGACTTAACAATTATTTTAGTGGAATCATCAGACATTCCCACGGTCGGTGTTGGTGAAGGCACTTGGCCAACCATGAAAAATACCTTACAACAAATAGGTTTAAGCGAAAGCGAAGTCTTTAAGGCTTGTCACGCAACGTTTAAACAAGGCGGCAAGTTTGTTAACTGGGTCCATGGAAATGGCGACTTTTACTACCATCCATTTACGGTTCCATTAGGTTATGGTCGTATCGACTTAGCACCTTATATCGACAACATCAAAGACTATGCCGAACACACCAACTTCCAACATGCTATTTGTGAGTCAGGCCTTGCTCCTCGCAGCATGGCAGAAGGCGAATATCAAGGTAGCTGCAATTATGCTTACCATCTTGATGCTGGCGCCTTTGCCGACTTATTAAAACAGCATTGTAAAGCCAAGCTAGCAGTAGAGCATGTCATCGGAACAGTAGAACAAGCCCATGTCGATAGCCAAGGTAACATCAGCCATATTTCACTTGCTGACCAAGGTTCAATTGACGGTGATTTATTTATCGATTGCAGCGGTTTTGCATCTTTATTACTGGGTAAAACACTTAATGTGCCGTTTGTTAAACTGGATCATGTGCTATTTAACGACCGCGCCATTGCAATGCAAGTGCCCTATACAGATCAGCATAGCCCGATTGCATCGCACACCATCGCCACAGCGCAGGACTCAGGTTGGATTTGGGATATTGGCTTAACACATCGCCGCGGTGTCGGTCATGTGTATTCAAGCCGTTATATGACCGACGAACAGGCTGAAGCCAATTTACGCCGTTATATTGGCCCCCAAGCCGAAGGTTTAAGCGTAAAAAAAATCAGCTATCAAAGTGGTCATCGTGAACGCTATTGGCAAAAAAATTGTGTTGCTGTTGGTATGGCGGCAGGATTTGTTGAGCCACTAGAAGCCACTGCGATTATGCTAGTCGAAATATCTGCACGCTACATTGCCGACAACCTACCGGTTAACGATACCATCATGGCATTAACGGCCAAACGGTTTAACCAACAAATGGAATATCGCTGGGGACGTATTGTTGATTTTTTAAAACTACATTACATGCTGACGAAAAGACCAGAACCCTATTGGCAAGCACATTGTCATCCCGACTCTATTCCACAGAGCTTACAAGAAGACTTAAGCATTTGGGCTTATCGAGGCCCCACCAGCAAAGACTTCAATGGCCCAAATGAGTTATTTCCAGCCGCTAGTTATCAATATGTACTTTATGGTATGGGTTTCAGCCCTGACTATTCTCAACATGCGCACTTATACCAACAACAGGCCCAAGCCACTCAGATACTTAACCGTAATGTTCAGCTTACGCAGCAGATGCTCAATACATTGCCGCCTCATCGAGACTTCATTGAACAATGGTTAACTCATTCTCAACAATAGAATAAAAATATGAAAAAACTAACAGAATTAACGCCTCAACAGCACCAAAACTTACGATTAGCAAACGACAGCGCCATCCAATTTGCTCATCAACAAAACATCATGAACCTGCGGGTATCTGAAGTCAGCCAAACGGCTTGCAGTATGCCAATTGTTTATGTCCGTGATGGTAACAATGGTCAATGGGTATTAACGGCATTTACTAGCTTCGAGCAAGGTAGCAACCTATTTGTCGAACAAGGTAAGTGGACCGCGCTACACACGCCAACTAACATGCAAACTTTTCCATTTTTTTTGATGATGTCACCTGACGACCCACAACGTTACACCATTGGTATTGACGAACAACATGGGGTGTTTTCTGCCACAACAGGACAAGCCATTTTTGAAACCAACGGCAAAGCATCGCTGCATTTATCTAGAGTAAAAGCTTTGCTTGAATCTGACATTAACAATGATCTCCAGACCCAAGCATTTAATCAGCATATTAGCCAACTTGGCCTGCTACGCCCAATTAGTATTTTAATCCAGCATCAAGATGGCTCAACACCTAGTTTGTCGGGTTTATTCACTATTGATGAAGACAAACTACAAGCCCTCAGCCAAGAAGCACTCTTTGAGCTACACCAGAAAGGTTATCTTGCGCCATTACAAGCCATGCTAATGTCATTATTTCAACTCAATGCGCTGATCAAAAAGCACAATAAAACCCCAGGCTTGAACCCAATAAAAAGCATCAAATTAGAAGTCAGTAAAAATTCAGCTGCGGCATAACAATACCCAATAAAAACTTGGGAAAGGGAACAATAATGTCTGAAAATATTATTCAAATATCCGTATTTACCATTGTAACGGCAATGATTGGGTTATTAACGTACATAAAATGTCGTGGCAGCAACCGTCAACAAAGCACACAAAATAAAGAATATTTTCTCGCTGGGGGCGGCTTAAGTTGGGTGTTTGTGGCAGGGTCTATCACCCTAACAAATTTAAGTACTGATCAGCTGGTGGGCATGAACGGTAACCAAATGGCACTGCTAGCATGGTGGGAGTTCTCTGCTGTGATTGGCCTGATTATTCTGGCTAAATTATTCTTACCCGTTTATTACAAGTATAACTGTACCACCACAACTGAGTTGTTGGAAAAAAGATACAATAACAAGCATATACGAGCCGTTATTGGGTCTATATTTTTTTTAGGTAATGCTTTTATCTACATGCCAGCAGTGATTTATTCAGGCTCTCTGTTTATGCAGACCATGTTTAATGTCGACATTCCACTTATGTATATTGCTGTTGCATTTGCGACGCTAGGCGCAGTTTATGCTTTCTTCGGAGGGTTACGCGCGGTAGCCGTATCAGACACCTACTCTGGAGTATTATTACTGGGCATGGCCATTTTTGTGGTGTATCTAGCCCTAAATGCGATTAATTATGACTTATCTGATATTCCGGTAGAACGACTCACCTTCATTGGTGGTGATGATTCGCCTTTACCTTGGCACACCCTACTAACCGGAATGATTTTCATCCAAATGTTCTATTGGGGTACCAACCAAACCATTACTCAACGTGCCATGGCCGCACCCACACTAAAAGAAGCTCAAAAAGGCGTATTTGCTGCAGCAGGTATTCGTATTCTAATCGTACCGGCTATCGTGGTTATTCCTGGGATTGTTTCATACAAACTGTATGGTGATATTGGTGATGCTGCATACGGGCGAATTGTAGGTGACCTCATGCCAACGTGGTTAACGGGTGTATTTGCCGCCGCAATGGCTGCGGCAGTATTATCGACATACAACAGTTTACTAAACTCAGCGACGGCGCTGTATGTGTGTGACATTCACGAAGCCTATATTAAAAAAGACCCTAACGTGGTGCGCTTAAGCGGTTGGGTTACATTATTACTCAGTATTTTAACTCTTGCATTAGTGCCCATTTATCAACAAGCCGAAAGTATCATCAACTTATTACAACAGTTAAATGGTTTACTCAGCATGCCTATTCTGTCGATATTTATTGTAGGCTTAGTGTTTAAAAATATAGATGCCAGAGCGGGGATCGGTGCGGTTATATTTGGAGTAATGCTATATGCCTCACTAACATTTGAATTTTCCCCATTCTATTCAAGCTGGCACTACATTCACTTAATGCCAGTCACATTAGCCGCCTGCATCACCTTTGCGTTAGTCTCAAACCGCTTTGTGTTTGGCAACACGATTCAATTTGCCAAAGGCGACGAGATAGAAACGGCTTAGTAGGTAACATCGATACCGGAGCGAACATTGACAAAATGTTCGCTCTTTTTTTTACCCTAAAAATCTAAATTAATGATAATTTAGGCCTTACTAATCAAGAATGTTAGTACTGTGCCGATATGATTAGCATTAGAAAAAAATGAATATAACTTCTCTTGTCTCCGGTCTTAGTTACACTGAGATCAAAAAATGACCCGATTAAGGTATTAACCCATGTTTAACGCTTTTAATACTATCAAAGCTCGTATTCTACTAGGCTATGCAGCTATTTTATTAATGACCCTAGTGGCGGCTGTTTTACTCAATAACAGCAACCAAACCGTAAAACAAGAAGTTGGCGGGTTTGTCGATGGCACATTACCTGCGCTTAACAGCATTACACGGGTACAAAGTCTTGCCAAAGAACTGGTATTAATGGGTTATTCTTTATACGGTACAACCATCGACGTTACAGAGTTTAACCAGAATAAAGTTCAACTAGAAAAAAGTCTTAACGAGCAGTATCAACAATTAAATACCGTAACATCTACCCAATTAATGCCGCAAATTGACGCGCTTAACGCGGCGTTATCGGCACTTGAAAACACCATGAGTAAATCATCGGTAGATTGGGACAATGCCCGCAATCATTTAGGTACATTAAATGATAGTGCTAACGATCTCAAAGATCGTCTAGACATTCTCGCCGAAGAAATTTCGACTCAAGCCAACCAAAATGCAATGAACATTCAAAGCGAACTTGGCTACAATACTATGCTCATTTTTGTATTAGTTGGACTCATGTTGGTTGTTGCAGTTGGGGCCTACTTAGCTGCACAAAAACAAATAGCCACTCCTATACAGCAACTGTCAAACGACCTCACCCGCATTGCGCAAAATCGTAATTTAAAAGCCAAACTGTCTGATGAATGCATTGTTGAAATTAGTAATGTGGCCACCAGTGTTAATGGCTTAATTAACGTATTCCGTTTAGGAATGAATGAAGTACATGACGCTATCGCCAGTATTAGCCAAACCGTTGCCCAGTTAAGTAACACAACAGGTAAATCATCAGCCTCTGTGGATGAGCTTCAACACACTATTGTGAGTTTAGTAGATGTGATGTCGCAACTTGAGCAGCAAATGGAGCAAAGTGTCGAACATTCACAAAGTGCATCAGATTCTGCTCAACAGGGTGCGCAGAGCATGGTTGAAGGGCAAAAAGAAGTTAAACAAACAGCTGACAGCATTAGCGTATTAGCCCAAGACATTGAAACGACTGCCAGCATGCTACTCACACTGCAAAATTCAGGTAAACAAGTGGCTACCGTGGTAAAAACCATTGCCGATATCGCCTCACAAACTAATTTATTATCATTGAACGCAGCTATTGAAGCGGCTAGAGCCGGTGAAACAGGAAGAGGTTTTGCGGTAGTTGCAGATGAGGTTAGAACGTTAGCCTTACGCACACATAATTCAACTGTAGAAATAAATAAAATGCTCGCTAATATCGTTGATTCAATTCAATCTGCGGTCGACAATATGGCATCCAACCAACAAAAAGCACAACACTCAGTATCATTAGCAAATCAGTTAGTAGTAACACTTGAACAGAGCCGCCAACTTATTTTGTCTCTTGCCACAGTAAGCCAAGAATCAGCCATGCTAGCACAAGCATCACAGCAGCAGGCTCATACCGTTAAGCTTAAAGTACAAGACTTTACGCTATTAGGTGAATCTGTATCTGAGGGGAATCATCAAATTAGCGAGGCAGGTAATAAGTTGAGTAATTTAGCCGATAAGCTAACCGACACAGTCGATCAGTTTGAACGCTAAAAATGGTAATTGAATAGATTATCTCGGTGGTTTTTGTTTTAACCAAATCCAAAAGCCGCTGAGAGATACCATTAGTAATGCTAGCGCGAATAAGTCCCACAGCCAAACCGTTAATGATCCAAATAAGCGACCACTATGCAGATCTAGCATTACGCGTTGCCAATGTAAGTTAGCGCTGCGCGCAAGATTAACAACCTCTTTATCCACAAATTTACTTTCACTCAGCCAAACAGGTGCTGTTAACGGCGCAATAGCTTGCCAATCGATGAGTTGCTCATCTGCTTGAAATACACCATCTTCAGTATTTAACCACACCCGGCCATCAACAATCGCTAGCGCTAACAAACCAGACGGAAGTCCGGTGCTGGCATTTTGAATTTCTTGTAACTGACCAAGATCATTAAATAAATACAGTTGCTGTGCATCTATGGCCACCAGCATGTTACCGACATAGCTGGCACTAATTAAGGTCGCATTGGACTCTAAAATCATATGTTGGTTTTGCCACAATAGATTATCGGTAATATATAATGCAGTAGGTGCAACACCAAACTGAGCAACATGAGAAGGAGGAGCAATACCATAATAATCAAGCAACCACGACTGGGTAACCGGTGCTTGGTCTAAACCAAAATCATCACTGTGATTTATCGCTACGCCAGTCAGCACTAACAATAAGATAAATAACGCACTCGCTAATCCTAAGCGACGGTGCCAAGGACGAAGGGCTCGCAAAATCTTAAGTCTAAAACGGTTACGTCGAGATGTTTTTGTCACACTAACCTGCTTGAAATGATCCGCTAGAATTAAAACGTGGTTTATTGCACCACATGCGCATGAAGTAACAATGCAATGCGCGATAACTTAGTTAACGCTCTTACTGATAATGTTGCACCAGTAATCCCGTCTATATGCTTATCAAGCTGATGTTGGTCATCTAACTTGGCCAGCTTAAATTGGTCTGTAAAAAAATCATGACGAACCTCGTCACCGCGACTTTCACGATAAATTAGCACTTTAGTCCGCATAATTTGATGGTCTTTAATATGAATAGCCACCGTAATCGGCGATTCCTTGCCTATTTCGTCCATTATCCAAACGGTTTCATCATTGTGTAGCCAGTAACGCATACGCATTTTATTAAAACGATGGGCTAAAATAGCTTCTACGGCTTGTTTGAGATCATCATCTAACCACAACACTTTAGACTCGCCAGCATTGCCATTAAATGCTTGGCTAATAAAGGCGTCATTTGACTGATACTGTGTTGCTACAGCGCTAAATGCCGAAAAATAAACAGCTAACCCCATCATAAATAACATCAAATATGATCGTAATATTGCCTGCATATCAATCCTTAGCCAAGAACAAAAATAAGGGTGCCGACAATATACACTGTTGGCACCCAAAATTTTACCGATAATCTGTTTCATCGATGCGTGCTTTTACTGAATGCTCAGCAATTAGAACTGGTAACCAACACCTAGGTTGAAACCGTCTGAATCTGCAGCGCCACCAATGTTTTCGTAATCAGCTTTAAACACTACGTTTTCGTGTAACCAGTAGTTAACACCCACGTTGGTTTGTTTTTTCTTAGTATCGGCACTATCACCCGCATTGTTGTCCCACTCGTTATAACGAGCAAACACACCAAACTGTTCATTAATGCGGTAAGAAGGCTCAATATAGAAACCATTTTGCTTATCGCGACCTAATGCTTCAGCTTCTTTACCATCAATATCCCACTGGGCGAATAATGCCTTAACAGTGAAATTTTCAATGCTGTAAATAGCGTGTGCTGTTAACAATGTAGCAGAAGCGCTATCAACACCAGCAGTCCCCTGAGTTAAGTCAGACTGATACTGAACCGTGGCAGCTAATTCTAAACCCGGTACTGCAGTATATTTTACGCGGCCGGTATAAGCTAAATCTTCGCCTTTCGCTTCAGATACTTTTTGACGACCGTTACGGATTTTATAGCCTGAGCTTTCGTCCAAATACAAACCAGAAGTCACTGCAGTGTCAAAAGCTAAACCTGGAGCGGCTTTAATATTAAGGTTTAAACCACCTTCCCACCATGTCGCAGGAATAATATCTTTTTCTACCGGGTTACGCTCAACACCGTAAAATACCGTTGGTTCGTGAGTTTCGTTGATAATACCTACTGGCATTAAGAATAAACCTGCTTTAGCGGTAAGCATCTCATTAAAATCGTGCTCGATATAAGCTTGCTCTAGCTCAACTTCGCCATTTTGACTCTCACCGGCAATTGAGTGCTCAACTTCTAGTTCAGAGAAAAAACGAGTGGTGCTGTTAAACTCATGACCCACAAACAATACAAAACGGTGAAAATCGAATTCTTTTTTGTCGGTACCGGTTTGGTTATTGCTAATATTGTTATAGTGTAATTCACCATAACCACCAATAGTGGTAGCCGACTTACTTGATGCGCTCGCTTCTACTACATCTGCAGTAGTTTCTACACGCTTTTCAGTTTGCTCAAGACGCTTTTCAAGATCTTTAAGCACTTTCTGCTGCTGCTCAATAATCTGACGTAGTTCAGTCGTTTCGTCAGAAGCCATAGCTTGATTGCTAGCCAAAAGACTAAATAGTGTTGCAGCAATTAACGTTTTTTTCATATCTCATCCCGATTAGACAATGTAAACAACTACTGTGTTGTGTAAACCA
This sequence comes from Shewanella sp. AC91-MNA-CIBAN-0169, assembly GCF_040310165.1. Lineage (NCBI taxonomy): Bacteria > Pseudomonadati > Pseudomonadota > Gammaproteobacteria > Alteromonadales > Shewanellaceae > Shewanella > Shewanella sp. AC91-MNA-CIBAN-0169. The sequence goes on from NZ_JBEOPM010000016.1 coordinate 28,719, forward strand.
ATGTAAATTTTCGTGAATTATACATAACGAACATGTTAATGCAAACCATTATCATTAAGTTTGTGATACGCATGTCACATTATTAACAATCACAAATAACAGTGAAATGTCACAACAGATACAAATATTGATAAAAAGAGTTAACACTGATGACGGGCCAGAATGATGTTATAAATTGGTAGAAACGGGGTTTTATTGAAATACAAATAGAGGTGCTAATCTGGTGCCGGAGTGAGTAAAAACCAACTTTTCGCGCCGACATTATCAGTTATAGATGAGTTAATATCTGCACAGAACATTAATCCAACTGAGTTCCATCGAGCAGGTAAAAATACAATACTATAATACTTTTAACAAAGATCTAAGTCTAACAAAACCTAACAGTTAGTTAAATACATTGCCTTTCTAACGAACTGCTATAACCTAACTAAAACCTCTTCGTTTTGTCATTTATTTGTCCTCGATAGCTGGCTGAGCGCTCAATTTTTGAGACGGCGCAATGACAGCTCTTCGCTTAAGCTACCAAACCGTTGAATTTGGTGACATAGATGTTCATCTATGCACCTTACGTAATAATCAAGAATTTTATGACCCTACAGGTGTTGCTGAAAAACTCGGAATATCCTCTGCAAGCTGGCCTATTTTTGGCATTGTATGGCCATCAAGCTTAGTGCTGGCAAACTATATGTTGGATTACAAAACCGAAGGTAAAAGAATTCTAGAAATAGGCTGTGGAATCGCATTATCAAGCTTACTCCTCAACGAAAAACATGCCGATATTACCGCAACCGACTATCACCCAGAAGTTGAGCAGTTCCTTAACCGAAATACAAAACTCAACAATGGTAAAAACATTGCTTTTGAGCAAGTAGATTGGGCCAATGACACCAGTAAGCTGGGACTTTTTGACGTCATCATTGGCAGCGATTTACTCTATGAAGATGAGCATGTGCAGTTATTGGCTTATTTTATTAAAAACCATGCCAGTAAAAAATGTGACGTCATCATTGTAGACCCCGGTAGAGGTAGAAAGAATAAACTCAGTGTAAAATTAGCTGAGTTCGGTTTCATCAGCAGCCATTTTAAACCAATACACACCGACTATTTAGCTCTACCCTTTAAAGGCTACATTCTGGTTTTTTCACGTGGTAATATCGTTACCTAATCAAGTATTATTGCCATTATCGAGTACGAGTAATCAGTGTGTTCAAATACTGCGATTCAGCAACGCTTGGTATAATTGCTACCGAATGCTTGTGGCGTTGTGTTTGACGGTTAGTAAAAGCATCACGTTAATCACTCGATCTAAAAACATCATCACAAGTCTGTAGGCATATTTGATTGTGCATCAACCACCAGCACCGTTTAACCTCGCTATAACGCAACAAAATACCTTTAATGCTGGATGGAATAAGCAATAATTACCGACTCAACCGCCAGAATAGACATTAACCACACCATACTAAGCCAACCATTTAATTATTTGTCAGGTTTTTAGGCTCAAAACAGGCTATGATCCCATTTTGTCGCCCCCTGGCTAATGCACTCAATTATTGAGGCATTACCCCAAGCCTATATTCAATTTCGATTAGGCTTATATGGCATCGTTATTAGATGCGCGATAACTCTTTTTACCCCTTTTATACTTTACATTAGGCAATACCATGGCTATCAGAATTAAACTTAAACCTGGCCGCGAACGTTCATTAGAGCGTCGCCACCCTTGGATATTTTCCAATGGAATTCACAACGTCAATGGCGGAAAACCGCAAGCTGGTGACACTGTTGAAGTAGTGGCGCACGACGGGCATTGGCTCGGACGCGGTGCCTGGTCGCCAGAATCTCAAATCCAAGTGCGGATATGGACTTTCGACAAAGACGAAACTATCGATGCCGACTTCTTCGCCCGACGCATAAAAAGAGCCCAAGCAGGACGTGATGATTTGATTCGCGAACAAGGTCTAACGGGTTATCGCTTAATCGCCGCTGAATCGGACGGTTTACCCGGTATTACCATAGACCGTTATGCCAACGTATTGGTTTGCCAACTGTTAAGCACTGGTGCTGAAAAATGGCGCGACACTATCGTTGAGCAACTGGTTCTTCAATATCCGGACTGCGCTGTCTATGAGCGCTCAGATGTCGACTCTAGAAAGAAAGAAGGCCTGACTCCGGTTGTAGGATTACTACACGGGGAGTTACCTGCTATGCCCGTCATCATCGAAGAAAACGGTATTAAGATTGCCGTCGATGTTGTTAAAGGTCATAAAACAGGTTTCTATCTGGATCAGCGTGACAACCGTGCTATGGCGGCTCGTTTCGTCAAAGGTAAGTCAGTACTTAACTGTTTCTGTTACACCGGTACTTTTGGCTTATATGCCGCCAAAGCAGGCGCTGCGAGTATTGAAAACGTCGATGTATCAACCTTAGCCCTACAAACTGCTCGCGATAATATGGCCATTAATAACCTTAATGATGACCATGTAAGCTATAACGAAGCTGACGTATTCAAATTACTACGCCAGTACCGAGATGAAGGTAAAACCTTTGATGTTATTGTTTTAGACCCGCCTAAGTTTGCCGACAATAAGTCGCAACTCGATGGCGCATGTCGCGGTTATAAAGACATCAATATGATTGCTATGCAATTACTTAATCCAGGTGGAATATTACTGACGTTCTCGTGTTCAGGCTTAATGCAGTCAGACCTATTCCAAAAAGTGGTTGCCGATGCCGCACTTGATGCTAAGCGTGAAGTGCAATTTATTGAACGCATGCACCAAGCCAGCGATCACCCAATTAGCAGCGCATTCCCTGAAGGTTATTACCTGAAAGGACTCGTCGCTCGTGTTTGGTAATAGCTAAGTTTGACCAAATCAAAAAGGGAACAGTATCTGTTCCCTTTTTGTTGGGTAAAATCACTGTAAGCTCTACGAAGTCTTATGCCGATAATATCAGTCACGCAATCAAAACGCGTTTAAGTCAACATGAGTATTAGCCGCATCACGATATCTTGATCGGTTTTATGTTGGAACACCCAACTTAGGGTTAACACCGTAATCATTTACATCATGGCTGTCTTGAGCTAAGAAAACAATCAGAACAATTAAACCAATAATTGGGATTAATAATATTAATGGCCACCAGCCAGAGCGCCCAGTGTCATGTAACCTTCTAGCTGCAATACTAAGACTTGGAACTAATAGCGCAAGACTCACTATCGCTGAAATGGTATCTAAACCAAGTACAGCTAAGACAATATTCAGAATATCGACCCGTAAAAACATCCATGATGAATATCACCATTGTTATATCTTCCTGTCAGCTTTATGCAATTAGACTTATTTTAGTGATATTGCCCCCCTAAGTGCACACAACATCATCTCACAAGTTCATTGAAACAAAATTGATCTAGTTGATTAACTACTGCGTAACTAATGCTGAACTCAAAATGGTACACACCTAAAAGGAAGATAAAATGTTAAAGAAAATATCTACGATACTGACTCTTGTAGTGGCTAGTTTAGCGTTCTCATCTGTTTCTTATGCCGAACATCATGGTATGAAAAAAGACATTGTTGATGTAGCGGTTGAAAATGGCTCGTTTACCACTCTCGTAGCTGCAGTTAAAGCGGCAGGACTTGTTGAGACGCTGAAAGGTGAAGGTCCATTTACGGTATTTGCACCAACAGATGATGCATTTGCAAAGTTGCCTGAAGGCACTGTCGAAATGCTACTAAAACCAGAGAACAAAGATAAGCTTGTCGCGGTATTAACTTATCATGTTGTAGCTGGCAAAGTATTAGCTGCTGATGTAGTTAAGCTAGATAGCGCAACAACAGTTGAAGGACAAACAGTTACCATTGAAGTAAAAGACGGTAATGTGATGGTAAACAATGCAAAAGTTATCATGACAGATGTTAACGCTAGCAACGGTGTCATCCACGTGATTGACACAGTGCTACTACCTAAGTAATTACTAAGCAATTACTAAGCAATTAATCACTGTCGGGGGCATAGGATACATTCCACGCCCCCGATTCTGTTGTGCTGAACGATTTAAGCCAGCACACAATAGTAACTGATAATACCTTACTTATGAATTAGTTAACTGGCTGCCAAGACAGCTTAATAACCATATTTAAACAATCCTCAATAGCCTTCAACGACTCCAATAGTATCTTTAATTAGCTAAACCCCATTTTAAACTGGGGCGGCGATAATCTTCGTCGGGAATAAAATGCCCCTATCGAAATAGACAGATTTAACAACCAGACTATTAATGGTCAATTATCCCATTACGCTATAATATTATTTCACCCAATAAAAACGGCTTCCTAAGAAACCGTTTTTATTGGGATTAATTGTGGAAGTTAAATAAAGTACGCAACTAAAATATAAACTAAATGTATGATCTTTATAACAAAGTGCGATCCTGAAAATTAATAATGTTAGAAACTAAAAAGCGGTTAAAATAGTACGATAATAGTGATGTTAGAAACTGATATTCAAGCTCATTAATTAAGCAAAACCACCACAATTAATCCCAGCTAAATATACAATAAAGTCCTTAGATAACCCTCTTTCACAAACATCAATCGCAGTAATATCACCAAATGCTGAAATTGGTTTTTCTAACCAATTAGAAATGCCTTCGTAGTCTCCTGCCCAAGGCAGTAGTAAAGAGAAAATATACGCTATATCTTGTTCTGAAAAATAATGGCCTAGTAATTCTTCTAATTTTTGTTGTTCGTTCATTTTAGTTACAGTCCTCTTAAAGCCCAAAAATTTGCTAGTAGACTATCCAAAAATTCACATGTCATTTGAGTCATCCGCTCGTCACTTAATCCCGACAATCTAAGTATCTGCCATCTAGGAAGTATATTTGGTCTAGTCATAATCATGACTTGAGTAATCCTTCTTATTTGATAATCAGTAATACTTTCAGAGTAACGGGCAAGATAGATTGAAGCCAAGGGCAGTTTATATAGATATTTCTCCACTGACGTTCCAGTATCTAATTGAGAAACAAGCCATTTAATCGATAATCGAGGTCCCGAAACATCATCAAAATGTTTATCGATTATACGAATAAGGGCTCTAACAATTTCCATATCCCTTCTCTTCCAATCAACTCTATTATTTACTACGGGAATAGGGCGCTTATACTTGTTATTAATTTTAAGTAACCAATCTCTATTGTGGCGGTACAACCAAAGATATGTACCTCCATAGCCATTTTCCCTAGCGACTTTGGCCCCGAATTGTTTAACTTGATTTAGCCATATTTTTTGGTTTTCTCGCATTTTTGTTTTTGAGAAAGTCGTTAATTTAACTGTTTTGATATTTGATTTAACTAAAGACCTTCCTCTATCCATAACCTCAGAGAGCTTGATATCTTTTTGAATGGCATAAAGTGCGACTAAATGCTCTAAATAACTGAAGGATTTTCGATGTTTTCTGGTGATTTTATGTAACCAATTAGACTCTGTTTCATTTGGAAATAAATTCATCGAACGTAGCCATTCCTCTGACCAGGCACTCTCAACAGCCTCTTTCAGTAATGGGTAATTACAAAAACAACCTTTTGCGAATCCATTTTTAACAAGTAAATATCTATACAGATTTGTCCATTGCTCAAAACTGAGTGATTGCTGCTCTCCTCGATAAAGCAGCCAGCACACTTGCTCGTCTAACCACTTAGGATTGGATATCAATATCTGAGGTGAAAATGTTTCTATTTGTTGAGTTTGCAGAGGAAAATACTCATGCCTATGTTGCATTGAATGGTAGGGTTGAATATTTACTAGGGGAGTTCCGTGTATACAGCAATGATTTATTCCAACAATTTGATGTATTCTTCTCCAGTAGGGTTCACCGACTGTATTCAGTTGCTCTTCAATACAATCCCGACAAGCTCTCATCACATGTAATTTAGGTATTAGTGATGCGACATAGCCAGAAGCGAGGTGAACCGAGCCAAAGCTCTTAAATTGCATATGGTTTAAACATTCTAACCTTCTATTTTCGGGTAGAAATGGACTATACAATGGGAATAGAGTGTGCCCATAAATAAGATCTATGGGCGAGGGTAAATTTAACGAATTAATCGAGGTGAAATCGTTAAGCCGAGAGGGAAAGTTTACTGAAGAAATAGCCGAGCGACTGCCAATGACACCGCTGAGTAAACGCTTAGGACTTGTTACGCAAAAGCGTACTCTGGCCCGGCTCAATATGCCATATACTAACTCATCTGGGTAAGGCGCTGGGAAGTTCAGCATAGCTAATCAAATCGCTCATAGACAAGATAAGCTTTTCATTTTTTAGAACGTGATAAAAACTGCCATTTTTATCTTGTGAGAATAAATACCTCAGGTCATCGAGAGGTAGCTTGGACCAATCCTTTCTGCTGATGCGTTTAAAGTCATTACGCTGTAATTTTTCTGGATTTTGGGGCTTTGCTAGAGCTTGATTTGATTTGTTGCTTTTGAGTTTTACTCTTCTCTTATCATGAGAATTTACAAGACGCTCGAAGACCTTATTTTTATCTGACTTAATAGCTGATAAAAAACCCTCTTTTAATCTAAACTCTTTTCTCCTAACGTCCTTCATCAAGCTAACCGTAATCTGCTCTACCCCTGAATTAATTGCTTCTATTTGACATGCTACAAAAAAATGGACGGCAAGACCGATAACCCCTTCGCATGCATCAAACCATTCAGAGCTTAACTCAGCAGAGAGCTCTAGTGATTGATTTTTTAAGCAATTCCGCTTCCAAAGCTTCTTGCTAAATAAAGACCAACGCTCAACGATTAGATCATCTTTACCAGAAAAACGCATCAGTGGATCCCAATCAATATTACTCTGACTAATATCACTGAGCTCATATATCGCATTCGAATTACTTATCAGTAGCAACGGCACCAGATCACCCAAACCGTCGATATGTTCTAGAAAAATGTTACGATCATCATATTTCCATTTTTCGATTACTTGAAGAGAGTCAATTACAACAAGTCCGACATTGTAAGTAATTAACAAACTTCGTATTTTCAACAATGCGGCTCTAAGATTTGGAGAAACAACAACTTCGCTAGCATACTTTTGTTTCCCAATAGCGTTTTCCAACGATTGTAAAAAAATACTACAATACTCAATCGGGCTTGTAGCTCCTTTTAAATTGACTGACAGATAAACAATCTGAACTTGTTCAGATTTATTAGCATGCCAAATAACACTAGGGTACATTGACAAACATTGCTGCATCACCAACGTTTTGCCAGAACCTTTACATCCAATTATAGATGTAACATTTCGTACAGGACGTGGCGCGCTTAAATCACGCCATGGAACAGTATCGTTACTCATAGCATAATGCAGGTTTTGTCGCTGTTGCTCATAGTTATATAGAGTGTCCTCTCTCGATAGATAACCACTTTTTATAGCTAAATCTATCTTGTCATACACATCTTGAAATTCTGGTACAAGAACGGTGTATTCATCTTTAAGAGAATAAACGCAACGTTTTCGCTCAATATCACTGTCACCAACCGATGCTTGTCGATAATTTGTTTTATTAAAGCTCTCTTTTAATTGTGCTGCATTAAAAGTAGGCATAAGCGCATCAACAAATGGAACACCGCAAAATGAAGGATGTGCTTCATCAATATAACAAGCTTCAAATGCCCTGGGTGGTATTTCGGGTACTAATAGCCGTTGATTACTAAACTCCATTTTTAATCCTCTTCATCCATGAAAAATTTTACTCTTGCATCTGAATTCGCCTGTTCATATATCATTGGCTCATTTATGCATGCATTACTAACAGCCAATTCTGGCTTTAATTTATTATAAACAGTTTGAGACTGCCTGCGTTGCTCACTTTTATCGCCCAAATTAGCTACTTGTTCTGATTTCGATAAGCCATCTATAGCTTCTTTTCGCTCACATGTAGCAACCTCAGTGACTTTTTCATTTTCAATAAAATCAGCGGTTCTTTTCACTTCATAAGAATGTTGTGCATTTGCATTACTATGTTTACGTTTTTTAAGATCATCGATAACATCAGCCCAAGGCAGACCTTTAAACCGTCGAAAATGTGGTTCAAGCTCGCATCGAAGATACTCATGCGCACCTTCACTAGGTACTATAAAAATAGCTGTAGCATCACTTTTATCGCGTACAACAACTTGCTTCTGCTGACTTCTATTAACTTTAACGCGAAGACCAGACAATTCCGGATGCACATATTTAACACCATCGATTGTTAAAATATTTCTATTTGAAATTGTCGCGGTTTCTTGTTCAAGTAATGAAAACCAAAAAAAATCTTTGTTTATCAATTGAAGAGAACCAGTCCTATGAGCGACACCCCATTTCCAAATATTATTCGGTGTAGTGGCTAATTCGGCCGGGAAGTCGTTATCACTATCCCACTTATTTAACGGCTTGTGATTGAGTACAAGAATGGCTTTCAAGATGATTTTATTTAACTCATCAAGGAGCATGGTATAGTTCTTCTGGCTGCTCATTCCGCCTGATTTTTTTGAAGTATATTGAGATACTAATCCCGGTAACTGGTGCCTTAACTCAGCATGTATACGACCAAATACACGCTCGCCATCCCCTCTTTTGTTTGGTTGTCCTGCGCCACTATTTATTATTGAAATATTGTGCATAGATGTCGCGGCTTCAATATTTTTAGTTCTAAAGTCGGAGCCTAAATCCGCAAAAAAAGCCTTGGGAAGGCCCTCCATAGGCCACTCATTCTGTTGAATATCCATTCCATGCTTTGCACATAACTTTACTTTGTTAGAAATAGCACTCGTCATCGCATTAACTACGTTGAAGTATGATGCAGGTGTTAACACTAATAAAAAGCCAGTAATTGCAGATGAGTAATCATCAACACATAGGTATAAAACCGGTCGCCCTAGCAACAGTCGATCATCACCTGCGGCTCCAATATCAAAGGGCGTAGAATCTATTGAATAAGATGATCCTGGGCCTACCATATCTTTTCTAACACTCGATGTTAGCTGACTATTGTTAGCTTTAAAGTAGATTTCACCATGTTTTGCTTGAGCTCTTCGCTCAACAGTAAAACGACTGTTGTAATAAGCTTTCAACATAGACTTACTGGGTTTTCCACTGCTCAAAAGACTTATATCACCATCACAAAATCGCGCTAACAAGTCAGTATATGCAGCATTTAAATCACAACTGTTAACCTTTTTTCCTTTTTTATCAATCAAATAACGCCCTGAAAAAATGGTACTTAAGAGTGCGGAATGCATCATTCTTTCTAACTCTGGTGACCAAAGTGAATTAGGTAAATCACCGAATTCTTTCGGACGCCCTAGACGAACACCGTTTCGAGTCTTTTTCTTGCCCTTTCCTCCGCAATAACAGTAATCTGGCAATAAAGTATTTATGCTTTGTCCTCGCTGCCAATATCGCCTCGCATAGCGGTATATCGTACTTTTAGAACCAAAACTTTGAGCAGTTAATATCTCGACTATTGCGCTTCTAACATTTTTGTCGTAAAACTCATCATTTTGAATCAGTGGTATTATCCTTTCGTAATTGCTGTCTCTCTTATTCAAGTAAACGCTACCAGCCGTATATGCCCGATTGATAATTTCAATCCATGGATCATCAATTTCAACTATTTCGTCATGTAAGTCGATATCTTCGGCATCGACTTTAAATGGAAGAGCACTAGTGCTTTCTATATCAATAAAAATACAGCAATAGTCTAAATTTTTTAAAAGACGACAAGCACGTTCATTCCACAAATAAACAGCATTCGGGCGTAGAAACTCAATCATAACTCCGCCTTAGACAAGTTTATATCTTGCCCTAAGAATTCATGAAATTCCTTGTTTAAGTCAAAATGTAAAAATCCGAGTTGCAATAAGCATTTCAACTCGTTTAAGTGTGTGCCTGCTGGCATTTGATTCTCGTCATCGAAACGAGCTAGAATTTGTGTCAGTTTCTCTGATGATGAAGCTTGAAGCTGCTCATAGATATTTGATGCTCTAGATTTAGCATCATCTAATTGATATTGAGATGCATCCGCCGTTAAGAACCACTCTATATTTCTCAAAACATTAGTATCAATATCTTTTTCAGTGATCACTAACAGCGGGATATTTCTTTTTGCTAGTGTTTCTTTCTCAAGCAACAATTTTTCTACTGTTCTGTAGTTATTAAGATCTTTAGCATATTTAACATATATGCCAATCTGCTTAGCCTCAACCCCTTGGTAAGTAACAACAAAATCGGTCGTTAACGGTAATTTTTCTTGATTGTTTTGCGGAGGGTGATTAACGCCAAGCTCAAAAGCTACTTTAAGTGACAACGGTAAGTCGTGTGAATATTGTTCTTTGATTTCAATGATATTCGGGTGAATATCTAAGAGAAGAAACACTTGATACTCAAGCTTAGATAAAAGATGACATACACGACCAGTGGTTCTACTTTTAATACGCCACATTTGCCCCTGTGACGAACACGATTGTATCGTGACGCCTGGCTTGTATTCATCTATTGAATTATGTTCACTGTTGCATCCATCGTATAAATCCATTTGTGTTGGCCCCTCATGAACAGCGCAACCAAAATTTTTACTCAACATCGTCAAATTCCTTTTCAACATACATCGCATCATCCTGAGCGATTACTTCTAAAACAATCTTAGCACAAAAAACAAACTAGTAAATGTAAGCTATTGATAACAAATAACAAAACTGGATATCATAACAAAGCAAAAAACAATCTGGATAAATGGGGTCTATAGTATTCAAACAGTTAGATATTTTTTTTGAATAAAAAAAAGTGAAAATAAATGCAAAAAACTTAGTTTTGTGACTAAATTTGACTCATGATTTTTGGTTTTTACTGAAAATAACGGGGGAATATTTTGGACTTAGCGAGTGATGTTGATGCTGCTTTATAAAAATTAGCGTGTGATTGCCATCATAAAATGCTGGCTAAAATAGTGAGGGATACTTCAAAGCGCAAACGCAGTCAAAGGCTATTCCAGTGCTTTGTGGATACGAGAACGAGCTTACAACTCGATGCGATGTCAGAGCTAAGAATCATTTTAAAAAAACTTCAATCAAACGCGAAACTTACATACTAAAAGTGACTTCTTACCTTATCTCGGAACGCTTTACCAAATGTAGAGTGATCATTACGCTCATAACGGATTCTACCAGCAACAATGCATGGTGATATGTGTAACTTACTTGCAAGTTTTTGCACGCAATCAACATCTTTCACTTCAAGTAAACTCGAAGAACCTGATGGAATTAAGCTTTCCTGGGCTAATGCATCTGCCTCTTGTTCAACTTCGTCGGCGCCTTCTGCATCTAAATTATCCAAGTACCATGTTTCAGTACCATCCACATGCAACGCAATATGTGCTAATTCATGCATCAACGAAAACCAAAAGTTATCTAATTTATCGTAGCGTAATGTAAGTGCAACGACAGGGTTACCACTAGCAGAAACACATACCGCGCCATCTAGATAAGTTTTTGGTAAATGAGCTTCAATAATTAAATGAATACCATGGCGGTTTAAAAACTCTTTCGCTAACTTAGGCCCTTGATCAGACCATGATAACTGAGCCAATTTTTTCATCCAGTTAGCATCAACTGTACCTTTAACATATTTAGCTGGTAGCTGCTCTTCTTGCGCCTTCTGTAAAATCCTGACTTGCCACGCCCATAAAGCGTAACTATTAGTCTCTTTGTCATTTGAACGTAAATGAGCAGTGGTTCTTAATAATGCTGGTTTTAGAGAAAAGCCATTGGGAACAGACTTTAAAAACAGATTGAGCTTTTCAATTGAATACTCTTTTAATTCCTTTATTGAGCCCTTAAAACCTTCGAAATAACCCCGGGTGCGCATTTCTGATATAGGAAAAGCATCCCAATCAACATCTTTGGAAATGGTATCTTTTTGGCAAGGCTCTTTTATCAAGACATCAGCAGATATCCCTAAACCGGGGCTTAACTTACGGATCATATTAAGACTTAAACTTCGCGTACCGTTTAGTACTTCCGTTACTTTTGACGCAGAGCCAAAATATGGAACTAAATCTTTTTTAATCAATCCTTGTTGTTCCATTCGAAACTTAATCGCTTCAATAGGATCAGGAGACTCAATAGGAAAGGCCTCTTCTTCATACTTTTCGATTAAGAATGCAAGCAAATCCAACTCATCATTTTCTGCTGTGTTCGGAGCAAGATCGCGATCCATTAATAGCATTAAGCGAGCTAACGCTTGCTCATGATCTTGAGTTGATTTAATTAACTTAATGTGGCCCATAATACCTCCCTAAAAGCTTTGCTTATCATACTCCGAATGAGTTCCAACCCATTCAATAACAGCAATGCCATTTTGATACCTAACTTTCACAACTAATCTGTAATGGTTACCTTTCACATTAAAGATAACCTTATTATCAGCTAAGAAATCAGCGCTTCGATATCTATTCTTTATATCTTGTGGGGTTTTCCAGTCAGCAGCACTCGCTTCTGAAAACCAAGCTTCAAGTGCCTTTTTTGCGTCAGCATGCTTTTGACTAAACTTTGTAAGTTTGTCTCTTCCTAAGACTTTCATTACACCTCAAAGTTCCCACCAAGGGAATTATAGTTACTACCACCAAAAAGGGAAGTTAATTATCACAATGGATACTACTCTGCTGTCGCTACCGTCAAAATACACTTGAGTGGCAGCTCTGCTTTAATATCCTCTTCAAGCTTATCGTAGAACATGAATAACTGCTCTAATAAATCTTGCTGAGTGGTAGCCCCTAGAAATACTAAACACTTTCTAACTGCCTATGTCCAACCATTTAGAGCCATAAGCTCGCGGCTAAGAAACAGCTCTATAGTTAATTTCATAGCCATAACAAGCAATCTCATTTGTATCAAAATCAAACAACTAACATGCCTTCATTGCTCCACCTGCAACAAAGTCGTAGAATCACATGCAATATAAAGTGCCTGTTATCAATACAGACCCACACCTTCATTTTAGGTAATTCAATGACTAACAAACTCTCCCTGCAAACCCTTGAATCATTCTTGTGGGAAACGGCCGATATTCTGCGTGGCAATATGGATGCGTCTGAATTTAAAGACTACATCTTTGGCATGATGTTTCTAAAGCGCTTGTCGGATGCCTTCGATGAAGAGCGTGAAAGGGTCGTTCAGTATTACCTCGATAAAGGTAAAACTCAGGCGCAAGCGCAAGAGCTTAGCGATGATGAAGATGAGTACGACGATACTTTTTTTATGCCCGCTATTGCCCGTTGGTCAGTGCTTAAAGATTTGAAGCATAACATTGGTGAAGCACTTAATACCGCCGCCGAAGCGATTGAAGAACATAACTCAAGCCTTGAGGGCGTGTTAGTCACTATCGACTTCAACATTAAAAATAAGTTGTCTGATAAAAAACTCCAAGATTTGTTATCGCACTTCAGTAAACATAGGTTACGCAATGCCGATTTTGAGCGTCCAGATATGCTCGGCACAGCGTACGAATACTTGATTAAGATGTTTGCCGACAGTGCGGGTAAAAAGGGTGGTGAATTCTATACCCCAAGTGAAGTAGTGCAACTGCTGGTGGCCTTACTTAAGCCCCATGCGGGTATGCGTATTTATGACCCAACCTCAGGCTCGGGCGGAATGTTAGTGCAAATGCGCAATCATCTGGCAGCACAGGGTGAAAACGCCGCTAACTTGTCGTTATTTGGCCAAGAGATGAACCTAAATACGTGGGCCATTTGTAAGATGAACATGTTCTTACATGGGGTGCATAATGCTGACATTCGTAAAGGCGATACTTTGCGCGACCCTAAACACACTCTCGGTGGTGAGTTAATGCATTTTGACCGCGTTATCGCCAATCCGCCATTTTCATTAAGTAAGTGGGGTAAAGAGGATTGCGACAACGATGGCTTTGGTCGATTCCCTTATGGCACACCGCCAAAAGATGCTGGTGACTTAGCTTTTGTACAGCACATGATTGCCAGTACCAATAATGACGGTATGGTCGGTGTGGTTATGCCACATGGGGTGTTATTCCGTGGCTCAAGCGAGAAAGCCATTCGCCAAGGCATACTGGAAGATGACCTACTCGAAGCGGTTGTCGGTCTGCCAGCAGGTTTATTTTACGGTACGGGTATTCCAGCGTGCTTGCTGATTATTAATAAGCAAAAGCCAGCAGCTCGAAAAAGAAAAGTCCTGTTTATCAACAGCGAGCTAGAGTATCAAGAAGGTAAAAACCAAAACAAATTGCGTGAGCAAGATATCACCAAAATTGTCGAAACCTTTGACAACTACGCCGAACTATCACGCTACTCAAAAGTGGTTGAATTAAGCGAAGTAGCGGATAACGATTACAACCTCAACATTCGCCGCTATGCCGACACCTCACCACCAGCAGAGATTTTTGATGTGCGTGCCATTTTGCATGGCGGCATTCCAGTTCGTGAAGTGGAAGATGCTTACATTAGGGACGAAGTCCTTAAAGGTTTTGATGTGTCTTGTGTCTTCACCCCGCGTTATTCAAATGAAGGCGGGGATCCACAGCCTGTTGATTATTATGACTTCAAAGCAGAAATTGATACTAAAGAGAAAATTAGACCGCTTGTAGAAAAGAGTTTTGAAGCAAGTTTAGTGACGTCGGATGGTGATGCGACTGAGCAAGCATCAGCAATGGCACTTGTGTTAGCACAGCTTGAACGCTGGTGGGATAAATACCATGTATCACTGCACCAGCTCGATGCTGAGGTGTCGACAGCAGAGCAAGTGATGCAAGATTATCTAAAGGAGTTGGGTTATGAATAATTTGGTTCCTGATGGTTGGGAAACAACAAATATTTCCCAAACCTGTGATGTATTCGATTCAAAGAGAATTCCATTAAATTCGCAAGAGCGAGCTTCTAGGAAAGGGGAATATCCATACTATGGAGCTAACGGTGTTCAAGGATGGATTGATGGTTTCATCTTTGAAGGTGAATATGTATTGCTTGCTGAAGATGGAGGAAATTTTGACCAGTGGGAACAGCGACCTATTTCTTATTTAGTTAAAGGGAAGTTCTGGGTCAATAATCATGCTCACATTCTAAAAGCAAAATTTGATAATGAAACTAAGTTTATTCACTATAGCTTGGTTCACAAAGACATTTTAAAACATATTAATGGTGGCACACGTGCAAAGCTGAACCAATCAGATATGAGGGACATTAAGTTCTTACGCCCCCCTCTCCTAGAGCAACAAAAGATCGCCGCGATTTTGACGTCTGTGGATGAGGTGATTGAAAAAACACAGGCGCAAATCGATAAGCTTAAAGACCTCAAAACAGCCATGATGCAAACGCTGCTGACGAATGGTGTTGGCACTAAGCAAGCCTCAGCTGATGGGGCTCTTAACAATAGAAAGGGTTACATCCCCCACACCGAGTTCAAAGACTCACCCGTCGGCAGAATCCCGAAAAGTTGGGAGGTTAAGCTGTTAGATTCGGTTGTTCACAAAATTATCGATTGTGAACACAAGACTGCACCTTATGTTGATAAGTCTGAGTACTTAGTGGTTAGAACAAGTAATGTTCGACATGGCGAACTTGTTTTAGATGACATGAAATACACTCATGCGGATGGTTATGCGGAGTGGACGAAAAGAGCTATTCCTTCACTGGGTGATGTACTGTTCACTAGGGAAGCTCCTGCTGGAGAATCTTGTCTCATGCCAGAGAATACAAAGGTCTGTATGGGTCAACGCATGGTGCTTCTTCGCCCTGATACTAATGTTATTTTACCAAATTTTTTCTCTTTGTTTTTGACCTCAGAAGTAGCTGCATTGGCCATATACTCTCTTTCTATTGGGACAACGGTAAGCAGGATAAATATTGAAGATATTAAGAGAATTCCATATGTCGTTCCTCCCTTAAGTGAACAACAAGAAATATCAAATGCGATACAAAGTGTGCAATTTTCTATGTTGAAAAAGCAAAAAAAATTGTCGACTTTATACAATACCAAAAAAGCCCTGATGCAAGATCTACTCACAGGCAAAGTACGCGTTAAGCTGGAGGCAAGCTGATGAGCCACAAGCCACCGTTCAAGTTAATCGCCAATACAGAAGATAACACCTTGAACAATGTGGAACTCCTTGATGAACTTGGCCCACTGCACGGTCAACTAAATATTGCTGCTCAACCAAATTAGCTTATCAGAGGCACCATATAAATGAACTGGCCAGAAACTAATTAAACAAAAGGATAATCATGAGCAAGGATGCTTCGCTGCAAAAATCGTTTTCTGCATTGTTAAATGAATCATTTGAACAAGCTAAAACTGAATCTCAAGCTGGGAAGCCTTTCGTGCTTGGTTCAGGGTTTGAAAATAACTTATTTTTACCTACCATCAATACCACAATGAAAATGCTTGGTGTGAGTAACCCTTTACTTACAGGTATTGCTGCATCTGAAGAAATTTATGCGTTACCTCTGGATATAAAGCGAAGCAGCCGGCATAAACTCACATCGACAGGTGTGGGATTTCCTTCTTCAAAAAAGTTTATAGTATGGCTGAGTAAAGTACTTGATCAAACATTTAGTGCTGAATCTGTTATTTCAGAAAGCACAATGTCTGAGGCCTTTCAAGTTAACTCTAACGCAAATGCTTGGTATTCAGTAATCAATCACTCTGAAGACCTTTGTGAAGCTAGCCGTAGCGAAAGCATGACGCAATTTAAGCCGCTTCTTCGGTTTTTAATGGCGCGCTGCGAAGCCGACATTGTTATGCAACAGCAAGTAAATAAAACACTATTGAGCAAAGAGTTTGATAACGAAAACTTAGCTTGTAAGCTGTCGTTACAAGACACTCTTTGGCTGACCCATTCTAATCTTGATAATACTGTTTGGCTCAAATTCACTGCGTTGCTTATTGAGAATGCTACAAGCAAGCTAAAAGATAAACAGCAGATCCTTGAAGTAGCAAAGTGCATTGTGTCATTACAGTTAGATTTTTATTTAGAAGCGATTGCGCACTATGAAGTTGGTTGTATGCTAACAATGCATGCAGACAAAAGTGAATTAACCAAGCCGAATGGCGTTTTGACGCGTGGTTTGCTTTTTTATGCCGATGGCAATGGCAAAGTTAAAAATTGTTTTGATGGCTTTTTACATGAATTGAAACGTGCTTATACCATTAAGTTGGGCAAGGTAAGTTGGCGACGACTCGCTCGGTATATTGAAATTGATGAAGATGAAAACGCTGCCTCAGGTGATTCGCTTGAAGATAAACAATATGCACGTTTAAAGAAATGGCGTAACGGTGACGGCGCTATATCAAATGCCAAGCTTCAGAGTTTTTTTGTTAATTTAGTAGGTACTGAAGAGTTAGATTTTTTAGTTACGATTTATTCTTATGCACGTATATCGCTTGGACTAGATAAGCTGTTGACTCAACTAAAAGCACAACACAAAGATAAAGTATATTCTGCAGATGAATTTAATGCGATATGTAGGGATGTCTTGGCTCAATACCCTAAATATTACCTACGTTGTGTTAAGCGAGAATTAGTCATGGTGACCGCAGATGAAACCCTATAGATATGGGAAATACTTTTTTAAACCTCCAACATTCGATAGCATATTTTTGCCTGCGCCTTCAGTGGTTGCGGAGTTATTGGGCTTACCTGAAAATATAGTTAAGACGATCCCGTACTTAGAGTCATTTTATAATCATAATCTCAACGTCAGCAGCAGTTGTAGAGCTAATCTAGCGAAAAAAGGGGCTGCTAAGCCAACAATCAATAAAATATCGCAGTGGATGAAACAACTTCCTATACCTTTTATGCTGCTGTATTCATTACCTTTGCACATAAAAGTAAGACGTGCGTTAAATGTGCGCTCAAATGCAGGAAGCTGGTTCTCCCTTGTTCATGGCCTTAAGCAGTCTAGTCACGATAGTGAGCTCCCTCCATTTATGGCATTTATTAATGAGAGATCAAATACCGATTATTTGCTTCTGCGAAACTATAAAAAGTCAGTAAAATTAGGCCTGTTAAAAAGTGACGATGAGATTGCGCACTGGGCTCATCAGCAGTCTACATGGTCTAGAGCAAGCCTAGTTCCTTTGGAGTTATTATCGGCTTACAAGCACTATGTTGAACTCAATAGCGCCGATAAGTTAAAAGCTGTAGAGCAAAAGACTCAAGCTCTTCGTGCCGTTTTTTGGATGAGACTCGATTTTTACCTTGCGGCAATAGCAACTTATGACGTCGGTACAGCGCTTTATGAGATTAGACAGGGCTCAGATATTAACTTTGAGTCATATGATGGCGTGTTTTCATCGGTTATACACTCTTATGCCGTTACTGACGAAGAGTGTACTTGCTTTGGGGCGATGTTGATGAAGTTAAGAAAGATTCTCTCACACCATAAGCAAGAATCAAGTTGGCGAGCATTAGCATCATATATATCGATTGAAGAGTCTGGCACTCGTGAAGATAAATTGAAAGATAAACAATATAAGCAGCTTAAAGATTGGCGTAATGGTGTGAATATGCCATCAGATAAAAAACTGCGAAAATTTGTTGCCGATATTATTGATCCTATAGGTGACTATGACATCGAACCTACCTTGATATATCTGCGTATAGCTAGAGGCATTGATACTATGGTTGGGAGAATGTTTAAAGAAGTAGAAAATGATAAGAAAGTTTTGCCTATTATTGCTGAAGTACTGGCGAGTTATCCTAAATATTTTGAACATTTCAAGCAGCAAGCAATTAAAAATATAACACATTGATATAAATGATGGAGAATAGACTCAACCGCCTAGCCATTGACTAAAGCGGTTGAGTTGATAGGCAAAACTTGTTACTGACCTAAAGGACTGCACAAGCTAGTCATTAATATTTTAATCGTCTAACTGCTCTTGCCAATCATCAGGGCGTTCATCTTCACCGCGGCTTTCCCAATAAGCGTCATTATTAGGATTCATTTGATTGCTATGGTTATCATCGTCATGCTTAGACATGTTATTTACCTCCCTGTTTGCCATTGCCAGAATTCTTAGCCGCTGCACTCTGTGCTTTTGCAGCAAAGCTGCCTTTAGCAACATTGCCACTACCTTGCTTTGCATTAGCACTCTGAATGCGAGCGGCTGCTTGTGGTGTCATTGGTGTTTTGTTATTACTCATTTTGTATCTCCAATTTAAAAGTGATGTTGGTAGAAGCCTCTGCCAACGGAGGGAATAATATCTGAGTATTTTGTTGTTGCAGTGGGGGGGAGATTGTCCAAATTTGAATTAATGGGTACTTTTTTACGATGAACGTGAACATATGAGCTGTTAATGAAGCTAAGTATCTGTAATATCGATGAACAAGGAATTTAAGCCGCATTCGTTTTTAGCGCTTTTAGTATTTTAATTGTACGGACAGAGCCTCAGTTATGAATCAAGATGAGTTCGATAAAGTAGAAGCCCCCGCCATTGCGCAACTAGTGAGTTTAGGTTGGGAGTACATCTCTGGGAAGGATCTATCACCATCTAGTAATCCCTCTGTAAATGAATCACCAGAGCATATTTATGCTGATGGTAAAGGCGAGCGAACTTACTTGCGTGATGTGGTACTTGTAAAGCGACTTGAAGCGGCAATTAAGCGTATTAACCCGTGGATCAGTGATGAGAACCTGCGAAAGGTATCACGTGATGTGACCCACCCTAATTTTGCGGCTTTAATGGAGTATAACCACGCGTTCTACCAAACCTTAGTCAGTTATTTATCAGTCGAACAAGATTTAGGTAAGGGACGTAAGGGGCAAACCGTTAAGCTGGTGGACTTTGATAAGCCAGAAAACAACGAATTTGTTTGTACTAATCAATTCAAAATTGAAGGCGTTAACCAGAACATCATCCCTGATATTGTTTGCTTTGTGAATGGTATCCCATTGGCTGTTATTGAGTGTAAGTCGCCGTATATTTCCAGCCCGATGAGCGAAGGGATAAACCAGTTACGTCGTTATGCTAATTTGCGCCAGAGTGAAGATCATGAAGGGGCAGAAAAACTGTTTTGGTATAATCAGCTGATGGTATCTAGCTGTCGTGATCAAGCCAAAGTGGGTACGATTAGTTCAAACTCGTCACATTATGGCGATTGGAAAGATGCTTACCCTTTCACTGAGAAACAGCTATCTGAACAATCACTTAAGAATAATATTGTCCGCCTTAATCATCCTGTGGATATACAGTTGCCCGAAGATGTACTTGCTGACACTGACACCCATATTGTGCTGCCACAGGTTGCTGAGTCTTCCGCTAGTTATACGATTGCACCCGCTCAATCTTCCTTCACCCCCTCAAATGACAGCCATACTCAAGATTATGATGCACTGACTAAGGTGACGGCGCAGCAGCGTTTATTAGCAGGTATGTTCAGTAGAGCAAACTTCTTAGATATTTTGCAGAACTTTATATTGTTTGAAACCGATGATGGCCGTGTGATTAAGAAGGTGGCGCGTTATCAGCAATATCGTGCGGTAAACAAAGTCATTGAGCGTTTAAAGTCTGGTAACGATCGCAAAGAAAAGTCCGGTGTAGTTTGGCATACCCAAGGCAGTGGTAAGTCGTTGACCATGGTGATGCTAGCAGTAAAAATGCGCCGTGATCCGGAGCTTAAAAAGTACAAGTTGGTGTTTATTACCGACCGTACCCAACTTGATGAGCAGCTAT
The DNA here is from genome assembly GCF_040310165.1 of Shewanella sp. AC91-MNA-CIBAN-0169. NCBI lineage: Bacteria > Pseudomonadati > Pseudomonadota > Gammaproteobacteria > Alteromonadales > Shewanellaceae > Shewanella > Shewanella sp. AC91-MNA-CIBAN-0169. The sequence goes on from NZ_JBEOPM010000016.1 coordinate 49,479, forward strand.
CTAATACGTTCCGTGATGCCCAAGGTGAAACCGTTTATAACGCAGGTTCAGTGGCGCAGCTTAAAGAACTGCTTAAAAAAGACAGCTCTGATTTAGTGACTGCCATGGTGCAGAAGTTTTCTGATCTTGAGAAAGAACAAGAAAAACAAAAGGGTGTTGCTGCTGGGTTTGTCGACCTTAATCCGAGCGACAAAATTATTGTATTGGCTGATGAGGCACATCGAACCCAGTTTGGTGGTTTGGCGATGACCATTAATGCAGCCCTGCCGAATGCACCCAAGATAGGCTTTACTGGTACGCCTTTGCTTAAAACCCAAAAAATGGGCCAAGCATTTGGTGGTTATATTGACGAGTATAGAATTAACCAAGCAGTAGAAGATGGTGCAACCGTTAAACTATTGTACGAAGGCCGTGAAGTGATTTCTGAGGTTGCTGGCGAGTCACTGGATAAGCTATTTGAAGAATATTTTGGTGATTACACAGAAGAAGAGCAGCGTGAAATTAAGAAAAAGTATGGTGTAGAGAAAGCCGTGCGTGAAGCGCCTGCCCGTATTCGCTGGGTGTGTATAGATCTGATTAAGCATTATAAGGAACGTATTCGTCCTGATGGTTTTAAAGCCATGATTGTGGTTGGGAGTCGTCATGCCGCCGCCATCTTTAAAAAGACCTTAGATGAGTTAGGCGCACCTCCTTCGGAAGTAATCATTTCAGGTGATCATAATGACAAGGCTTACATTGCTCAATACACGGACAAAGTACGCCAGAAACAGATTATCAATAACTTTAAGAAACCCTTTGGTATTGATAAGCAGGGTACAGAAGACAAAAATAAAAAGTTTGATAACACCGCCTTTCTTATTGTGAAAGATATGCTGCTAACAGGCTTTGATGCACCCATAGCGCAAGTAATGTATATCGACCGTAAGCTGCAAGATCATACGTTGATGCAAGCAATAGCTCGCGTTAACCGGACCTATAAAGGCAAAGAGTGTGGCTATGTTGTGGACTATCACGGTTTATCCAATTACCTAACTGATGCATTAGATCTGTTTAGCAGTGAAGATGTTGAAGGGACTTACCAAAGTTTAAAAGATGAAATACCTAAGGTAAAAGCCAAGCATACTCGGGCGATGTCATTCTTTAAAAATGTAACGGTAAATGGCCAACCAAGTGCAAATATTGATGACTATGTATTGGCATTAAAAGATGAGTCGATCCGTGCGCAATTTGATATGGCCTTTAAGCAATTTGCCAAACAGTTAAATGTGATTTTGCCTGATGTTGCCGCTATCCCTTTTATTGCTGATATGAAGTTGTTGGGCAAAATCCATAACGCGACTAAGACGCTTTATCGTGATGAAGGTTTAGACATGCATGAGATTGGCGAGAAAGTTCGTCAATTAGTGGATGAGCATATTTTGAGTATGGGCGTAGACCCTAAAATTCCACCAGTGGATTTACTGGCTGCGAACTTTAAAGACAGTATTAAACCGACGAAGTCAGATGAGTCTAAGGCATCTGAAATTGAAAGTGCGATTAAGCACCACATTACGATTAATCTTGATGACGATCCTGAATATTACCGCTCTTTGAGCTTAAGGCTCCGTGACATTATTGAGAAAACTCACGGCAAGTGGGCAGAGCAGCTTGAATTACTATTTGAGTTTACTGATGATATTAGTCACGCCCACCAGCAAGCGGCCCGTGATGTCGGCTTAACTGAAACTGAGTTTGCCTTCTATGGCATTTTGATGGCTGAAGTCACTCAAGCGAGCGATGGTGATGTGATTGATGAAAGCATTCACGATGCAATCAAAACGACCACTCAAGTATTGGTGTCGATGCTAGAAGAGGCGACAGAGATTATCGACTTTTTCAGAAAAGATGATGAAGTTAAACGGATGAAGAAAGAGATTAAGCGTGCAGTATTGGATCAACCTTTTGGTGATAAAGCGTTGGTGGCTATTCTTCAAGAGCGATTTATGGAATTGGCAAAGACTAAGTTTGGGAATAAGTCATAGTGAGTGCTGTTAAACCTGAACAAATACAAGTTAAAGGGCTTTATGTTGGTGTGGTTAGAACCAGTAGGGCTAAAACGGCTTCAATCAAGGTCGATGACGGCCTCGTTTCTGTGGTTGTTCCGAAAGCATTGGCTATTGAGCGTATCAAGCAGCTGGTGGAAGATAAATATCAATGGATAATGCAGAAGGTTGCGCTGCATGAAGAGTCCAAACCTGCCAGTGACAGAGAATTTGTTTCAGGCGAGGCCTATGCTTATCTTGGGCGAAATTATCGCTTAAAGGTTGTTATAGGGGCTTATATTCCCGTAAAACTAATCCAGGGGCGCTTGGTTGCGACCTTACCTGATGGAGCTAAGCGCAGTAATCTGGTTCGAGACGCGATTATTCGTTGGTATAAGCTCAATGCGTTACGCAAGATTAAAGAAAAAGTAAGACGTTATTCAAAAATCATGGGGCTAGAACCTAAATCAGTAAGCATTAAAACACTTAAGAGTCGCTGGGGAAGTTGCAGCCCTATAGGTGAACTCGACTTTAATTGGATTATCGTTATGGCGCCAAATCGAGTCGTTGATTACGTGGTTTTGCATGAGCTTTGCCACTTAAAGCAACTTGATCACTCGCCTAAGTTTTGGAAGGAAGTTGAGCGAGTGATGCCAGATTATGCCGAGCACAAAGAGTGGCTGAAGGTGAACGCTAGAAGGTTGGTTGTTTAATTTTACTATAATGTAAGCCAATAAAAATATTGAAATAAATACGTTTTAACAAAGTTAAAACTGGATTTTCACTAACTCACAATTGGACATCAACGATTTAAAAAGCTAGTTCTGTTTATATCTCTCCAGATAAAATTTTGTATTGAAAACGTCTAAGCAAGTGGCCATCTTCACTTCGCCACTACAGAACCACTATTCCAAGGTGAGGAAGCGATAGTGAGAATATCATTTGTCACCTTCGCCTTCAGACAATAATTAATTGAATAGGAATAAACCCGTAAATTAAATTACACATATTTACCTGTCTTGCGTGTAATTATACATGAGCTAGATAATTGCGTGTAATTGGAGGTAACAATAAGTGATTGGAATTTTTCTAGACCAGAATTAGCAGAGCATTACCTTATGCGGTTAACGGCGTTTTTCAAGACAGTTGTCGCCTAAATTGTTAAGTAGCTTTTTTATGTTGCTCTGGATTTAACGCCACAGCGCCTATTGGCTGCCAGTTTCGCTCTTCTTTTGACCACCGCTCTGGATGTTCATTTCTTTTTGTCTGATACAACGCTTTTCGCTTCGCCAGTATTCCAACATCAAGACCATCATGTCTCTGGTTTGGTGTCACAAACTTAATCCTGCTATGGCGATGCTCGCTGTTGGACCAATAAACAAATTCATTGACCCATTTACACGCTTCATCTAACGATTTAAAACCTTCGCGGTAAGCGTCCGGTAAACTACGCCTTGCCTAGTTTAACCTGCCAGGGTAAGAGTGTAGTGGTCGAGTTAAATTGGCCTCTACTGTGGGGCTGGAGGTTAAACACCTTCGGTTATCCGATTAGGCAAAAATTCCGATCAGTAGAAGGATATATCCTGATCTACGTCAGTGCTCATTTGTTTAAACCTAATTCTTCCCGTACTTTTTCTATCTGTAAAATAACACCCTGACAATTCCAGTGCACCTTGAGAATTACTATCAACTTTACGAATATCAAAAATAGTAGAACCTATATATGAACTCCAGTCAGGGTTCTTTGGGACGGATCGATACATATAATAAAGTTTAGGTTCTCCTCCCTCGATAGTTGGAGTCGTTTCTAAAGTAATAGATTTTGACGTTTCAGTATGGATATTTATTTGTGTTTCCAAAAGTGTTTGCTTAATTAGCACTCGAACAGATATTACCAATCCTGTTTGAGTTGTAATTTCACCTTCCCATGTACCGTTTAGATCAGGGTATAAAGAAGGGTTTAACTTTTTGAATAACTTCCAAATTGGCCTAGCAAAAAAGTTAGTTGTAATAACAATGATTATAAGAAATGCCACCCATGGGGCTATGCTGACTACCTTTATAATCGATAGGTCGTTGATCCAATAGCTTTGTAAAAACTCATAAGCACCGATACTTATTATTGTTGTTATCATTGCCACGTATTTTAACAGTGACTTAAAATCAATAATCCTAAACATATTTATTTAAAACCGAAAAGTTATGCAGGCAGTACTTACCACTGCTTTTAGCCGAAAGTAGTGCTATGTATGACTCCTGTAACGTTGCCCCAAGACCTGCAGAGAAACGTAATTCAGGTTCTGCTATAGATTTAATTTCTTCAAATAAAATTATTTCATCAACAGTTTCATCTTCTGAATAGCCAGCAACGCCATCTGCGGCACAAAATATGATGTTGAAACCTCGAGAGTTTAGAAAGTCAGAGATTAATGACGTTTTTTCATTTACCACTTGGTTGATTCTTGAAAGCTCACTTACGTCATTTTTCAAATATGATGATGTAATCATCTGACCAATATCATCACCATCAATTGTTATATACATCATATATTTTCGTCTTCGTTTAAATTATGCCATTCTACTTTACATGAAACTCAAAGCATATGGTTTTGCCTAACAGCTTATGGAACTGCTCGCCAAATAAAGTCGGCCGCTTAAGTTATTGATTAATACCATCTTAAATACGCTATATTATTGATATAAGAGGATAAATTATTAGCAAAAACTAATAACAAACCGAGATATCCTAAATAAAATGTTTATGAAATCACCAATAAAATTTATTTAATACAATATCAATCGCTACAACATTACAATTTCCTCATCCGTAAACCATTCTTGCTTTAAGGCATTTTCTTTCACCTTATTAGGTTCACTTGTGTAAGCAATTATTGCCAGACTTTCTTCTGCTCGACTGCAAGTCACATAAAATAATCGTCTAGTGCGGTCAATACTAGTTTCTTTGCCATTTACCTGATTATCAACATCTGATTTTGTAGGGGATTTAGCACCGAATAACTTTTCATAGCTAAAAAAATTTCCACCGGCATCCTCATCATCAAGAACTACTATGGCGCGCGGAAACTCGAGTCCTTTTATCCCCTGATGCGTCCCAAAACGGGATTTATCAGAGATGTAATTTACATATTCTTTGAATTCACTGAAGGAAGATGTTAATGCCTTATCCCAAGCATCAATGATGGGGTCAATATCTTCGTCGGCAATCTCGAAGTCTTTTTCTTGTCTGTCTGCAATTGTTACTAGAATGTCGGGTACTTTGAATAATCCACTGCGATTAATTTCTTTGAGAATACTTTGTAACGTTGGACTAGAATCGTTTTCCCATAGGGCGTAAAGCGCATCTACTGCTTCTTTCGCTTTTTTAAATTCAATTTTGGGGTTTTCACTATTTTCAAATTGTTCCTTGAACATTAACGGAGAGTGTTTGTTGAGTATTCGTGATACCGAAAATTGATTATTAACTTCTATGTTGTTAATTAACGGCAGAACCCTTTCAGAAAAAAAAGTAATACTAGATAGAGTCCCGTCTAGTAAGCCAGTTCTCAGTTTACCGACGTACAGAGCGTTGAAGAAATCTGAAAAACTACCACGCTGAGCCGCCATATGGTGCTCTAAGGTCAGAGTTTTATTTTCCTTTGGATCGGCCCAGAGCTTGTCATTAGTAAATTCAGCCATTTTTTTGCAAACAGCGTCTTCAAATGAGGTTTTATCAATGGGCTGGCTGGTATCTGCAATGAATAGCCTTACAAAACCTTCATTTTCTTTAGCAGGTTCTTGCCGATTTTTATCAACATCCTCTCGAATTTTATTGATGAGTTTGACGACTCGACGTGGGCTTCTGTAATTGTAGATTTTCTTAGGGGTCAGCCAATCATCAGGCAAATCCCGTCCTAGGTCTACCTTTCCATCCATGTAGATGCGCTGCATGGTGTCGCCAAAAAGCCCAAGTGAAAATTGAGTTTTATGCATTTGCTGAACTGTAAAAAGTGCTTCGATTAATTCTTTTTTCGTGTCTTGGCTTTCATCCAGTAGTAAAACTGGAAATTTACGCGTCAAAATTGTTTGCAGAAGCGGACGACTTGCGAGTAATTCCGCTGTCAATGCTATTACCTCTGCATGATTAAGCGAATCTTTGCCCGAGTTCTCTCCATTGGGGTTGTAGGTGAATTTTCGAATTGTATTGAGTGACTCAAGCCGTTTTCGTTTTGACGCTATTTGCCTAGGCCTATCTTCAGCCGCTTTTGATCCTGCTCGTCCTTTGCTTTGCGCTACTTCAAGTTCATCAATGTCATTTTGAAGGCGTACTTTAAGCAAAACCTTAATATCATGTGTATGTGGCTTAATCAACTCCCAAGCAAAGCTATGAATAGTCGATACATTAAACGCAGGGTCAAAATCCAGCCGTCGTTTTATTTCATCACAGGCTGCATTGGTATAGGTGATAATTGCCACTTGTTGTGCATTAACTCGTAAGCGATGAATATTATTTTTACGAAACCGTTTTAGTACTTCGACCAATGAACGAGTCTTCCCTGATCCTGCACCTGCAAATAGAAAAAAACTTTTAGGCTGGTCGAGGTCAAGACAGCTATAGATTTCATCATCAACAGCTTTTGCGTCGGTTACATCTGTCATTACACATCCTCCGGCATAACTAACGACGGAGTTATCAAAGATGCATCATTGATTAGCATAGTTTTAAGCCAATCAAGGCCTTCTTTAATATATGTGGGAGGTTTAAGTGAATTTGGATCGGTGGTGTAAAGCAACTCCAGAGCCATTTCAGCCTTCTTAGCATTCTTATCGAGCGCATTAAACATGTCTTTGCAGGCCTCATCAAGCGTTGCTTTTTTTACGGCTGCGGCCATTTTCTTTACGAGGCCAGTGCTATCAGTTATTGCTTTAAACATCATGAGATTTTCTAGTACTAAAGCGTCTTCAAACGTATACGGAATAGCATCCTCATCTTTTCCTGAGAGATATTGAATCTTTGTACTACAGGGATAAGCTACCCGAACCAATCCTTTGTCAGTTATTTTTTCTTCAGGTGATGCTTCCAAGACTTCATCTAAAGTAGCTTTTTGGGGCGCCCAGTTTTTTAATGTATCGTTTCCTGTTCTCAGGTTTTGCCCACTCATCGGTCGTACTTTACTAGTGGATTCTGTATCAATTGAATCAAGATCGGTGATAACAAGCGTGGGAATACCCAAGGCCTCAATTAACGGGCGTAATCTATGCGCGTGGCTACCGCCGATCTCCAAAAGAGAGATATAGCTTCTCTCTAACTCTGGATAGTGATTTCTAATGAAGTGAGGAACCAGCATACGTTCTACCGGACCTTCAACAAGAATTGCAGCATCAGCAAAAAATAAGTCACAATGTGTCGTTTTTAAGTATCGAGTTGCAAACTTTGACGTATCAGTCCTATCACCAAATATTGTTTTCATGCTAACGACTGAGGCAAAAGGTATTTCTAGCACGCTTGCCAGCCTCTTTCTCTGGAAATAACGTAAACCTGTGAAGTCTGTCTCATGCGCAATGTGGCTTGAATGTGTGCTTACTACCATCTGGCTAGAAAATTGATGCTTATCCTTCAAGTCGGTATGGTTGCGCAATACGCCATATGCCTTCTTAATAAAGACCTGCTGCACTTGTGCATGCAGGTGTGCCTCTGGTTCCTCAATAAGCATTAAGTGCAAAGGTTCTATCGACGTATTACTAATGTTTACCCGCTTACCTACTTTTCCAACACGCATCCATTCATCACGAAAGCGGATCAGATTAAAAATCATAGAGATCAGGTTTTGATAACCTAAGCCGTTGTACTTTTCGGGCAGACATAGATTATTGACCGAGGAGTCATCACTGCGTACAACTTTAAATTGAACGGCTGAGTCATGATTTAGCCCTTCAATAGGGTTAACTTTACTCGCTAATAAAATCTGTGGATCACTAAAGCCTGGATAATTCAGATCTTCCAGTTCACCAATTGCGACACTAAAACTGCTCTTCAATTTCTGATCGAACGCTGTTCTCGCAGCTTCCATGGCCTCAAGAGCGTCCAAATCGCTTGCATCTGGAAGCTCGCTTGGGTCTAAATGCTCATTAAAGTAATGTCGTAATTGCGACGAAAGGCGGCGGTCTGTATTCGCAGTTCCCTCGCCTGAGTTCGGATCAGAGAATCCTCTTTGAGCGTTGATTATGTCTATTTTGAAGAGGCCATCAAAAGGGTCGCTTTCAAGTGGTTCCATCAATTCTGTAAACAACTGTGGTAGATCTAATTTTGCATGTGTGGGGTCTAACACATAAGCATTAACAGCGAAGAAATCTTGTAGCTTTCTATCCAAAAAGTCATGCATCGACGTAGGCCATAAGGTCAAAGCTGATACAAAATCGGGAGTCTTGTCTTTGTCTTTTTGTTTTTCGGTTCTGCGTGCAGCTAAGGTTTCTTTGGCTGCTGAATAAGCGGCCATAAATGATTTATAAAGAGCTTCTGGATCTTTCGGTTCTAGAATTAATCTAACACCCAATAGGCCTCCATCCCAATCTAGAGTTGGTAGAATGTGACTAACGTAGTGTATTTGCGATTCGTCTACGTTAAGCCAAACATCTATGGCCGGTAATAATGATCGCCAAGAATCTAGTGATAGATCTGCCGGTTTTCCTTCGGTAGTACGAGAAAGCCAATCATTGGCAATTTTATTAATTTCAGCCCAATTAGATAATGTGATGTCTGTGGTGCAAACTTCTTTGCGCTTAGATTTTTTTAGAAACATAATCAGCGCATCCATAGCGGAGGTTTTCCCGCTATTGTTCGCTCCAACTAGAATTGTACTTTTATCCGCCAGCTCAACTCGACATGTTTTTAATTTACGAAAGTTCTGAATATCAATATGGGAAATTTTCAATTGGGAAATCCTTTTGTCCTTTTGATTTTATGCATAGCTGAGTTTTTCCTAAATAAAACTCACCGATTTTTATAAATTCGCATTTAATTGTCCTTTTTTTCGTCAAAAAATGACCATTGCTCAGACTATCAGACAATTTCTAGACTGTCTGTTTCTCGTTCAACACAGCCCCTATAAATTTATTTTTTAACACATTTTGAGGGCAAAAACGTTTTAACAAAGTTTAATATCAAACGAAATATGATGATGCCCTTAATGCATAATCATTGGAATGATTTCTATTAAGAATCTGCTTAAAAATAACTCTTGCATTGTTCTTTTTTTGACCCAATATAGGATTCAATAATACATTTTGTATTATTGAATTCAGTTATCAAGGAGATATATTTATGTCGAGCACAGGCGAAAAACCAGGGAAAGGTGTTTATACATGTAAAAAGTGTGGGCAAAAAGTCATTTTAGATGATAACTCCGATACACTTCCTCCTTGCCCTAAATGCGAAGCAACTAACTACACGCCTTAAAATAATGGCCTTATATAAACTTATACATGAGGTGAGCGTCATGAGCATAAAACCAGGCCCTAAGCCAAAAGCTGAATCAACAGGTAAAACAGATCAAAGACGTAGTGTTACCCCTGAGAATAAATCTAAACATCCAAGTTTAGATACGCATAAACATAAACCGGGTAAATAGTTTTGCGTTACAAACGCTATCGTCCTGGAATTTAACTACCCATGACTATTGCATTAACATAACTTTTTATCTTAAAAAAAAAGCGACCACTCAATGAGTCAGTCGCTTTTTCTTAGTTTCGAACATTTCACAGTAGCTAACTTGTTTAGTTTCTAACTTTTCAGTTAGTAGCTATCTTTATGACTAGTTTCGAACTCTATTTAACTTCCACATTAATAATTAAATCAAAACCTTATTCAACTGTAACTGACTTAGCTAAATTGCGTGGTTGGTCTACATCAGTACCTTTAATTAATGCCACATGATATGACAATAACTGTAATGGAATAGTGTAAATTAACGGTGCCATGAACTGATCACAATGTGGTACCTGGATAACTTTCATGGTGTCGTCTGATTCAAACTCAGCATCCACATCGGCGAACACATACATTAGTCCGCCACGAGCACGCACTTCTTCAACGTTCGATTTAAGCTTTTCGAGTAATTCATTGTTTGGCGCAACCACGATAACTGGCATATCGGCATCAATCAAAGCTAATGGACCGTGCTTTAACTCACCAGATGCGTAAGCTTCTGCGTGAATATATGAAATCTCTTTTAGCTTTAATGCACCTTCCATAGCGATGGGGTATTGATCACCACGGCCTAAGAATAATGCATGTTGTTTGTCGGCAAAGTCTTCTGCTAATTCTGCAATTGCATCATTTAAGCCAAGTGCTTGTTCCACTTTTGCTGGCATTGATAACAAGCTTTGAGTAATAGCGGCTTCCATGTCGCTAGACATGCCATTATGACGGCCAATAACCGTTGTTAACATTAACAAGCCAGCTAGTTGAACGGTAAAGGCTTTAGTTGATGCAACACCAATTTCTACGCCAGCTTTCATCATGTAAGCCATGTCAGATTCACGTACTAACGATGAACCAGCTGAGTTACAAATAGTTAAGGTGGCTTTGTAGCCCATTTCTTTTGCTAGGCGCATTGCCGCTAATGTATCTGCTGTTTCACCAGACTGTGAAATAGTCACTAATAAGCTATTTGGGAATAAGTGCGACTTGCGATAACGGAACTCAGATGCAATTTCAACATTACACGATACGCCAGCCCAATCTTCTAACCAGTAACGCGCGGCCATGCCTGCATGATAACTGGTACCGCAGGCAATAATTTGCACGTGTTTAATGTCTTTTAAAAATTCAGCAGCATTTTCACCAAAAGCTGAATCTAAAACCTTACCCCCCGCAATACGACCTTCTAGAGTATGTGCAATGGCGGTTGGTTGCTCGTAAATCTCTTTCAGCATGTAGTGACGGTATTCACCTTTGTCACCGGCATCATGAGTCACTTCCGACTCTTTCATTTCGCGCTGAACTGCGTTGCCATTAACGTCAAAAATGTTAACTTCACGGCGTGTAATTTCAGCAACGTCACCTTCTTCTAAAAAGGCAAATGAACGTGTTACAGGTAGTAATGCTAATTGATCTGAGGCAACAAAGTTTTCACCTAAGCCGTAACCAATCACTAATGGGCTTCCGCTACGGGCAACAACCATACGTTCGCTATCACGACGGTCGATAACAACTGTACCATAGGCACCTTCAAGCTGTTTTACTGTCGCTTGTACTGCCACTAATAATGTCGCTGCTGTCTTTAGTTCATGATGAACAAGGTGACAAATAACTTCGGTGTCGGTGTCTGATGAAAATACATAACCTAAACCTTTTAACATCTGGCGCAATTTACCGTGGTTTTCAATAATACCGTTATGAACAACGGCAATATCACCTTCAGATAAATGTGGGTGTGCATTGCGTTCGCTTGGCTCACCATGAGTTGCCCAACGAGTATGGGCAATACCGGTGCCGCCACTTAACGGTGCGGCATCAAGTGCAGACGACAACTCTTGTACTTTACCAACGCGGCGAGTACGGCTTAACTCACCTTGATGGATAACAGCAATGCCAGCTGAGTCATAACCACGGTATTCTAGACGACGTAAGCCCTCTACTAAAATTTCTGCAACATCCCTTTGCGCCACTGCGCCTACGATTCCACACATGTTAGTTGTTTCCTTTACTGTTTCAATTTAATTTTGTTTACTTAGTGTATGGCGCGAGTATGACTCTGACGCCATGCGCTGAAATAGTGTTAACGGCTTCTTGGGTGATGTTGTCGTCGGTAACTAAGACATTAACCACATCCCAAGGTAATTCTAGATTAGGGATCCGTCGGCCAATTTTAGTCGACTCTAATAACACCACGACTTCACGAGACATTTCAGCCATTACTTTACTTAAGCCGGTTAGTTCGTTAAATGTGGTGGTGCCACGATCGAGATCAATGCCGTCGGCACCGATAAAAAGTTGGTCGAAGTTATATGAACGTAATACTTGCTCTGCCACTTGGCCCTGAAAAGACTCTGAGTGAGGGTCCCAGGTGCCACCGGTCATCAATAATGTCGGCTCATTTTCAAGTTCATGAATGGCGTTTGCCAATTGCAATGAATTAGTCATCACCACCAAGCCGCGCTTGTCATTTAGCTGTTGCACAAGACCTGAAGTCGTACTGCCGCTGTCAATAATAATTCGGTTATGATCACGAATAAGCTCAGCGGCTTTAGCTGCAATAGCTTGCTTGTTTAAAGACAGTTTTTCATTGGTAATTTGAGTCATTTCTTGAGGTACAGGCACCGCCCCACCATAACGTCGTAACAATAGCCCATGAGTTTCAAGCATGGCTAAGTCTTTGCGAATAGTGACTTCTGAAGTGGCAAATAGATTTGCTAGCTCATCGACACTGACTTCGCCTTGTTCATTAACCAATTTAATAATCGAATGGCGACGTTGCTGGGTGTTACGTTTAGTCATTTAAATTAACTATCTTTCATATAAGTTTCGAAACGAAAGATATTTTAGCACCAAATGAAACTTTATCTAGATCTTATCGCTCAAAAATTGAAATAAAAGTACAAAAAAAGCCTCTGACATATGCAGAGGCTTTTAGATTTTAGAATATTAAAGCTTATTTTTTTATTTTAACTGGACGTTGCCAACCGGTAATATGGCGCTGTTTAACGCGTGTAATCACCAGTTCATTTTCTGCTACATCTTTGGTTATGGTTGAGCCGGCACCTAACGTGGCATTTTTGCCTATGGTAACAGGCGCAACTAACTGGGTATCACTACCGACGAATACACCATCCTCAATAGTAGTAATAAACTTATTGGCACCGTCATAGTTACAGGTAATAGTACCGGCACCGATATTAACGCCTGCGCCAATTTGTGCATCGCCTAAATAAGCCAAGTGGCCTGCTTTTGAACCTTTACCTAATACACTCTTTTTAATTTCAACAAAGTTGCCTATATGAGCATCTTCTTTAAGCTCTGCCCCTGGGCGTAAGCGAGCAAAAGGTCCTGCGCTCGAAGCTTGTCCAAGCTTAGCGCCTTCAACGATAGTATAAGGTTTAATTTCGGCATTATCGGCAATGTCGCAATCAATCAAAATAGCACCAGCACCAATTGTGACGTTATTACCTAAGGTCACTTGACCTTGAAAAATAACGTTAACATCAATCATCACATCCATACCAACAGTCACGTTACCGCGAATATCAATACGGGCAGGGTCGCGTAAATTAGCGCCTTCAAGCATCATTTTTTCAGCAGCTCGAGCTTGGTAAGCTCGCTCTAACTGCGCAAGTTGTACGCGGTTATTAGCACCTTCAACTTCAATAGCTGATTGTGGTTGTGAGGTAGTAATTTCAACACCATCGGCATTAGCCATGGCGATAATGTCAGTTAAATAGTATTCGCCTTGAGCATTATTATTAGATAAACGATTTAACCATGCTTTTAACTGCTTACCGGGTACCGCCATAATGCCGGTATTCACTTCGTTAATGGCTAACTGCTCAGCATTAGCATCTTTTTGTTCAATAATTCCGACGACTTTACCCTGTTCACGCACAATACGACCATAACCTGTTGGATTAGGTAAATTGACCGTTAAGATAGCAAGACCATTAGCAGGACGAACGGCTAATAATGCTTCTAAGGTCGATTGTTGAATTAGTGGCACATCACCATAAAGAATCAATACCGTGTCGTCGTCGTTAATATTTGGATTAGCTTGGGCAACGGCATGGCCAGTACCTAGTTGTTCTGCTTGCAATACCCAATTTAATGCTTGCTCACCTAAAGCTGCTTGTAATTTATCTGCACCATAGCCATACACTAATTGAATAGCCGATGAGCCTAATGAATTGGCAGTATCAATAACATGTTGCACCATACTTTTATGGGCAATGGGATGCAGCACTTTAGGCAGATCTGAGCGCATCCGAGTTCCTTTTCCTGCAGCTAAGATCACAACATTTAACGACATTGAGCATTCCTTTAATGAACAGATAGAGATTTGCAGACATTTTAGCGGAATACGAACCAAAGTGAAAATAAAGGCGCTAAGTTAGCCAGTAATAGGCAATAAAAAAGGCGACTCGTAAGAGTCGCCTTTTAAGCGTCAAATAATCAGATTATCTGGTGATATTTTTCTTGATGCATTCAACAACACGTAATTGAGCCATAGATTTGGCTAATTCGATTGCAGCAGCTTCATAATTGAAGTCAGTGCCGGCATTAGCAATTGCTTGCTCTGCACGTTCTTTGGCTTCTAAAGCAGCTTTCTCATCAATATCATCGGCACGTAATGCTACATCAGCAAGCACTGAAATTGCAGTAGGTTGTACTTCAAGTAAACCACCTGATAAATACAACACTTCTTCACTGCCATCTTGCTTGATAAAGCGCGCCATACCAGGCTTGATTTTTGTCAGTAACGCAACATGGTTAGGCATAATACCTAACTCACCTTCAGCACCATTAACTTCTAAAAAGCTAACTTGGCCATGGAAGATGCTGTTTTCGGCACTAACAATATCAAGTTGGACTGTTTTGGCTGCCATCAAGTTCTCCTTAAAGAACTAAGCTTTACGGCCTAGTTATTTCTTTTTGTTAGCTTTTTCGACAGCTTCATCGATTGAGCCAACCATGTAGAACGCTTGCTCTGGGATGTGATCGAACTCACCTTCCAAGATACCCTTGAAGCCACGAATTGTGTCTTTAAGAGAAACGTACTTACCTGGAGAACCAGTGAAGACTTCTGCTACGAAGAAAGGTTGAGATAAGAAACGCTCAATCTTACGTGCTCGGAATACCATGGTTTTGTCATCATCTGACAATTCATCCATACCCAAGATAGCAATAATGTCTTTCAGCTCTTTATAACGCTGTAATACAGTTTGTACACCGTTTGCAACATCATAATGCTCTTGGCCAACAACCTGTGGATCTAACTGACGTGAAGTCGAATCCAATGGGTCAACCGCTGGGTAAATACCCAAAGATGCAATTTGACGAGACAATACAACAGTCGCATCTAAGTGAGCGAAGGTTGTTGCTGGTGACGGATCAGTTAAGTCATCCGCAGGTACATATACTGCTTGTACAGAAGTAATCGAACCAGACTTAGTTGAAGTGATACGTTCTTGAAGAACACCCATCTCTTCAGCTAGTGTTGGCTGATAACCTACTGCAGAAGGCATACGACCTAGTAGTGCAGATACTTCAGTACCCGCTAAGGTGTAACGGTAAATGTTGTCCACGAACAACAATACGTCACGACCTTCGTCACGGAACTTTTCAGCGATACTCAGGCCAGTTAACGCTACGCGTAAACGGTTACCTGGAGGCTCGTTCATCTGACCATAAACCATGGCTACTTTGTCTAATACGCCTGAATCTTCCATCTCGTAGTAGAAGTCGTTACCCTCACGGGTACGCTCACCAACACCAGCGAAAACAGAAAGACCAGAGTGAGCTTTAGCGATGTTGTTAATCAGTTCCATCATGTTGACTGTTTTACCAACACCAGCACCACCGAACAGACCGACTTTACCACCTTTAGCGAAAGGACAAACAAGGTCGATAACCTTGATACCCGTCTCTAATAGCTCAGTTGAATTTGACTGATCTTCGTATGAAGGGGCTGCACGGTGAATAACATAACGCTCTTCTTCACCAATAGGACCCGCTTCATCGATAGGCTCACCCAATACGTTCATAATACGGCCAAGGGTTGCAACCCCTACCGGAACAGTAATTGGTGAACCTGAGTTTGCTACCTCTAGACCACGACGCAGACCATCAGAAGAACCCATAGCGATGGTACGAACAACACCACCACCTAGTTGCTGCTGAACTTCCAGCACCAAACCATTACAGGCGCCTTCACCAGTGATCTTCAGAGCGTCATATACTCGAGGTACAGAATCTTGTGGAAACTCTACGTCCACAACCGCGCCAATTACTTGGACAACAGTACCTGTGCTCATGATTAATCCTCTAAACTTGATTTCGTTACCTAAACCTAAACCGCTGCAGCGCCTGATACAATTTCCGACAGTTCTTGCGTAATCGCAGCCTGACGGGCCTTGTTATAGACGAGTTGCAAATCATCGATCATTTCGCCAGCGTTGTCTGTTGCCGCCTTCATAGCTACCATACGGGCAGCTTGTTCAGAGGCAATATTCTCAACAACACCTTGATATACTTGAGACTCTACATAACGAGTTAACAATAGATCTAAAACTTCTTTTGGATCTGGCTCGTAAATATAATCCCAAGGATAACTAGCTACTTCTTCATCTGACTTAGGTAAAGGTAGCAGCTGTTCGATCACCGGAGTCTGGGTCATTGTATTAACAAACTTGTTAAACACAATGTACAGACGATCCAATTTACCTTCGTTGTAAGCTTTTAACATGACACGTACTGTGCCAATCAAATCAACAAGTTTTGGCGCATCGCCTAAACCTGATGCATGGGCGGAAACTTCACCACCAAAGCTTTTAAAAAACTGAACAGAACGGGCACCAATTGGGCAAAACTCAACGTCTGCACCTTGTTCTTTCCATTTTTTAACGTCTGACACAACCTTTTTAAAGAGGTTGACGTTCAAACCACCACAAAGGCCACGGTCGGTTGCTACAACAATGTAACCAACCCGCTTGGCATCTCTCACCTCTAAATAGGGGTGTTTATACTCGAGAGTACCTTGCGCTACGTGACCGATCACCTTACGCATATTTTCTGCATATGGACGGCTAGCTGCCATGCGTTCCTGCGCTCTGCGCATTTTGCTGGCGGCAACCATTTCCATAGCGGAAGTGATCTTCTGAGTATTTTTAACACTCGCGATCTTGGTTTTAATCTCTTTAGCGCTGGCCATCTCTACTCTCCAATCTGGGACCTGAGGTGCCTAATGACACCCCGTGTTCATTATTACCAGGTTTGGGTTTCAATGAACTTGTCCATGCCTGCCTTTAACTCACCTTCGATATCAGCGTTATAATCGCCAGTAGCATTGATGGTGTTCATTAGGTCAGCATGTTGACTGTTCATGTATGAAAGCAGAGAGGCCTCGAAGCGACCGATTTCATTTAAAGCAACACCTTTAAGGTAGCCTTTTTCAGCTGCGAAAATAGACACAGACTGGGCAGCAACGCTCATAGGAGCATATTGCTTTTGCTTCATTAATTCGGTTACACGCTCACCATGCTCAAGTTGAGCACGAGTTGCATCATCTAAATCAGACGCAAACTGTGAGAACGCAGCAAGCTCTCGATACTGTGCAAGTGCAGTACGAATACCGCCAGACAGTTTCTTGATGATTTTAGTCTGCGCAGCACCACCAACACGAGAAACTGAAATACCTGGGTTAACTGCTGGACGTAGTCCAGAGTTAAACAAATCAGTCTCAAGGAAGATTTGACCATCTGTAATAGAAATTACGTTAGTCGGTACGAACGCTGATACATCACCAGCTTGGGTTTCAATAATAGGCAAAGCGGTTAACGAACCGGTTTTACCTGTTACTGCACCTTTAGTGAACTTTTCTACATAATTCACGTTTACGCGTGAAGCACGCTCTAATAAACGAGAGTGTAGATAAAAAACATCACCTGGGTATGCTTCACGTCCTGGTGGACGCTTTAATAGTAGTGAAATTTGACGATAAGCAACTGCTTGCTTAGACAAATCATCATATACGATTAAAGAATCTTCACCGCGGTCACGGAAGTATTCACCCATAGAACAACCAGAATATGGCGCTAAATATTGTAGTGCGGCAGCTTCAGAAGCTGAGGCAACAACAACAATAGTGTTAGCTAATGCACCATGTTCTTCAAGCTTGCGTACTACGTTAGCGATGGTAGAAGCTTTCTGACCAATAGCTACATAGACACACTTAATGCCTGACTCTTTCTGGTTGATAATTGCATCGATTGCCATCGCTGTTTTACCAGTCTGACGGTCACCAATAATCAATTCACGTTGACCACGACCAATAGGGATCATGGCATCAACGGCTTTATAACCAGTTTGAATTGGTTGTGATACTGACTTACGTTCAATAACACCTGGGGCAATCACTTCAACAGGAGAGAAACCATCGTTGTCGATAGGTCCTTTTCCGTCAATAGGCTCACCTAGAGTGTTAACAACGCGGCCAAGTAGACCACGACCCACCGGTACTTCAAGAATACGACCAGTGGTTCTTACTTTATCGCCTTCTGCTAAATTAGCATAAGGCCCCATTACTACGGCGCCGACAGAATCACGTTCTAAATTCAACGCGATTGCAAAACAGCCACCAGGCAGTTCGATCATTTCACCTTGCATTACATCGGCTAGGCCGTTAATGCGAATGATGCCGTCACTTACTGCAACGATTGTACCTTCGTTGCGAGCTTCACTAACGACGTCGAACTGCTGGATCCGCTGCTTAATCAGATCGCTGATTTCAGTGGAATTCAGTTGCATGCTCAAACTCCCAATTACGACTGCAGCTTTTCAGACAAACGCGATAACTTACCGCTTACCGAGCCATCAATGACTAGGTCGCCTGATTTAATAATTACACCGCCAATAAGCGATGCGTCGATGCTGCAATTCAGCTTAACTTTGCGTGCGAGACGTTTCTCTAAAGAAACACTAATTTGCTGCTGTTGCTCAGAGCTTAGCTCAGTAGCAGAAACCACATCGGCTTCAACTTCTTTTGCCCACTCATTACGGTATTCAGCAAAAAGTAGCGATACTGTTGACAGTATCCCTAAACGACCGTTTTCAGCCATTACCTTTATCAGGTTTTGACCTTGCTCATTGACTTGCTCACCGCATACTTTTATAAAAAGTGAGGCAAGTTGTGTACTCGCGAGAGTACCATTAAGCAGTGGCTTTATTGATTCGTTTTCACTTACCAATGAAGCGAAAGTTAACATTTCTGTCCAACTTTCTACTGCTTTATGCTCAACAGCAAAATCAAAAGCTGCCTTTGCGTAAGGGCGAGCGATGGTGCTTAATTCAGCCATAACTCAACTCCCTTAATCAAATTTCAGCAACAAGTTTATTAACTATGTCACTGTGGGCTTCTGGATCTATCACGCGTTCAAGAATTTTCTCTGCACCAGCGATAGCTAGTAGAGCAACTTGCTTACGCAAATCATCTTTCACGCGATTACGTTCGTTTTCAATTTCTGCTTGACCCTGAGCGATAATTTTAGCTCGCTCAGTTTGCGCTTCAACTTTAGCTTCTTCAACGATTTGAGCCTTACGCTTATTAGCTTGCTCAATAATTTCGTTGGCAGTTACTTTTGCTTCTTTTAGTTGCTCAGTAGCTTTAATTTGTGCTAACTCTAGATCTTTTGCTGCACGGCCGGCATCAGCCAGACCATCAGCAATTTTCTTCTGGCGTTCTTCGATGGCATTCATCAACGGAGGCCATACAAACTTCATGCAAAACCACACGAAGAGAATAAAGGCAACCGTCTGACCGAATAGGGTAGCGTTGAAATTCACAACAGCCTCCTAGTTAGATTAAAGACAGAAGCGTTAGTTAAAGCATTGCACCCAATGGGTTAGTAAATAGCATAAATAGCGCAATACCTACACCAATCATAGTTACGGCATCTAGAAGACCCGCTACGATGAACATTTTAACTTGTAACATAGGCGCCATTTCTGGCTGACGAGCTGCACCTTCTAAAAACTTTCCACCTAAAAGGCCGAAACCAATAGCTGTTCCTAATGCACCCATACCAATGAGTAGAGCAACAGCAATTGCCGTCATTCCTAATACAGTTTCCATATCTATCTCCAATATTCTAAATCGTTGTTATTAATGATTTAGGTCAAAAAAATTTTCGGTTACCCTTAGTGATCTTCATGCGCCATGCTTAAATAAACAATGGTCAACATCATGAAAATAAATGCTTGTAAAGTAATAACTAAAATATGGAAAATTAACCAACCTAGTTGTAATCCTACACCTAGAGCAGATAACGCCACGTTAGAACCGTACATCAATGCAATAAGGATAAATATCAACTCACCAGCGTACAAGTTACCAAATAGTCGTAGAGCCAATGAAATCGGCTTCGCAACTAAAGTTACTGTTTCTAATAATAAGTTGACGGGTATCATTGCCCAATGGTTAAAAGGCTGAAATGTTAGTTCTTTAACAAAACCTGAAACACCTTTGACTTTAATGCTGTAATAAATAATCAGCACAAACACACCAAGAGCTAAGCTGAAGGTAATGTTAACGTCTGTAGTCGGGACAACTTTTAGGTATGGAACACCAGCTAATAAAGCCAGTGAAGGTAACCAATCGACTGGGATCATATCCATGAAGTTCATCATGAAAATCCAGACGAAAATTGTCAGAGCTAAAGGCGCAATAACAGGATTGCGGCCGTGAAAAGTTTCTTTCACACTGCTATCAACGAACTCAACAATCATCTCGACAAAACATTGAAATTTGCCAGGAACGCCTGTGGTCGCTTTTTTGCCGGCACGGTAAAACAGCCATAAGAACAACATTCCAAGCCCAACCGAAAAGAGCAACGAATCAATGTTCCAAGTCCAAAATCCTTCACCAACTGTTAGATTGGTAAGGTGATGTTGGATATAGCTCTGCTGTGTCATTTCTTCACCAGTTGCAGACATGATTCATCCCACTTAACTTTGCTTGAAATATAAAGGTGCTATCCAATGTACAACTAACACTAATGAGTAACAGGTAAAAAGCGGCATAAATCCAACTTTTATATTGATAAACACTAACGAAAATAATGCAATGGTTAATAGCATCTTTACCGCTTCCCCCCAGTAAAAGCTTTTAATCACTTTTGCTGCAGAGCTTGCCCCACTATGTGAGAAAGCTAGGGTTGCGAATACAAAATTAGGAAGTACAGCAATTACGCCACCTGCTAGCGCAGATAGGCCATACTGTGCTCCCCACATAACGAAAAATAGTGTTGAAATAATACACGCGACTGTCGCTTGTACCAGCACTAATTTATAGGCTGCTAACCTGCCACGACGCGCTAAAACATTACCCAACTTCATATCTCCGCATTATTGCCTTTCGCGGTCCTAATGTTAAATTTAATATATTAAACTAGCCTTAAGATTCAAAAAGCCTGCAAAGTATACCTTTTCGCGCTTTGTTTGCAACTTTGATGATAGTAAAACAACGATTTTACGCACGATTCAGCGCTAAATAATCAAAAACTAAAATTAGAGCTATGTCACAAACTTACTAATGAAATTGGTTTGTTGCACATTTCAGCGGATTTTACTTAAAATTCCGTCTAATTCAGCTAGATTCTGGTAATTTATTACAATGTTGCCTTTACCTTTACTACCATGATTGATTGCAACCTTGGCACCGAGTCTTTCAATTAACTCTTGTTCTAAACGACTAACATCATGATCTTTAGCTGGTGTTTCGGCGTCTTTAGCCGGATTTAGGGCTTTATTAACTAATCGTTCAGTTTCTCGAACAGTCATTTCTTTTGAGGCCACTAATCGAGCTAAATTAGTCTGTTCATCGCCTTCTACCGCCAATAAAGCCCGCGCGTGGCCCATGTCGATATCACCATTTTCCAACAAACGTTTAACAGGCTCATTAAGGCTATTTAAACGCAATAAATTAGACACACTAACACGGGATTTACCAACTGCATCAGCCACTTGTTGATGAGTTAATTCAAATTCTTCTAATAATCGTTGCAAGGCAATGGCTTCTTCCATTGCATTTAAATCTTCACGTTGAATATTCTCAATTAGCGCGATAGCGACCGCAGCATCATCAGCTACTTGCTTTACAATACACGGTACTTTATCAAGTTTGGCTAGTTGAGCTGCACGCCAACGACGTTCACCGGCAATAATTTCATAATTAGTTGCAGATATTTTACGAATAATAATAGGTTGTATAACACCTTGAGCACGAATTGATTCAGCTAGCTCTTCTAGTGCTTCTGGCGACATATCTTTACGTGGTTGATATTTACCTGGTTGTAATAAATCAAGATCAAGGTGTAGTAAGTCATTTAACGTTGCAGATTGCTGCTCTTCTACTTGATCATTTTTACGACTAGCAGTATTACTGTGGCTTAATAAGGCATCCAAGCCTTTACCTAAACCGCGTTTTTTTATGGTCATTTTTGTATCCTACGCTTGTTTGGGTTGAGTTTGCTGTTCTGCACGACGGATTATTTCACCTGCCAGGGCTAAATAGGCTTTAGCTCCGGCACTTGATTTGTCGTAATACATGGCAGGTGCACCAAAACTAGGTGCTTCAGCTAAACGAACATTTCGCGGTATCACAGTGCGATACACTTTCTCACCAAAATGCTGTTTGAGTTGATCAGATACATCATTAGATAAACGATTTCGCGGATCATACATAGTCCGCAAAATGCCTTCTATGCTTAATGTAGGGTTAACCATGGCGCCTAACTTTGTAATAGTGTCAATTAACGCCGTTAAGCCTTCTAAGGCATAATATTCGCATTGCATTGGCACGAGTACAGAATCAGCAGCCGACATGGCATTTACAGTTAACATATTGAGTGATGGCGGGCAGTCAATAAAGATAAAGTCATAATCATCTTTGATCGGTGCTAATGCGTTGCGTAAACGGATCTCACGCGCATAAAATTCCATTAATTTAATTTCAGCAGCAGTGACATCACCATTACCCGCGATCAAATCATATTTACCTATGGTATTTTTAATGACTATTTCGGCAAAGGGTTTTTCTTCGACTAATAATTCATAAGCGGTGTTATCGACTTCATATTTATCGACACCACTGCCCATAGTCGCATTACCTTGAGGATCTAAATCGATCAACAACACTTTACGCTTTGTGGCGGCAAGTGATGCGGCTAAATTAACGCAAGTTGTTGTTTTTCCAACGCCACCTTTCTGGTTGGCTACGGCAATGATTTTACCCACAATGTCATCCTGTCTTAAAGTTATTGATGTCCGGTTAGCTTAATTAGCGAAAGAAATGCGAGTTATTGCTTAGCAATTTTTAATAAATGTCGCTGTTCATCTAACGTTGGTACATGCAATACAATGGTTTCTACCAACAAAAATCCTGTTGGCATATCTTGTAATTCTTGCTGATTTAACTGGCCTTTTAACGCATAAAAAGTGCCTTTCTCAGTCGGTAAATGATGACACCAACTGAGCATATCTTGAATAGATGCAAATGCTCGACTTAACACACCATCAAATTTAATCTCTGGGTTATAAGCTTCAACACGGCTTTCTACCGAGGTAATATTATTAATTTTTAATTCAAATTGAACCTGTTTTTGAAAACGGATCCGTTTACCTAAACTGTCTAACAACACAAACTGCTTATCTGGATTCATAATCGCTAATGGGATCCCGGGTAAACCAGGGCCAGTTCCCACATCGATAAAACGTTGTCCTTCAAGATAAGGAGAAACGGTTAAACTGTCCATAACATGACGGATTAACATTTGCTCAGGATCACGAACGGCGGTGAGATTATAAGCCTTATTCCATTTATCAAGCATTTCAACAAAACCTATTAATTGTTTTTGTTGTAATTCAGTGGCCGACATATTCATTTCAGCTAAATAGGTTTTAAGTTGGGCAGATAACACAGAAAGCCTCGTAGGTTGCATGATAAAGACGGCAGTTATTATGAAGCCGTAAAAGCACTAAGGGAAGCCTTATGGCTTCCCTTGTGGTATTGAGTTGAAAAAATAACTATATTTATGCGATTTTTCGCAATAATCCTCGTTTTTTCAAATGTACTAGCAAAATTGAGATCGCTGCAGGAGTAATGCCTGAGATCCGTGATGCTTGTCCAACTGTGTCAGGTTTATGATTATTGAGTTTTGCGATCACTTCATTTGATAAACCAGGCACTTCTTGATAATCCAGATCAAGTGGCAATAATGAGTTTTCATGACGGATCGCTTTATCAATTTCATCTTGCTGACGCTGAATGTAACCAGAGTACTTAACTTGAATTTGTACTTGTTCAGCTGCTTGTTGATCTTCAAGTCCAGGACCAAAACCCTCTAATGACATAAGCTTTGCATAATCCATTTCAGGACGGCGTAGCAAGTCTTCAAATGATGCTTCACGTGAAATAGGGGTGTTTAATTGTGGATTAAGTACCCCTAATAAAGCTGAATTTGGGTGAACCCATTGGCTGCGCAAGCGCTGAAGTTCTAATTCGATCGATTCTCTTTTGGCAATAAATGATTCCCATCGCTTATCATCAACTAAGCCTAATTCACGGCCTTTTTCAGTCAAACGTAAATCGGCATTATCTTCACGAAGTAATAAACGATATTCCGCACGGCTGGTAAACATGCGGTATGGTTCTTTTGTACCTAAGGTTGATAAATCGTCAACTAAAACACCTAAATAAGCTTCATCACGACGAGGACACCAAGCTGCTTTGCCTTGAACTTGCAGTGATGCATTCATTCCAGCAAGTAAACCTTGAGCTCCGGCCTCTTCATAACCAGTAGTACCGTTAATTTGACCAGCGAAATAAAGTCCTTCGATGGCTTTAGTTTCTAATGAGTTTTTAAGATCACGTGGATCAAAGTAATCATATTCAATAGCATAGCCAGGACGCATAATTTCAGCGTTTTCCATGCCTTTAATTGAACGGACTAAATTTAACTGTACGTCAAACGGTAAACTGGTTGAGATACCGTTTGGATAAATTTCATTAGTGCTTAGGCCTTCAGGCTCAATAAATATCTGATGTGATGATTTATCTGCAAAACGGTGGATCTTGTCTTCGATAGACGGACAATAACGCGGTCCAATCCCTTCTATAACACCTGAATACATAGGGCTACGATCAAGTCCTCCCCGAATAATGTCGTGGGTTTTCTCATTGGTATGAGTGATAAAACATGAAACTTGTCTTGGATGCTGACTAACATTACCAACAAATGACATTACTGGCAGTGGTGTGTCACCTTTTTGCTCAGTCATTTGTGTAAAATCAATGGTATTAGCATCGATACGTGGTGGTGTCCCAGTTTTTAAACGGCCAACACGGATATTTAATTCACGTAATCTATTCGCTAATGCAATTGCCGGTGGATCACCTGCGCGACCACCACTGTAATTCTGCATACCAATATGGATTTTACCACTTAAGAATGTACCGGTTGTTAACACAATTGCTGGTGCTTCAAAAGCTAAACCCATTTGTGTTACTACACCAACAACTTTATCGCTTTCAACAACTAGGTCATCAACAGCCTGTTGGAATATACGTAAATTAGGTTGGTTTTGTAATATATGTTGGATTTTTTGACGATACAGCGCTCTGTCTGCCTGGGCACGTGTTGCACGAACAGCAGGACCTTTGCTTGAATTTAATGTTCTAAATTGAATACCTGCAAAGTCAGTGGCGGTTGCCATTGCTCCACCTAAGGCGTCAATTTCTTTTACCAAGTGGCCTTTACCAATCCCGCCTATTGCAGGATTACAAGACATTTGGCCAAGTGTGTCGATGTTATGGGTCAACAATAATGTTTTTGAGCCCATTCTTGCAGCTGCAAGTGCTGCTTCAGTTCCGGCATGACCACCACCAACAACAATTACATCAAACCGTTCATGAAAATGCATTATCTGACCTTTGATAGCTAAGAAAGTTAAATTCGAATTTATTCTTTTTTCGATTGGATCATTTTAGCACTTGCTCGTCTGAACGTGAACGATCATTTTTCATTGATTGATCAAGATGCGGTTTGCTTAATAGATCTTAAGATCTTTATATAGATCTTTTTATTATGTTTATTATTAGGATCGGACTTTTCTGTTGATAACTTTTATTTCTGTTTAAAATCATACGGTAAAGTTAAAACTAACCTGTGATCTGATCGCGATCAAACTCAAGATAACATGGGGATAGATCGGGTAGTTATCCACAAGGGTGATCATTGAGCAGATCGGACTGTGAATAGTACAGAGTTATGATCGCTAAAAATAATAGCTTATCCACAAACTTATACTTATAAGTAATATATTGTGGATAAGTATGATCTAATCTGTGAGTTGATCACGATTTATGCAGACAATGATCGGATATCTATATGCTTAGATAAGATGTTGCCATTGCAATAACCACGCTAGAGCAGGTTCTTCTGGTATTGGGTCTCGTTGCACATCTATTTGGATCTTATCCACAATGGCTTTAGATCCATTTTGCAAAAGTAGTGCGGTTATTTTTTCTGGCCCTTGGCAGAAAGTATCGTAACTAGAGTCACCAATTGCACATAAAGCGAACTTTATATGGTTAAGATCGGGCATTTCGATCATTAATTGCTTATGAAATGGCACTATGTTGTCGGGAAGATCGCCTGCTCCATGAGTAGAACATACAAGGATCCACACTGGAAAATCTGCTAATTCATCTATATTAGGCTCAATAAATACCTTTGTTTGATGGTTTAACTCATCAAGTTGAGCTGCCAATTCATCGGCAACATATTCTGAACCGCCTAATGTTGTGCCTACTAATAATGCTACTTTTGCCATCTTGACTCCGAATTATTAAATTTATTCATCTATTTTACGCTTATTTTTCATTGCGCTGTGC
Source organism: Shewanella sp. AC91-MNA-CIBAN-0169 (assembly GCF_040310165.1). Taxonomy (NCBI): domain Bacteria; kingdom Pseudomonadati; phylum Pseudomonadota; class Gammaproteobacteria; order Alteromonadales; family Shewanellaceae; genus Shewanella; species Shewanella sp. AC91-MNA-CIBAN-0169. The sequence continues at coordinate 76,153 of NZ_JBEOPM010000016.1, forward strand.
GAGTAATATCAGTATTTTCTTAATTACTATTTAACAATAAAACAACAGGTTTTAATGAATCTTGCTGATATTACTAAACAGCTAGCTGACCTTGCATGGGGTCCTCACATGCTTATTTTACTCGTTGGCGGTGGCTTATTCTTCCTTATTTATTCTCGTTTTGTGCCTTTTAGGTACATAGGTCACGCTATTAATGTCGTGAGAGGTAAATATCCTGATGATGGCGCCGAAGGGCATATCAGCCATGCTGGGGCGTTATCCAGTGCTATGGCCGGTACCGTGGGAATGGGAAATATTGGTAGTGTTGCTGTGGCTATTATGGTCGGTGGTCCGGGAGCTATTTTCTGGATGTGGATCAGCGCTATTGTTGGTATGGCGACCAAGTTTTTTACATGTACTTTGGCTATTATGTATCGTGGTAAAGATGAAAATGGTGATGTACAGGGTGGCCCTATGTACATTATTACTCAAGGGTTAACTAAAAAATGGCATTTTTTAGCGGTATTTTTCTGTGTTGTTGGCTTAATTGGTAATTTCCCGCTGTTTAACTCAAATCAATTAGTACAGATAATCCGAGAGTGGTTATTTGTTAAACCGGGTCATTTTCCGGCGGATCAATCGACTTTTTGGCTTGATTTGAGTTTAGGGATCGTTGTTATGGTGATAGTGGCAAGCGTTATTCTTGGTGGAATTAAGCGTATTGCGACCGTAGCATCTAAAGTTGTGCCGATGATGATCTTAATTTACATGAGTTGTGCTGCTTATGTGATTGTGTCAAATATTGAGCAAGTACCTGGCTATTTTAGTCTTATTTTCACTGAAGCATTTTCGTTAAATTCGGTTGGCGGCGGAATTTTAGGGACAATGTTAATTGGTATTCGCCGAGCGGCATTTTCGAATGAGGCCGGAATTGGTACAGAGGTTATGGCTCATGGCAGTGCCAAAACTAATGAACCAGTAAAAGAAGGTTTAGTGGCCATGTTAGGCCCTGCTATTGATACATTATTAGTCTGCACTGCAACAGCGATGATTATTTTAATCTCGGGTGTGTGGCAAGGTACTGATGCTGAAGGGGTAAATTTATCGGCGCAGGCATTTGAAATTACGATGCCAGGTATTGGACCATATTTGCTTATTTTATGTGTGGTGTTTTTTAGTATTAGCACCATTTTTACTCAAGCATTCTATGGTGGCCAATGTTTTGCCTTTTTATTTGGTCGTAAACGTATTCGTTTTTATCAGTACTTTTATTTATTAGCTATTTTGTTTGCTGCGACAGCCAGCTTGCAAGAAATTGTGAATATTATTGATGCTGCTTATGCATTGATGGCGATACCGACGATGACGTCTGCTTTATTGTTAGCTCCTAAAGTTAGGGCTGCAGCAAAAGATTATTTCTCTCGGTTAGATGCTAATCGTTAACTGTAATGTATAAAAAAACGAGCCAAAATGGCTCGTTTTCATTTTTATTGATTCATTACAACTATCAAATATTGTATTTTATTTAAGTGCTAAGTGTTTAGCATGAAAACGCAGATGGTCTTCAATAAACGTTGCGATAAAATAATAGCTGTGGTCATAACCTGGCTGCATTCTTAGTTCAAGCGGATAACCTTTGTCTTTAGCTACTTGAACTAAGGCTTGTGGTTTTAACTGCTCGTCTAAAAAGTTGTCATTACTGCCTTGATCCACCAGCGTGGGCACAAATTGTTGGCTATTGGCCATTAACTCGCAGCTATCGTATTGTTGCCATTGCTGCTGATCATCACCTAAATAACCACGGAATGCTTTGATGCCCCATGGGCAGTCCATTGGGTGACAAATAGGACTAAATGCTGACAGGCTGTTATATCTGTGCGGATTTTTTAATCCTATGGTTAACGCGCCATGTCCACCCATTGAGTGGCCGCTAATACTGCGTTGCTCTGTTACTGGGAAATGGGCTTCAATCAGTGCTGGCAATTCGTTTACCACATAATCATACATTTGGTAATGCTGACTAAATGGTGGTTTGGTGGCGTTTAGATAAAAGCCTGCACCTAAACCAAAGTCATAAGCGCCGTCGGTATCATCTGCAACACCTTCACCTCGAGGGCTGGTATCGGGTGCGACAATAGCCATGCCTAACTCTGCTGCTATGCGTTGTGCACCTGCTTTTTGCATAAAGTTTTCATCAGTACAAGTGAGCCCTGACAACCAATATAAAACCGGCACTTTTTGGCTTTCGGCTTGTGGCGGTAAGTAAATAGCAAACCGTATGGTGCAATTAAGCGTACTTGATTGATGACTGTATTGTTTATGCCAACCACCAAATGCTTTGGTACTGCTGATACTTTCAATGGTCATGATGTGTCCTTATTTGTCAAACCGCAGTTAAGTCGTTTTACACTTAACTGCATCTGTCATGATAAATTAAGTGTTACTTGGCAAAGTGGATCACGCTGCGAATACTTTCACCTTTGTGCATTAAATCAAATGCATCATTAATGCCGTCAATACCCATGGTGTGAGTTATAAAGTGGTCAAGTTTAAATTCGCCAGCTAGGTATTGCTCAACAATACCAGGTAATTCACTGCGTCCTTTAACGCCACCAAATGCACTGCCACGCCATACGCGACCAGTAACTAATTGGAATGGACGGGTTGATATTTCTTGGCCTGCACCTGCTACACCAATAATGACGGACTCGCCCCAACCTTTATGACAGCATTCTAATGCACTGCGCATTACATTGACGTTACCAATACATTCAAATGAGAAATCGACACCACCGTCGGTCATTTCTACAATCACTTCTTGAATCGGCTTATCAAAGTTTTTAGGGTTAATGCAGTCTGTTGCCCCTAATTTTTTGGCAAGTTCGAATTTTGATTCGTTAAGGTCAATACCAATAATTCGGCTGGCGCCAGCCATGGTGGCACCAATAATTGCCGATAGACCAATACCGCCTAAACCAAAAATAGCGACAGTATCACCTTTTTGAACTTTAGCTGTTTTCAAGACAGCGCCCATACCGGTAGTCACACCACAGCCTAATAGACATACTTCTTCTAATGGCGCATCTTTACTGACTTTTGCTAATGATATTTCCGGTAATACAGTGTACTCAGAAAATGTTGAACAACCCATGTAGTGAAAAATTGGCTCACCATCTTTAAAGAAACGCGTGGTGCCGTCTGGCATTAACCCTTTACCTTGAGTTTCACGCACTGCGCTGCAAAGGTTGGTTTTACCAGAAGTACAGAATTTACATACTCCACATTCTGCTGTGTATAACGGAATAACATGATCGCCGACTTGTACGCTAGTAACGCCTTCACCGACCATGTGAACAATACCGCCGCCTTCATGACCAAGAATCGCCGGGAATACCCCTTCAGGATCATCACCTGAAAGCGTGAAAGCATCGGTATGACAAACGCCAGATGCCACAATACGTACCATGACTTCACCCGCTTTTGGGTACATTACGTCGACTTCTTCTACCGATAGTGGTTGGCCAGGTCCCCAAGCAATAGCGGCTTTGGATTTAATAAATTGTACTGACATAAATGATTTCCTTAACATTAACGACCATGGTCAACATGGTTAAGTGGTTTTACTACAGTGTAGTGTATTTAGCCATTGTATTTGTTTATCATAGAATGATAATTAGCTTATTTTGCAAATGACTTTTACGAGAATGTAATAATGATGAAGTGGGAAGGCATTTTTGAATTTGTGGCTGTGGCCGAAACTGACAGTTTTACAGTGGCTGGCAAGCGTTTGAGTATTTCTACCGCGCAAGTGAGTCGACAGATTAGTCAGCTTGAAAACCGTTTAAACACCAAATTATTTTATCGCACCACCCGCAAAGTATCGTTAACCGAAGAAGGTACGGTTTATTATCAGCATTGTCGCCAAGTATTAAACAGTCTTGATGAAGCAGAACGTGCTATTTCAAGCTTAAAAGATAAGCCACAAGGACTGATTAGAATTACTGCACCAGTGACTTACGGTGAAAAGTTTATCATGCCGATAGTGATTGATTTTATGCAGCAATATCCTGATATTGAAGTGATTTGTGAGCTGACTAATCAGCAACTTGACTTAGTGGATGGTGGTTATGATTTGGCTATTAGGTTAGGGCGGTTAACTAATTCTACTATGATGGCAAAGCGGCTTACGAGTCGCAGCCAATATGTGTGCGCAGCCCCGAGTTATATCGCTAAATACGGTACGCCTTATGCGTTATCGGAGTTAAGTCAGCATAATTGTTTAATCGGCAGTCAGTCTCATTGGCATTTTGTTGAGCAAGGTAAACCCAAGGCGGTAAAAGTGCATGGATCTTTAGCCTGTAGTAGTGGTTTAAGTTTATTAAATGCGGCTATTTGTGGTTTGGGGATTGTGCAGTTACCGGGATATTACGTCAATGATGCTATTACTGAAGGGGAGTTAGTGGTATTGCTGGCACCTTTTCAACAACCTAAAGAAGGTATTTGGGCTTTGTATCCGCATAATCGCCATTTATCACCCAAAGTGAGATTGCTGGTCGATAAGTTATCGCAAGAGTTGTAACTAGCTCATCGTTCGCAAATAACGCGCAATTTGAGCTTTTGGTAGGCTGGATATTTTATTGATCATATCAATGGTAATAGCTTGCTTGGGCAGCTGTAGTTGTAATAGATCTATTTGATGTAACCATAAATGGCTGGTCATGGTGGCATCGGCTAAAGCGCGGTGAAACACACCATCGTTAGGTAACTGGTGATGATCTACAAGCGTGCCAAGCTTATGGTTGGGGGCATCTTGGCTTATCCGCCTTGATAATAATAACGAGCAAGCAAACTGACCAGTGTAATACAGTTTGCTATGGCTAAACTCAGCATCGAGAAACTTTTTATCAAAGCTGGCATTGTGTGCCACCAAATTAAAACCATCAATAAACTTAGCAAACTGCCCCATGACTTGTTTGGACGCAGGGGCATGTTTAAGCATATCGTTACTAATACCGGTGTATTGCTCAATAAAACTATTGACTCGCCGACCAGGATTAATCAATTCCTGAAAAGTATCGACTATTTGACCATTAACTAACTTAACCGCACCAATTTCTATGGCTCGGTCACCGTTATCTGGTGATAATCCTGTGGTTTCAAAGTCGAGTATCACGACGTGATTGGCGAGTTTCATCAATTTACACCTATTTACCGATACACTATTTACCAATACAGAATGAGCCAAAAATCTTGCCCAATAAATCATCTGAGGTGAATTTACCGGTGATCTCAGATAAGGCCATTTGTGTCATGCGCAGTTCTTCTGCCAGTAACTCTCCAGCTAAATACACTTCAAGTTGTTCTTTACCCAGTTGTAAGTGATTTGCAGCAAGATCGAGTGCTTCTAAATGGCGGCGGCGGGCAATAAAACCACCTTCTAAGTTACTTTGGTAACCCATTAATGATTTGAGGTGTTGCTTTAACTCATCAACCCCTAAACCTGTTTTAGCTGATATCCTATAAACGCTGTAACCTTGCTCTTCGGTGTTATTTAAGGTTTCACCGGTTAGGTCAGCTTTATTACGTATCACTGTCACTCCCAGCTTTACTGGTAGACGGTCGATAAAGTCAGGCCAAATTTCGTGCGGATCTATGGCGTCAGTTGTGGTGCCATCGACCATAAACAAGACTCTATCGGCACTGGCTATTTCTGCCCATGCGCGTTCTATGCCGATTTGTTCAACAGTGTCTAGAGTGTCTCGTAACCCAGCCGTATCGATAATGTGCAGTGGCATACCGTCTAAGTGGATATGTTCCCGCAATACGTCACGAGTTGTGCCTGCTATTTCAGTCACAATTGCCGATTCTTTACCGGCTAATGCATTGAGTAAGCTTGATTTACCAGCATTAGGACGGCCGGCAATCACAACTTTCATTCCTTCACGGATGATTGAACCTTGTTTGGCGCTGGCTTGCACTGTGTCTAGCTTATCGATGATTTTATATAAGGCGTTGGCAATTTTACCATCGGATAGAAAGTCGACTTCCTCATCGGGGAAATCAATCGCGGCTTCTACATATAAACGCAGGTTGGTGACTTGGTCGACAAGCTCATGAACTTCTTTTGAGAATTCACCTTGTAGTGATTGCAAGGCACTTTTTGCTGCTTGTTCACTGGTGGCGTCAATTAAGTCAGCAATCGCTTCTGCTTGAGTTAAGTCGAGTTTATCGTTCATAAAGGCTTGTTCGCTAAATTCACCTGGTCTAGCAATACGAATACCGTCTATTTCCATCACTCGCTTAATTAGCATGTCGAGTACTATTTGACCGCCATGACCTTGCAGTTCTAGGACATCTTCGCCGGTAAATGAATTTGGTCCTTTAAAAAATAGTGCAATCCCTTGATCAATCACCTGACCGTCAGCATTGTTAAAGTCACAATATTCTGCGTAACGCGTTTTGGGTATGTGGCCAATAATCGCTGTCGCGACATTAGTGGCTAAATCACCAGAAATACGAATGATGCCTACGCCACCTCGTCCAGGGGCGGTGGCTTGTGCCACAATAGTGTCTGTTGTCACGGTATTACCTATAAAATTGATAAAGGAAAAGGCGGCTAATCAGCCGCCTTTTTAATCAGTTATACAACATTGAGCTTAGGCTTATTTTATGCCATTTTTCTCAAGGCCAGCATAAATAATTTTCTGCTGTGTGATTGCAACTAAGTTACCCACTAGCCAGTAAAGTACTAGACCTGCTGGGAACCATAAGAAGAATACGGTAAAGATAACTGGCATCCACTGCATCATTTTTACTTGCATTGGATCCATTGTTGGCGCTACCGGTTGCATTTTCTGCATTAAGAACATTGATAAGCCCATTAACAATGGCAATACATAGTATGGATCTTGGACCGATAAATCATTAATCCAAAGCATGAATGGCGCGTGGCGTAATTCATAGCTTTCTAGTAGTACCCAATATAGTGCAATGAAGATTGGCATTTGTAATAGAATAGGTAAGCAACCGCCCATAGGGTTTACTTTCTCTTTCTTATACAGCTCCATCATAGCTTGACCCATCTTTTGACGGTCATCACCAAAGCGTTCTTTCATCTCTGCCAATTTAGGCTGTAGATTACGCATTTTGGCCATAGAGGTATATTGCTTTTTAGTCAGCGGATATAGACCACCACGGACGGTGAGAGTGATCAAAATAATAGCCACACCCCAATTGCCCACAAATGATTGATAGAACATCAATAACCAATGGATTGGAATCGCTAACCACCATAAGAAACCGTAATCAACAACCAAGTTTAAGGTTTCAGAAATAGCTGAAAGCTCTTTTTGGTTTTTAGGGCCAACATAAAACTGTGAGCTAATTTCTTGAGTTGCGCCAGGAGCAATATCATATACCGCACCACGGAAACCAATATTAGCCATTCCACCAGCACTCATACTTGAGAAAATGGTGTTTGAATCTGTTGCTGGCGGCACCCAAGCTGACACAAAGTAATGTTGTAGCATTGCTGCCCAACCACCCTGTGTTACTTTAGCAAGATTTTTGTCAGCCATATCGTCAAAGTTATATTTCTCATAACGAGTATCTTGAGCCGAGAAAGCACCACCACGATAGGTTGGCATCATCATGCTGCTTTCAGATTCTTTAATCGTTTGCTTAATTTGACCATACATTTGCACTTGTAACGGTGCAGCCGAAGTATTGTTGATGCTGTAATCTACGCCGACATCATATTGACCACGGGTGAACGTAAAGGTTTTTACGTAGGTGACACCGTTGTCTGCTGTATAAGTAAATGGCACGGTTAATGTGTCTTTACCCTCAGCTAAAGAATATGAATTGGTTTGAACACTATAAGCAGCTCGACCATTGGCACTACTATCAATACCATCACGTCCAATAAGTCCGCTTTGGGCGATATAAGTGAAATTGTTCTTTTGTTCTAAAATGACAAATGGGTCACTACTGTCAATTTCGCGTTTATGTTCCACTAATGCGGCATAAACTATGTCACCACCAATCGGGCTGATTTTAATATCAAGCTGATCAGTTTTAACGCTAATAAGGTTTTTATTTGCAGGTAATTCTATTGGTTCCCCAGAGATATCTGCTTCTGGAACGTCAGCACTGTGTTGTGAGGCGGCGTTAGTTTGGCTAACAGTTTGAGCTGTTGCCGGTTTTGGTGCTTTATCTGTTTGCCATTGTTGCCACATTAAAAAGCTGACAAACAGCAGACCGATTAGCAATATATTGCGTTGAGATTCCATAGCCTATTTATTACACCTGTCATTTTTAGGGGGGACGGGATCACTACCGCCGGGATGTAAAGGGTGACATTTTAATATGCGTTTCATTGCAAACCAACTACCTTTCACTGTTCCATGTGTTTTTATTGCTTCGATAGCATAATAAGAACAAGTTGGATTGAACCGACACCGCGGTCCCAATAAAGGGCTGATAAGAATTTGGTAACCACGGATAACCGTAGTTGCTAGCCATTGTAACGGCGACTGAGTTTGCGCCATAGCTTTTCTATTAATTTGTGTAGTTCTGCATTTTCCATTTCCATCACGCCATTTCTGACTAATACAACGATATCTATATCTGGGATGTCGTGTTGATGTAAACGAAAACTATCTCTTATCACACGTTTAATACGATTACGTTGGTTTGCACGTTTAACAAAACGTTTGGCCACAGTTAATCCTAAACGAGGATGTTGCTCTGAATTTGGAATTGCGAGCAGAGTTATTTCAGCAGAGGATGCTTTGATTGGATTGGAGAATACAGATTTAAATTGCGCGGGAGTTAACAAACGTAACTCCCGCGAAAAGGTATAGCTAGTCACCTAGTTATCTACTTACGCAGATAAACGAGCGCGACCTTTCGCACGGCGACGTGCAAGGACCTTACGGCCGCCTACAGTAGCCATACGAGCGCGGAAGCCGTGAGAACGCTTGCGCTTCAGGTTGCTAGGTTGAAAAGTACGTTTACTCATGATGGCAATCCGTCTTTGTTAGTGAATTTACCTTATCTCCAACATTAGAGGTAAGGGCAAAAAAGAGGCCGAATTGTAATCACTTTAAGTAGCCTCGTCAATAACGAAAGTACTTATATGACAAATTTCTGCCAATCTTTATTTGAAGCTACTATCGATTAAGCACCAGAAGATGTGGATAAGTCTGTGTACAGACACTATATCTTGTGGATCTTTCGTTGTTTCAGTAGATCAAAGAAATGCTATTATAGATCAAGGTGGATCGGTTAATAAAGCTGGATTTGCTTGAATCTTGCAATTAATGGATCGATTTTGATCTTCGCTGATCTCAGATATATACACAGAATGATCCCGCTGGGGATAATTCTTCTTTAAAGGATAGCGATCATTGTGATCTCCCTATAGAATACACCTCCTTTGATTAAAGATATTTGGGGATAAATAAGTGGCGGTTTCACTTTGGCAACAATGTATCGGCAGACTGCAAGACGAGTTATCAGCACAGCAGTTCAGTATGTGGATCCGTCCGTTACAGGCTGAAATGGATGGTGATACTTTGGTTTTGTATGCGCCAAATCGTTTTGTGCTGGATTGGGTACGCGATAAATACATCAATATCATTAATCAATTTTTTACTGAACAAATGGGCAGTAATGCACCTAAGTTACGTTTTGATATTGGTAGCCGTCCTTCAGCTCGTCCGGTTGCGCCAGCTCCTGTAGCGGCTAAGCCTGTTAATCGCCAAACTAAAGCCCAGGTAGGAACCACGTCCTTTAATACCCAGGCTGAACCGATTATTAACCCTAATCATCGCAGCAATATTAATCCTACTTACCAATTTGATAACTTCGTTGAAGGTAAATCAAACCAGTTAGGTAAAGCTGCTGCATTGCAAGTTTCTGAAAATCCTGGTGGTGCTTATAATCCGTTATTTTTATATGGCGGCACTGGTTTAGGTAAAACTCACCTTTTACACGCTGTAGGTAATGGCATTATTAAAAATAATCCCAATGCCAAAGTGGTGTATATGCATTCTGAGCGTTTTGTTCAGGACATGGTTAAAGCGCTGCAAAATAACGCGATCGAAGAATTTAAGCGTTATTACCGTAGTGTTGATGCGCTATTTATTGATGACATTCAATTTTTTGCCAATAAAGATCGTTCACAAGAAGAGTTTTTCCATACCTTTAATGCATTGTTAGAAGGTAATCATCAAATTATTTTAACCTCAGACCGTTATCCGAAAGAGATCGACGGGGTAGAGGATCGCTTAAAATCTCGCTTTGGTTGGGGCTTAACGGTTGCTATTGAGCCACCTGAATTAGAAACCCGCGTAGCGATTTTAATGCGTAAAGCACAAGAGAGCGGAATAAACCTACCTGATGAAGTGGCATTCTTTATTGCCAAGCGTTTACGTTCAAACGTACGTGAATTAGAAGGAGCACTAAACCGCGTGATTGCTAATGCTAACTTTACTGGCCGCCCAATCACTATCGACTTTGTGCGTGAAGCATTAAGAGATCTCTTGGCACTACAAGAAAAATTAGTCACTATAGATAATATTCAGAAGACTGTTGCTGAATACTACAAAATAAAAATGGCAGATATGCTGTCTAAACGCCGTTCTCGCAGTGTGGCAAGGCCTAGACAAGTGGCGATGGCGCTATCTAAAGAACTTACTAACCAAAGTTTACCGGAAATTGGTGATGCTTTTGGTGGTCGTGACCATACGACAGTATTACATGCTTGTCGTAAAATCGCCCAATTGCGCGAAGAAAGTCATGATATTAAAGAAGATTATGCTAACTTGATTAGAACTTTGTCTTCTTAATTCAGGGAATGTTGACACGATGAAATTTTCAATTGATAGGGATGCCCTATTAAAGCCGTTGCAGCTAGTGTGCGGCGCGGTAGAACGCAGACACAACTTACCTATTTTAGCCAACTTATTAGTTGAAGTTAGTGAGTCATCACTTAAGCTAACAGGCACTGATTTAGAGGTTGAGTTGGTGGGCCAAGCGGCTATTCATGGTGACATTGATATCGGTCGTACGACGGTTCCGGCTAAAAAGTTACTGGATATTGTTAAGTCATTACCAGAGCAGAGCGAATTAAAGGTCGAGCAACAAGATAATAAATGGTTATTGCGTTCAGGTCGCAGCCGTTTTTCATTGGCAACATTACCCGCCGAAGATTATCCCAACGTTGAAGAATTCCAAGCGGATATCGAATTTAGCTTAAAGCAAGGCGTGTTGAAGTCGATTATTGATTCAACTCAGTTTTCAATGGCTAACCAAGATGTACGTTACTACCTCAATGGTTTGTTATTTGAAACTGAAGGTAATGTATTACGTGCTATTGCCACCGACGGACACCGTTTAGCCTTAAGTCATCGTACGCTTGATGTTTCATTACCCGAAAAACAAGTGATTGTGCCTCGTAAAGGGGTGGTTGAAATGGCGCGCTTGCTCGACAGTGACGACCAGGACATTACCATTGCCATTGGTGATAATGCCATTAGAGCGATTACCAGTTCCGCGGTATTTACCAGTAAGCTTGTCGATGGCCGTTTCCCTGATTACCGCCGAGTGTTACCTAAGGGTGGCAATAAGGTGGTTATCGCCAGTCGTAACCAATTAAAACAAGCGTTAACTCGTGCGTCTATTCTTTCGAATGAGAAATTCCGTGGAGTACGTATTCAGCTTGAATCTGGCTTATTGAAAATTACTGCCAATAATCCTGAACAAGAAGAAGCTGAAGAGATCATCGATGTTGAATATGACTCTGACAAGCTAGAAATTGGTTTTAACGTCAGTTATCTACTTGATGTGTTAAATAACTTAGCCAGTGATGAAGTACGAATTACTTTAATTGATGGCAATTCAAGTGCCTTGATTGAGAACCACAAAGAAGAAGATTCTATGTATGTCGTGATGCCAATGCGTCTGTAATGCGTTATTGTGTTATTGCTATATGAAAGGTGCTGCAAAGCACCTTCTTTGTTTCTACCGTTTTATTGGGTTATCACAATAGGTCTTCATGAGTTTATCGCGTATTACCATAGGTTCATTTCGTAATATTACCTCAGCATCATTACAACCGGGTGATGGCTTAAATTTGATTTACGGTCAAAATGGCAGTGGCAAAACCAGTATTCTCGAAGCTATTTATTTTTTGGGTATGGGCCGTTCGTTTAGAAGCCATTTATCCCAACGTGTGATCAACCATGATGACGATAAACTGACTTTGTTTGCGCATTTAATTGATGCTGACAGAGATTGTAAAATTGGCTTACGTCGTCATCGAAGCGGTGAGATCGAAGTAAAAATTGATGGCGAGAAAGTAAAGCGTTTATCAACCCTGGCCGAAACGTTACCCATTCAAGTTATTACTCCCGAAAGTTTTTCTTTGTTGTTCGAGGGACCTAAAGCCCGCCGTCAATTTATTGATTGGGGTGCATTTCATTCTGACCCACATTTTTATCAAGCTTGGGTGAATACTAGAAAGGTATTAAAGCAACGAAACCAATTACTTAGAAATCACTCTCCCTATAACCAAATACAGTTTTGGGATAAGGAGTTGGTGCGGTATGCTGAACAGGTTACCGATATACGAAATCAATATGTAGACTCGTTAAATGTGCTACTAAAGGGTATAATCGGAGTGTTTTTACCTCAGATTGATATTAAGGTTTCTTTTACTCGAGGATGGGACAGTAAAACGGATTTTGCCCAATTACTTGAAAACCAATACTCAAGAGATTTAGCCGCTGGAAATACGGGCAGCGGCCCCCACAAAGCAGATTTACGTTTGCGCGTGGGTAATTTACCGGCGCAGGATGCGTTGTCCCGTGGACAATTAAAATTATTAGTCTGTGCACTGCGTATTGCACAGGGAAAGTTGCTCAAACAACAACTAGATAAAAACAGTATTTATCTAGTCGACGATTTACCGTCGGAGTTGGATGCACAGCATAGGCAGCTATTGCTACAGCAGTTAACCGAAACCGGTGCACAAATTTTTGTCACTGCGATCGAACCGCAAGCAATAGTCGATTCGTTATCTAGCCCTCCAAACAGGATGTTTCATGTGGAACAAGGGTTGGTAACGGTTATTGAATAACAACGAGAGATAAATATGTCAGAGAATAGTTACGATTCTTCGAGTATCAAGGTATTAAAAGGCCTTGATGCAGTCCGTAAGAGACCTGGTATGTACATTGGTGATACTGATGATGGCACAGGTCTTCATCACATGGTATTCGAAGTGGTCGATAACTCTATCGATGAAGCTTTAGCAGGCCATTGTAGTGATATCACCATTAGCATTCATTCAGATGGTTCAGTCTCAGTAAAAGACGATGGTCGTGGTATTCCTGTTTCGATACATGAAGAAGAGGGTATCTCTGCCGCTGAAGTTATTATGACCGTACTTCATGCTGGCGGTAAGTTTGATGATAACTCTTATAAAGTCTCTGGTGGTCTGCACGGTGTGGGTGTTTCGGTCGTTAATGCGTTATCGAAAAAACTACAGTTAACCATTCGTAGAGCAGGTAAAGTCTATGAGCAGTTCTATACTCATGGTGTACCCGATGCGCCTATCAAAGAAATTGGTGATGCGGTTAAAACCGGTACCGAACTCCGCTTTTGGCCAAGTGGTGACACGTTTACCAATGTTGAATTTCATTTTGAAATTTTAGCCAAACGCGTACGTGAACTATCGTTCTTGAACTCTGGTGTCGGCATTCGTTTAGTTGACGAGCGCGACGGTAAAGATGAGTTCTTTAAGTATGAAGGCGGTATTAGTGCTTTTGTTGATTACTTAAACCGTAATAAAACGCCGATTAACAAAGATGTTTTCCATTTTTCTCATGAGCGCGAAGATGGTATCACCGTTGAAGTTGCGATGCAGTGGAACGATGGTTATCAAGAGAATATTTTCTGTTTTACTAATAATATTCCTCAGCGTGATGGTGGTACTCACTTAGCCGGTTTCCGTGGCGCTTTAACACGTAACTTGAACAACTACATGGAACGTGAAGGTTTTAACAAAAAAGGCAAAACTAACGCGACAGGTGACGACGCGCGCGAAGGCTTAACTGCCGTTATTTCAGTAAAAGTACCTGATCCAAAGTTTAGCTCGCAAACTAAAGACAAACTTGTGTCTAGTGAAGTGAAAAGCGCTGTTGAACAAACAATGGGTGAGCAGTTAAACGATTATCTATTAGAAAACCCAGCAGATGCCAAATTAATTGTGGGTAAAATTGTTGATGCAGCACGTGCTCGTGAAGCGGCGCGTAAAGCCCGTGAAATGACTCGTCGTAAAGGCGCACTAGATTTAGGTGGTTTGCCAGGTAAGTTAGCTGACTGCCAAGAGAAAGATCCTGGTCTTTCTGAAATATACATAGTGGAAGGGGACTCTGCTGGCGGATCAGCCAAGCAGGGACGTAATCGTAAAAACCAAGCAATTCTTCCACTAAAAGGTAAGATCTTAAACGTAGAAAAAGCGCGTTTTGACAAGATGTTATCTTCACAAGAAGTGGCAACGCTGATTACTGCATTAGGTTGTGGTATTGGCCGCGATGAATACAACCCAGATAAGACTCGTTATCACAACATCATCATCATGACCGATGCTGACGTCGACGGCTCACACATTCGTACTTTGCTGTTGACCTTCTTCTTCCGTCAAATGCCAGAATTGATCCAACGTGGCTATATTTATATTGCTCAACCACCACTTTTCAAAGTGAAAAAAGGTAAGCAAGAACAGTATTTGAAAGATGAGCCAGCATTAACTGAGTATTTAACCACTCAAGCACTCGATGGCACCAATATTTATCCAAGCCCAGGTGCTTTTGGTATGTCTGGTGAGCCATTAGAGCGTTTAGTGGCGCAGTATCGTGAAGTTGAGCGCATTATTAAGCGCTTAGAAAAACGCTACCCAACTAACCTACTTGACCGTATGTTGTATCACCCAGAAGTGACTACTGCAGTGTTAAGTGACGAAGCGCAAATGACGGCATGGTGTAATGGCTTCATTGCAGATCTAGTTGAACGTGAAAGTAGCGGTATTATTTTTACAGCTAATGTAATGCTTGACCCTGAGCGCAAGGTTTACACTCCTAGCGTGACAATCCGCAAGCACGGTATTGATACTAACTATCTATTTGGTTATGACTTCTTCACATCATCTGATTATCAGCGTATCGCTAAGCTAGGTGCTGCATTAGAGGGTATGATTGAAGAAGGTGGTTATGTACAACGTGGCGAACGTGTTAAAGAAGTTGAAAGCTTCTTAGAAGCGTTAGATTGGACCATCAGTGAAGCTAAACGCGGCCTATATATTCAACGTTATAAAGGATTGGGTGAAATGAACCCTGAACAATTGTGGGAAACTACAATGGATCCAGAATCACGTCGTATGTTACGCGTTACTATTGAAGATGCGGTTGCTGCTGATCAGCTATTTACATGTTTGATGGGTGACCAAGTTGAGCCGCGTCGTGAGTTTATCGAAACTAACGCGCTTAATGTGGCCAACTTAGACGTATAACAAAATTTTAGTGTATAAATGGGTGCCTTTGGCACCCATTTTTGTTTTTAGTGCTATGGTTATAATAGTATTTACTTAACATTTAATAAGGCTATTTACAGTGGTTATTGGTTTCTTTAAAAAATTGTTTAATGTTCGAGACCGCAATGAGCAGGCCAAATTCACTGGCATTAGCACTGCAGAGAAACGTCAGCAAACCAAATCCAAAGCACCAGTACCTGCAATAGAGGTTACGCAACATCAAGCTGTTGAATCGCAGTTAGATCTGTCGGCTTTATTTTACAGTTTATTATTTGCAAACCAACAAACTACAACAACAGGAATAGCGAATAATTTAGAGCGAAGCGTGATGCACAATATTGAACTGGCATTAAGCTCACCTCAGTCGATTGCGGAAAATGTATTAAAGCTGCCCAGCAAAATACTCGAGCTAGATAAAAAACTAGCCGACGACAGTATTGAAACCCAAGAACTAATACAACTTATTGAACAAGACCCTCTGTTGTGTGTTGAAGTACTTAAGTTATGTAATTCGCCTGCTTTTAAACGAGCTGAGAATGATGTTAGCAGTATTCAACAAGCGCTAGTACAAGTGGGGCGACAACAATTAAGGCAATTTATTACCGCGAGCTTAGCCCGTGAGTTAATTGATATAAAGCCTATTTATTTTAGACGCTTTGGGGCTGTAATCTGGCGTCATTCTATGCAAGTTGCTTTTTTGGCCAGCGAGTTAGCGAGCCCCGAGCAACGAGACAGCGCTTTTTTAGTGGGCTTACTGCATGATGTAGGTAAAATTGCGATTTTTAAAATGCTGGTGGATGCTTTTTATCAAGCAGAACCTGGAGAGCAGCCTAATTCAATACTATTTAAGCAGGTGATGACCACAAAATCGTTGACCTTAAGTGCACTGTTAGCGCGCTGTTGGCAATTACCACTGCACTTTGAAACACCGTTAACGTTATTGGCCAATACCAATATTAAACCTACTGATGGCATGACACTGCTTATTTGGAAAGCCAATATTATTAGTGAGTGTTCAATGTTGCAGCAAGTCGACAAATTGCCTCAACCAGCACTAGCCGTGTTGTTAGCTCAGGTTGAGTGTAGTGAAGAAGATTTTATCGTTTTGCATCAAAAGCTTATCCAGTTTTAAATTGATATCAATGCGGGTAAGGTGTCTGCCTTAACCTTTTATAGCCCCACGTTGTGGCTGATACTCTTAAGCCATAAAAAGTAAGTCATAAGAAGTAATCCATAAAAAAAGCGCCTTGCGGCGCTTTTATCTCAACTACAGCTAATTTACATTATTGCAGCAACGAAATGTCTGCAACGTGCAAGAACTGCTCACGAAGATTGGTTAATAACGCTAAACGGTTATTTTTCAATGCTTCATCATCTGCCATTACCATCACATCTTCAAAGAACTGATCGACGTTTTCGCGTAAGTCAGCCAATAGCGTTAATGCTTGTTGGTAATCGCCATCAGCAAACAGCGGGGCTAACTGTGGTTGTAATTGTACAAGCTTATCAGCTAGCGCTTTTTCTGCTGGTTCTGTTAATAGAGCTGAATTGATGGTTGCGGGTAATTCGCCTTCAACTTTAGCCAGTATATTAGAAACACGCTTATTTGCAGCTGCTAGCGCTGTAGAAGCTTCTAAGCTACGGAAATGCGATACAGCTTTAACACGACTGTCAAAATCAGCAGGTTTGGTTGGACGACGAGCTAGTACAGCTAAAATAACGTCAACTTGAATGCCTTTATCTTGGTACCAAGCGCGGAAACGTGCGAGAAGAAACTCAAGTACATCTTCACTAGTATTAGTGTTAGTGATATTAGTCGCATGTAAAGCTTGTGCTTTAGCAATTAACTCAACTAAGTCCAGTGGCAGTTTGTTTTCTACGATAACGCGCAAAATACCAATGGCTGCACGGCGAAGTGCAAATGGGTCGGCGGCACCTTTTGGTGCTTGGCCAATGCCAAAAATACCCACAAGCGTATCTAACTTTTCAGCTAAAGCAACCGCACATGAAACGCTGGCTGTTGGTACTGTATCACCCGAGAATTTAGGTTTGTACTGCTCTTCAAGTGCGATAGCAACAGCTTCTGTTTCGCCATCTAAGCGGGCGTAGTGCATGCCCATAGTGCCTTGAGTATCAGTAAATTCCATGACCATGTTGGTCATAAGGTCTGCTTTAGACAATAAACCGGCGCGACTAGCATCTACATTGTTGGTTTCAACACCGTTGTTGTTCATTTGCGTAGCAATGAAACCTGCAAGTTCCGAAATACGTTCAACACGCGCTTTCAATGTGCCTAATTGTTTTTGAAACACCACGGTTTCTAAGCTGGCAATACGAGATGCTAATGTTTGCTTTTTATCGGTGTTAAAGAAAAACTCCGCATCAGCAAGACGTGGGCGAACCACTTTTTCGTTGCCTGAAATAATCTGCTGCGGATCTTTAGATTCGATATTAGTAACAAAGATAAAGTTAGGCAATAATTTGCCGGCTTTATCAAATACTGGGAAGTATTTTTGATCACCTTTCATGGTGTAAACTAAGGCTTCTGAAGGCACATTTAAAAACTTTTCTTCAAAGCTAGCTGTTAACACTATTGGCCATTCAACCAGTGAAGCCACTTCTTCAAGTAGTCCATCTTGAATATCGGCAATACCACCTAATTTTGCTGCAGCTGCTTCAGCATCAGCTTTGATTAGCGATTTACGTAATTCATAATCTGCTAGGACTTTACCTTGCTCTTTTAGCGCGGCTAAATAATTGTCGGCATGATCTAACTCAAAGCTGGCTTTACCCATAAAGCGGTGGCCACGAATAATGCGGTCAGATTTAATACCAAGCAATTCACCTGCAACTAATTCGCTACCTAATAGCATAGTCACCGTGTGAACCGGGCGAATAAACTGAGTTTTGTTGTTACCCCAACGCATTGGTTTAGGGATCGGTAATTTATCTAGTGCGCGTTGTGCCATGTCAGCTATTAAGCTTTTAGTTTCAACGCCAACCACTTTAGCTTGATGGACTAACCATTCACCTTTATCGGTGACTAATCGCTCTGCTTGCTCAACCGTAATACCGTTACCACGAGCCCAGCCTTGTGCTGCTTTAGTTGGGTTACCGTCGGCATCAAATGCCGAGCTAATTGCGGGGCCGCGTTTTTCAACGACTTTATCAGCTTGTGCTAATACAAGACCCAACACATTAATCGCTAAACGGCGAGGGGCGGCATACCAAACTGCAGACTCAAAAGGTAAATCAGCTTTAGTTAATTCATCTGTAAAGCTCGTTAAAAATGATTCAGCTAACGTGCGCAGCGCTTTTGGTGGTAATTCTTCGGTACCAACTTCAATGAGTAAGTTTTCAAAATTCATTCGTTACCTCTACTTACACATTGGGAAGCCAAGAGCTTCACGTGCTTGATAATAAGATTCTGCAACACCTTTTGCCATAGTACGAACGCGAAGGATATAACGCTGACGTTCAGTGACTGATATAGCATGGCGAGCATCAAGTAAGTTAAAAGCGTGTGATGCTTTCATTACTTGCTCGTAAGCAGGTAGTGGTAATGGCTTTTCTAGTGATAATAAGTGCATGCACATCTTTTCACATTGATCGAATAGGGTGAACATAAAATCGACATCGGCATGTTCGAAGTTATAGGTAGACTGTTCTACTTCGTTCTGATGGAAAATGTCACCATAAGTGACACGACCAAGTGGTCCGTCAGTCCAAACAAGATCGTATACGCTATCAACTTCTTGAATGTACATGGCTAAACGCTCAAGCCCGTAAGTGATTTCACCTGTAACAGGGCTACATTCAATTCCGCCAACTTGTTGGAAGTAGGTGAACTGAGTGACTTCCATACCATTAAGCCAAATTTCCCAGCCTAAACCCCAAGCACCTAATGTTGGTGACTCCCAGTTATCTTCAACAAAGCGAATGTCATGTACTTTGGTGTCGATGCCAAGTGCTTCAAGTGAGCCCAAATATAGCTCTTGAATATTATCTGGAGATGGCTTTAGCACTACTTGAAATTGGTAGTAATGTTGCAGGCGGTTTGGGTTTTCACCATAACGTCCATCAGTAGGACGGCGAGACGGTTGCACGTATGCACTGCTCATTGGCTCCGGGCCTAATGAACGTAAGAACGTCTGCGGGTGGAAAGTACCAGCGCCAACTTCCATATCTAGAGGTTGAACAATTGCGCAACCTTGCTGCGCCCAATATTCCTGAAGGGTTAGGATGAAACCCTGAAATGTCTTTACGTCGTGTTTCGTCGTCATGTCTACTACTGTCAGGCTATTAATAGAAAATGTTAATGATTATACCTTGTAGAGCAAGGCAGATGTAGGTTATTTTTTAACGTACTACTAAAAACGTTAATGGAACCATACCATGCAAGTTAACCGATGTGGCTGGGTAAGTGAAGACCCTTTATATCAGCATTACCACGATACAGTATGGGGACGTCCTGAGTTTGATGCCAAACAGCTTTTTACTAAGCTTTGTCTTGATGGTCAACAAGCTGGATTATCTTGGATTACGATTCTTAAAAAGCAACAAAACTACCAACAACTGTTTGCTAATTTTGAGCCGAGTATTATTGCTCAGTACGATCAAGCTAAAGTGGAAGCGTTAATGCTTGAACCAGGTATTGTACGTAATCGTCTTAAAATAAACTCGATCATCAGAAATGCTAAAGCTTATTTAGCATTTGTGGAGCAGGGTGATGATTTCTCTAAGTTTTTATGGAGTTTTGTCGGCGGTGAACCGAGAGCAAACAACTTCAGTTCATCAAGCCAAGTTCCTGCGCAAACACCAGAATCTGAAGCTATGTCTAAAGCGTTAAAAAAGCTTGGTTTTAACTTTGTTGGCCCAACAATTTGTTATGCTTTTATGCAAGCGGTAGGCATGGTGAATGACCACACGACTGACTGTCATTGTTACAGCCAGTATTGATTTTGATATTTATATAAAAAAAGGGTGTTCCACGTGGAACACCCTTTTTATTGGATTAATTTAATCGTTAGATTTTTTCAAAGAAAAAAGGCTTACGTTTATGTTTATCACCATTGAGTTGATTCATGGTTTCTGAATTAAACAGCTTACCATTAACCATAGTGTAAGTGACTTTATCCGTCGTTCTGATATCGGCTAATGGATCGCCATCAATCACTATTAAGTCAGCCAATTTACCCACTTTAATAGAACCTAGTTGATGGTCCATACCAAAGGTTGTCGCCGGATTGATTGTCGCGGTTTTTAATACTTCCATATTACTCATGCCGCCTTGAGCAAACATCCACATTTCCCAATGTGCAGCTAATCCTTCTCGTTGACCATGAGCACCAATATTAGGTTTAACGCCGATGTTGTTTAACTCATTGGCTACGCGGGCAACATTAAAGTGGTTGTAATGTTCATCTGGCGCGGTAGTGCGGCGCATTGAACGGGCATCAAGAATATCATGCGGAACATACATGCTTAGACGAGGGTGAGCCCAAACGTCTGTTTTGTCATACCAGTAATGCTCGCCAGAAATACCACCATAAGCGACAACTAAGGTCGGTGTGTAGTGTACTTCAGTTTGGCTCCAGAATTGTTTGATGTCATTGTATATAGATGCTGCTGGTAACGAATGTTCTACCGTGGTGTGGCCATCCGCTATCATCGATAAATTGTGTTGCAGCAAACTGCCACCTTCAGGTACTACCATCATTTCGAGCTCTCGTGCAGCAGCAATAATTTGCTGGCGTTGATCCCGGCGTGGTTGGTTGTAACTCTTAACACTAAATGCACCGACTTTTTTAAGGCGCTCTAAGTGGAACTTTGCGTCATCAAGTGAATCTACATGCGAGGTATAGCCTGGTAAGTTGGCTCCGTATAAAATAGTCCCCGTTGAGAAAATACGAGGGCCAACAATATTGCCTGCTTTTTGTTGTTCAGAAGCAGCAAAAATTTCGGTAGTGTCATTCGATGGGTCGTGAATAGCCGTTACCCCAAGTGACAGCCCAGAATATAAGGCCCAGTTTTGTTGTGGAATAATTTCATCATCCGCTTGTCCTCCGTGGGCGTGAGCATCAAATAAGCCCGGCATAATGGTTTTACCACTAATATCGATAATCTGGGCATTTTTTGGGATCAACGTGTTGGCATCACCGACAGTGACAATTTTATTGTCTTTAACGATAACAACACCATTATCTATCACCTGATCATTTTCCATGGTGATCACTTTACCGCCAGTAAAGACTACTGTTCCACGTGGAACATCGGCTTTATCTTTAAAGCCAATAGAGGTTATTTTAGGATCGACCTTGGTTTCTGCTTTTACATATTGAGTGTCTACATCGGCTTGATATAAATCAGGGCCCAATGTCCAATACAGTTGGTTATTTTTACCGTTCCAGCTAATGCTTTCACCTGCACGAGCACTCAGTTGAGTAATGGGTAAGTTGGTTGCTTTAGGCCCAATCGCAATGGTTTCACCGTGTTTAGCAAAAGGAGTAACGTACACTCTAAAACGCTCAGCAAAAGCCAAGTGCTCACCGTTTGGTGATAAACGAAACTCGGTAGCATGGTCGCTAGTGTAATGGGTACGCTTTTCAAAACCGTTCATGCCGATTGATGCAAACTCTGGTGTCTCACCTGAATCCATAAAGTAAACTCGGTCTGAGTCGTCACCGAATTGTGGCTGATGGCCACTGGCGGTTAGTTTAGTGCTTTGCTTTCCTTTGATATCGACTTTATATAAACCCGGTTCTTGTGACCAAGTTCGTGGTGTCATGTAACCGCCGCGAGCCTTTCGAT
Source organism: Shewanella sp. AC91-MNA-CIBAN-0169 (assembly GCF_040310165.1). NCBI lineage: Bacteria > Pseudomonadati > Pseudomonadota > Gammaproteobacteria > Alteromonadales > Shewanellaceae > Shewanella > Shewanella sp. AC91-MNA-CIBAN-0169. Next base: position 98,540 of record NZ_JBEOPM010000016.1, read on the forward strand.
AAACAACATATTCGCCATCAGGCGAGAAGGTTGGCTCGACATATTTGCCTGGCTCGTTGGTCAACACCTTGGCTTTACCACCTCTGGCGCTAACCACACTGACGGTGCCTTGCTGTTGGTCGTTCCAAGTGGTGAATACGATGTCTTTACCGTCACGTGACCACTGTGGAAACAGCTCATTGATGTCATCATCTAAACGGGTTAATCGTTTATGTTTACCATCTTTAATATCACGAATCCAAATTTTACCTAAGGCTTCAAATACCACTTTTTCGCCGTCCGGTGACACTTGTGCCATACGCAGCATTTTTACATCAAATTCATCTTGATCTAAGTTTTGAGTAAAGCGGACCGATGGCTGAATATCTCTTTGAGATTTAACACTGAATGGAATGTCAGATATTTTTTTACTGTCGACATCAAGTTTATTAATTTTACCTTTAGCCCAAAATACGATGTGCTTATTGTCTTTGGTCCAAGACATTGTTGGATACACGCCATGAATTGCCCATGTTTCTTGCATATCACGATCGAGTTTGTCATACAGCTTAGTTTCTTCACCAGACTTTAAATCCAGTGAATATAGTGTCGATTGGAATCCATCGCGTTTGATGTAAGCAAGCGTTTTGCCATCAGGGCTTGGTGTTGGGCGGATAGCACCACCAGTTCCTTCAATTAATACTTCAATATCTCCCGTTTGGGTGTCATAGCGCTTAATTTTATAAATACCTTTGACCGAATCTTTTGAGTAATGAAAGGTCTTGCCTGGGGTCGCATCTTGGCTAAAGTAGATATAGCGTCCATCTGGCGAGTAGGCCGGTTCACCCAAATCTTTTTGTTCGTTAGGGCGCTCTGTTAGTTTAACGCCTTCGCCACCAGCAACGTGAAACATCCACACTTCACCCGCTCCGAGGCTGCGGGTGCCGGTAAAATGTTTACGTGCTACTAGGTATTGTGAATCAGGACTCCAGGCAGGGCTGTTGAGTAAACGAAATGTTTCAGTAGTGATAGCGTGTGGATTGGTACCATCGGCATTCATTATCCAGATATTGTCGCCACCATCTTCATCAGAGGTGAAAGCGATATACTTACCGTCAGGGCTATATACTGGCTGCATTTGCCAAGCGATACCTTGTGCCAGTGGTTTGGCTTCGCCTCCTGCTATCGGTATTTGATAAATATCACCTAATAAATCAAATACAATGTGTTCACCATCTGGCGATACATTGACGTTCATCCATGTGCCTTCGGTTACATTGATATCAATTTTACTTAATGGCGCATTTTCTGGAGCATTTACGTGCCATTTTACTTTGTCATCTTCGGCATAGGCAAAGCTAGATATACCTAGAGTAAGTGCCATTGCGGTGTAAAGTGGAGTGAGTTTTTGAGTCAACATAGAGTAGATTATCCGTTGTCGTTTTTATTTTCAGTGGATTTAATCAAGCCCAATACCCGTTTAGGAAATGTCATTTTGCATGATTAGATGACCTAATGAGTATTTGGCTTTACTGCGTTTGTCGGTTTGAATAGTTCCTTTATCGCATAAATTACCGATAAGGTGTACAACAAATCTGTATCAATTAATGACAGACGTTAACACATATGTCTGTTATCGATTAATAGACAATGAGTGCTATAGCGTTAGATTTTATTATGAAAGGCTTAAACGAAAATGATTTATCGGTTTTACTAATCTATTTTTACTGAGTCATCTAGTTGTATTAATCCAGTTTGAATCACGCGGCAGGTGACTCCGCCACGCCAGTCGGGCGTTAATGCCTGCTCTAGACCTGAATATGCTTGTTGCATTTTCTTACATGGATCGGTTTCACCTGTGATTTGTAGTTTAAGCTCAGTACCTATGGTGATCGTTTTACCGACATCTGCTGCGCTAAATTCATAGCCGCTGATCAATAAATTAGCTCTTCGAGTTAACCAGTCTAAATCGGCATTAATTTTTTGGCAGGCTGTGTGCCACTGCTGTTTAGACATGACGGTTACTTGACGTTTTCCTGGTCTGCCAAAAATATCGTTTTCGACGCCTCGCTCTAAGGTCACATTGGCACAAAAGGCTGACTTCATTATGCCGCGTTTTGCTGTTTTATACGCGATGGCTTCCAATGTGATGGTCATTCATTACAGTCCTTTTTTGAGTAAATAGTGGTAAGGAGTCTTGCTGATATCACTGGCAATTAACGTGTGATCCATAAATTCACAAAAACTTGGAATATCACGAGTGGTGGCAGGATCATCTGCAATGACTAATAAGGTTTCACCTTCTGCCATTTTGCGTACTGTTTTTCGAATCATCATTACAGGTTCTGGGCATCGAAGACCAAGAGCATCGAGTTGGTGTTGTGCTTGGGTATAAATATTGTTCATGAAATGCTGTCTATGTTTACCTATCTAATTAGCGCTAATGTTACTCTTGTCATTTAAGCTTGCCAAGTTTGCTTGGTTTTAAAGTTATATTGAGTTTTTTTATTATTTTTTAATTTTCATAAAACATGTTTCACGTGGAACATTAGCCAAAGTAGGAAAATTTTAAAATAAAAAAAACGAGCCAATTTGGCTCGTTTTTACAACTCACTTGATACAACTGAAAAGTATCAGCTTGGTATGAGAACGATTAAACGCGTTCGAATACAGTTGCGATACCTTGACCTAAACCGATACACATAGTGGCAAGACCAAGCGTTGCATCTTTTTCTTCCATCAAGTTGATCAATGTTGTCGAGATACGTGCGCCAGAACAACCTAGTGGGTGACCCAATGCAATTGCACCACCGTTAAGGTTAATCTTTTCATCGACAACATCTTGTAAGCCAAGATCTTTAACACAAGGTAATGATTGTGCCGCGAACGCTTCGTTTAATTCGATAAGATCTAAATCGGCAACAGATAAGCCAGCGCGTGCTAATGCTTTTTTGGTTGCTGGTACTGGACCATAACCCATAATTGCAGGATCACAACCGGCAACGGCCATTGAACGAATACGTGCGCGGATGGTTAAACCTAAAGCGCGAGCTTTAGATTCTTCCATCACCAACATTGCAGAAGCACCGTCTGATAATGCAGATGATGTACCGGCAGTCACAGTACCGTTAACTGGGTCGAATGCTGGACGTAAACCGGCAAGTGACTCTAGTGTTGTTTCTGGACGGATAACTTCGTCAGTCATCACTTTGATCAGTGCGCCATTTACATCGTGGCCTTCAATGCCCCAAATCTCTTTGGCAAAACGACCTTCGATAGTTGCTGCATGTGCACGTTGATGAGAACGTACCGCAAACGCATCTTGTTGTTCGCGAGTAATACCGTGCATTTTACCTAACATTTCAGCAGTTAAGCCCATCATGCCAGATGCTTTAGCTACGCGGTTTGCCAAGCCAGGGTGAAAATCAACCCCGTGGTTCATTGGTACGTGACCCATGTGCTCAACACCACCAATAATAAAGGTGTCGCCTTGGCCAGTCATAATGGCACGAGCCGCTTGATGAAGGGCGTCCATTGACGAACCACATAAACGGTTTACCGTTACTGCGCCAGCCGATTTAGGAATGCCAGCTAACAATGATGCATTACGGGCAATGTTAAAACCTTGCTCTAGTGTTTGCTGCACACAACCCCAAATCACATCTTCAATGTCGTTAGGGTCTAATTGTGGATTGCGCAACATCAGTGCTTTCATTAATTCTGCAGACAATGTTTCTGCACGTACATTTCTAAATACCCCAGCCTTAGAACGGCCCATTGGGGTACGAATGCAGTCTACGATAACAGCTTGTTTCATGATTTAATTCCTTTCCCACTAATTAGGCTTGGTAGTAACTACCGTTGTTGGCTGCAAGTGCACGCATTGCATCAGTAACTTGATATAAGCCACCAAGATGTGCGTATTTGTCTGCTAGGGCAACAAAGTTTGCTACGCCCATGGTGTCTAAGTAACGGAATACACCGCCACGGAATGGAGGGAAACCAATACCGTAAACTAGACCCATGTCGCCTTCAGCAGGTGATGCAATAATGCCTTCTTCTAAACAACGAACCGTTTCGATGATCATAGGGATCATACAGCGAGCGATGATGTCATCAGACTCGAATGCCTTTAATTCACCAAACTCAGCGCTTAATAATTCATAGCTAGTTGGATCAATGTCTTTTTTCGGCTTACCACGACGGTCAACTGAATAGGCATAGAATCCTTTAGTGTTCTTCTGACCTAGACGTTTGTTTTCAAACATAATGTCGATAGCGTCTTTGCCATTTTTACCCATGCGCTCTGGGAAGCCTTCAGCCATTACTGCTTGAGCGTGATGACCGGTATCTAAACCGACTACGTCAAGTAAGTAGGCTGGGCCCATTGGCCAACCGAACTGCTTTTCCATGACTTTATCGACAGCGGCAAAGTCAGCACCTTCAGCAAGTAGACCACTAAAGCCAGCAAAGTATGGAAACAATACACGGTTAACAAAGAAGCCTGGGCAATCATTCACTACGATTGGGGTTTTACCCATTTTGCTGGCGTAAGCCACTACCGTTGCGATGGTTTCTTCAGAGCTGTGCTCACCACGGATAATTTCAACTAATGGCATTTTGTGCACAGGGTTAAAGAAGTGCATACCGCAGAAACGTTCAGGTTTCTTAAGGCTTTTAGCCAGTAAGTTGATTGAGATAGTCGAGGTATTTGATGCAATAATGGCATCTTCTGATACGTAACCTTCTACTTCAGCTAGTACAGTGGCCTTAACTTTTGGATGTTCAACAACCGCTTCTACAACGATGTCGCTATTTTTGATAGCGGCATAATCTAGAGAAGGGGTGATGTTGTTTAATATTTTAGCCATTTTTTCTGGCGTAGAGCGACCGCGCGCAACTTGTGTTGTCAGAATTTTAGCCGCTTCGTTCAAGCCTAACTCTAATGCTGGCTGAGCGATGTCTTTCATTACAATTGGTGTGCCTTTGCTGGCGCTTTGGTAAGCAATGCCGCCGCCCATAATACCTGCACCCAATACTGCTGCTTGGTTAACATCTTTAGCGAGTTTACCGGCTTTCTTTGCTTTACCTTTAACGAACTGGTCATTTAAGAAAATACCAATTAGCGCTTGGGCTACATCTGTTTTAGCTAATTTAATGAACGCCTGTGCTTCTACTTTTAATGCGCCATCACGATCCAAACCAGCTGCTTGTTCGACAACATTCACAGCGGCCATTGGCGCTGGATAATGCTTGCCTGCAACTGAGAACACCATCCCTTTTGCGGTTGCAAAAGACATCATGGCTTCAAGTTTTGGTAACTGTAATGGTGATTGCTTTTTGGTGCGACGAGCTTGCCAATCAAGGCTACCATTAAGGGCATCATGCAACATTTGAATCGCAGCAGCTTCTAGGTTTTCTGGTGCGACAACGGCATCAATAGCGCCTACTTTTAACGCATCTTCTGGGCGTTGGTCTTTAGCTGTGGTAATCCACTCAAGTGCATTATCTGCACCGATTACTCGAGGTAAACGCACAGTGCCACCAAAACCAGGAATAAGACCTAATTTGGTTTCTGGTAAACCGATGCGAGCATTGGTATCAGCAACGCGTAAGTCAGTCGCTAAAATGGTTTCGAAACCACCGCCTAACGCAAAACCGTTAATTGCTGATGCTGTCGGAAACGGCAAGTCTTCTAGCTTATTGAATACTGCGTTGGCTTGTTCAACCCAAGCTAGCAACGTGGCATCGTCTTGCTGAAATAGCGTTAAGAATTCGGTAATGTCTGCGCCAACAATAAAGGTGCTTTTTGCTGATGTCAGCAGCAAGGCTTTAATATTGGTATTTTGTTTGATGCTGTCTAGGGCGGCATCAAGAGAGGCTATTGTTTCTCTGTCGAATTTATTTACCGAACCTTGTGCGTTAAAACACAGTTTGGCAATATTATCTTCAAGTAACTCAACCTGAATGGTAGGGCTTTGGTAAATCATTGCTTGCTTCCTTATTGCTTAAAAGCGACTTCCACATCTTATTTACTGTGCAGTTATCAAGCTTGAATCACAGCAGTTTCGGCCATCTATTGACCAGCTAATTCTCAGTGTGCGACTAAATGAGATAAATTACAACACCCAATTTAAACGGCCGTTTAATTTTTTATCATCTAGCGAGGTCTTTTTCTGTTTGTGATAGACTTATTGGGTTAAAACTCATGCAAAGGGATAGTCAATGGATCAGTTAGCACATCTGTATCATGCGCACATGGCGGAATTAAATCGCCGAGTAGGCGAAATTTGTCAGCGTGAAAATCTTTCGGGTTTAGTGATTCACTCGGGACAACCTCATCGACAGTTTTTAGATGACCTTAACTATCCCTTTAAAGTGAACCCGCAATTTAAAGCGTGGTTACCTATTTTAGATACGCCAAATTGTTGGGTTATCGCTAATGGTCAAGATAAGCCTACTTTAGTGTTTTATCGCCCAGTTGATTTTTGGCATAAGGTGAATGATGTACCGCAAGCCTTCTGGACTGAGCATTTCGATATTCAATTACTGACCAAGCCAGATCGAATTGCTGATTTTTTACCTAAAGACTTAGCCTCGTGGGCGTATATTGGTGAACACTTAGATGTGGCTGATGTATTGGGCTTTGCGGCTCGTAACCCTGATGCAGTAATGAACTATCTACATTATCATCGTGCAGACAAAACTCAGTATGAACTTGAGTGCATGCGCAGAGCCAACCAAATTGCGGTAAAAGGACATTTGGCTGCCAAAAATGCGTTTTATGATGGTGCCAGTGAGTTTGAAATTCAGCAACGTTATTTGCTCGAAATTGGCCAAGGCGAAAATGAAGTGCCTTACGGCAATATCGTGGCATTAAATCAAAATGCCGCTATTTTACATTACACCGCTTTAGAACATGTTAAGCCTGCGCAGCGTTTATCTTTTCTGATTGATGCTGGGGCCAGTTATCATGGCTATGCCGCAGATATTACCCGTACTTACTCATTCGAGAAAAATCGTTTTTACGAATTAATCGTCGCCTTGGATAAAGTGCAATTAGCCATTATTGAGCAGATGAAGCCAGGGGTTAAGTACGTCGATCTGCACATCGCGACACACCATTATATAGGTCAGTTACTGATTGATTTTGGCTTGGCTAATGGCACTGCTGAACAGTTAGTTGCCCAAGGCGTAACGAGTGCCTTTTTCCCGCATGGGTTAGGGCATATGTTGGGGTTACAAGTTCATGATATGGGCGGTTATTCCCACGATGAGCGCGGAACCCATATTGCTGCACCTGAGGCGCATCCTTTTTTACGCTGTACAAGAGTATTAGCCGCTAATCAGGTACTGACTATTGAGCCAGGCTTTTATATTATCGATACCTTACTTAATCAGTTATCTGCTACCGCTAAGCAAGCTATTAATTGGACTACGGTTGATGAGATGCGTCCATTTGGAGGCATTCGCATTGAAGATAACGTCATTGTGCATCAAGACCGAGTAGAAAATATGACGAGAGAGTTTGGTCTAGTTGATTGAGTCATATTTAATACCACAAGCTAACGTACTGATAGAAGAAGAGATAAAGCATAGCCGCTTTATCTCTTTGTTATTTCATTGCCCACATCCTAATAATATGAAGTTAGCGCTTACTGACGTAAAGCAACAATATCCAGGAGCCAACCATTATTGCTATGCATTTGTAGCCGGCAGCCCAGAAAATACCATTGATATGGGCGCTAGCGATGATGGCGAACCGTCAGGTAGCGCCGGCAAACCCATGCTAGCATGCTTACAAGGCGCAAACATTGGTGAGCTAGGGGTTATTGTAGTGCGTTATTTTGGTGGCACTAAATTGGGTGTGGGCGGTTTAGTGCGTGCTTATACTTCGGGTATAAAGCAAGGGTTAACGCAAATACAGACTCAGGTTAAGCATTTAAGGTATCCTGCACGCTTGGTATGTCATTATGCTCAACTCACAGATGTTGAGTATTTAATTGCTCAATATGATGGTGTGGTGATGGATAAAGAGTTTACCGAAAAAGTTGAAATACACTTTGAACTGGCTAAATCGCACCATCAGGCTTTTAATCAAGCATTAGCTACCCAGACGCAGGGTCAGCTACAAGTAAAGTTTACTGTTTGAGCTATGACGAACTTATGCCAAAATGTCACTCAATTGTTAAATTCGACGCAGCACAACTTAAACAGAACCCTTAATGCAATATAAAACAATTATTAGAATCACCGGTTTGCTGATGGGATTATTTTCAATCACCATGCTGCCGTCAGCATTGGTGGCTATCTTGTATAAAGATGGTGGTGGTACTGCATTTATTCAGGCCTTTTTTGTCAGTATTTTTCTAGGCTTTTTATTATGGTATCCCAACCGTCATCAAAAAGGTGATCTACGAACGCGTGAAGGCTTTTTGATTGTGGTGTTGTTCTGGACGGTGCTTGGATCGATAGGTGCACTGCCATTTATTTTTTCTAATAACCCTGATTTAAGTTGGACCGATAGTTTTTTTGAATCGTTTTCGGCCTTAACGACTACAGGTGCGACCGTGATAGTCGGGCTAGATGACTTGCCTAAGTCAATATTGTTTTATCGCCATTTACTGCAGTGGATGGGCGGTATGGGTATCATCGTACTCGCAGTGGCCATTTTACCTCTACTCGGTATTGGTGGTATGCAGCTATACAAAGCTGAAGTGCCTGGTCCGGTTAAAGACACTAAAGTGACTCCTCGTATAGCCGAAACGGCCAAAGCCTTATGGTACATTTACTTTTTACTTACTACTGCTTGTGCATTGGCATTTTACTTTGCCGGTATGGATGCATTTGATGCTATTTGCCATTCGTTTTCGACTATTGCTATTGGTGGTTTTTCGACTCATGATGCCAGTATTGGTTACTTTCAAAGCCCGCTGATTAATGTGATTTGTGCATTTTTCTTGTTGATTGCGGCAGTCAATTTTAGCTTACACTTTGCCGCATTTACTCGTCGTGGCATTAACGTCAAAGTATATTTAAAAGACGCAGAATTTAAGGTGCTTATCGCTGTACAGGTAGTATTGACCGCAATTTGTTTCGCTACCTTGTATCAATCTGGAATATACGACTCTCCAGAGAAAACACTCGATTACGCCTTCTTTCAAGTGGTCTCGATTTCAACAACGGCAGGTTTCGGTACAGAAAGCTTCCATTCTTGGCCGCTGTTTTTACCTATTCTATTAATATTCTCAAGCTTTATTGGTGGTTGTGCTGGCTCGACAGGCGGCGGCATGAAGGTAATTCGTTTAATACTATTAGTACTACAAGGGTCGCGTGAACTGAAACGACTTGTTCATCCTAAAGCTATGTATTCCATTAGAATTGGCTCTACGGCATTACCCGACAGAATTATTGATGCGGTATGGGGATTCTTCTCTGCTTATGCTTTAGTGTTTGTGGTGTGTATGGTGATTTTAATGGCAATGGACATGGACGCCATTACCGCATTTAGTGCAACGGCAGCCAGCTTAAATAACTTAGGCCCAGGTTTGGGCGATGTGGCATCAAATTATGCCAGTATTTCAGACGGTGCTAAGTGGGTACTCGTGATGGCAATGCTATTTGGTCGGTTAGAAGTGTTCACCTTATTGGTGCTATTTACCCCCACATTTTGGAAGAATTAATGTTAAATACTGTGATTTTATATTCAACGATCGATGGGCAAACATTGGCAATTTGTCAGAAAATTAAGCAAATATTAGTTGAACAGGGTGAGCAAGTTAATGTGGTTAATCTCGCTGAAGCTCAGGCTGATGATTTAGCGAGTGTTGATAAAGTCGTTATTGGTGCCAGTATTCGATATGGCAAACATCGACCAGAATTATTCAAGTTTGTTGAGCAACACCAAGCACTGCTCGACACCAAGCTCAACAGTTTTTTTAGCGTAAACGTAGTGGCAAGAAAGCCTGAAAAAAACACCCCTGAAACCAACCCATATATGCAGAAATTTTCAAATTTATCTGCCTGGAAACCTCAGTTATTAGGCGTTTTTGCCGGTAAGATTGATTACCCTCGTTACCGATTTTTCGATAAGTTTATGATCCGATTTATCATGTGGATGACTAAGGGACCGACAGATACTCAGGGAACGTTTGAGTTTACTGATTGGGGTAAAGTAGATGACTATGCTAAACAAATAGCAGCGCAAAAATAGCCTCATAAACCCAATAGCGTGCTTAATATACCTTATTGGAAACGCCATTTATTCTCAGTGTGACTTAAGCGCCTATGATGTTTAAATCCTATGTTGTTTAGTCACAGTTGTTGCTTAGCCATAATAGCTGTTTAGGCACAATAGCGTCGATGTAGTATCGAGATCACTTCGGTGACTTGCTCATTTTTAAGCGTGTAGTAAACCACTTGTGAGCTCTTACGAGTGTTGACCAAATCTTGGGTGCGCAGTACCGCTAAATGCTGTGACAAAGCTGATTGGCTCAAAGGCACAGTCTCATTTAGCTCTGTGACACTTAGTTCTTGTTCTAACAATAAACATAAAATCATTAAGCGGTAAGGATTCGCAATGGCTTTTAGCCATTGTGCTGCCGTTTCTGCATTATTAAGCATGGTTGCGACATCGATATCTTGCTTCATGAGTGTCCTTATATAACCTTAAATTACGATCTGGTTGGATTTTGCTGTGTTTTGTTCATTATCATACTTCTGCATCATGGAGATCTCAATTTTAACTATTAAATATATGAGCTATTTCTAATTTGTGATCATTGCAGAGGTTTAAAAAGGCTTTTTTTGCCAAACTGAGGCAAATAATCCAACAATGAGAATCGCAAAATGGCCAATATTTTAGTGTTATATTATTCCCGAGGTGGCCATACTGCACATATTAGCCGTGCAATAGCAGAACAAATTCAATCTAAAGGCGATCATTGTGATGTGGTTAATCTTCAAGATAAAGCGCCAATTGAATGGTCTAAATACCAAGCTGTTGCGTTAGGGGCTTGTGTATTATATGGCTCGTATCATAAATCGGTGTTTGAGTTTGTGCGTGAAAATCAGCAGCATTTATCGCAACTGCCAAACAGCTTTTTTTGCGTCAACGTTGTGGCTCGTAATCCTGAAAAACGCATTCCTGAAAACAATAAATATCTACAGAAGTTTTTAACTTTATCTGAGTGGCAACCGCAAGATGTGAAAATTATTGCCGGTAAAGTCGATTACCCTTCTTGGCCTTGGTATGACAGCTTGATGATCCGCCTTATTATGAAAATGACCGATGGCCCCACCGACCCAACAGCCATTATTGATTATACCGATTGGAATGATGTGAAGGTTTATGCTGATCATATTGCCAAACTAGCGACTGTCGTGCCTGCGTAGTGATTATACCCAACAGATGGTTAAGCTAAGTTAACCATCGCTAAGTTAACCATCGACTCAGCCTGTATTAAAAACGCCAAAATTTAGGGTGAAACAACACTGCGACTGTCAGTATTTCTAAACGCCCTAATAACATTCCTATTGCCAAAGCCCACTTAGCGACGTCGGGAAGTGAGGAAAAGTTTCCTGCAGGACCAATAATAGGACCAAGGCCTGGTCCTACGTTTGCCACTGCGGTTATTGCTCCGGTAAAGCTGGTCATTGGATCTAATCCGGTCAGTACGAGTGTGATCGACAGTAATAATATCACCACTATCATCAGCATAAAAAAAGCCATTATTGAACGGACAATGTCATCTTGAATGCGGTGGCCATTGTATTTGTCTTTAAACACGCCATTGGGATGGAATTGCTGTTTAATCTGCTGACGCATAATTGAGAATGCGATTTGAAAACGAAATATTTTTATGCCACCAGATGTTGAGCCTGAACAGCTACCAATAAACATTAAAAACAGAAATACGACACTGGCGACAGAGCCCCAAGATTGATAATCTGTTAGACCGTAACCGGTTGTGGTGATGACAGAAATAACATTGAAGCTAGCAAGTCTTAATGCATCTAAAAAGTCTATTTGCTGATGTTGCCACAGCCAAAAGGCTAATGAGAATGACACCAGTAACACAAAGCGTAAAAAGCCTATCACTTGTTGATCATTCCATAAGCGTAAGCTGCGTTGTTGTATGGTTTGCACAAACATTAGTAACGGTAATCCACCCGCTAACATAAACACAATACCAACCCAATGTGTCTCGTGTGAAAAGGCCGCCATTGAACTGTCTGAAGTGGAATATCCACCCGTTGATAATGTGGTCATGGCATGGTTGATAGCTTCAAACCAATGCATGCCCGCAAGGTGATAGGACAATGTGCACAGTAGTGTTAAGACTACATAAATCAGGAATAAATGTTTGGCCATGTGCTGGGTGCGAGGAATCGTTTTGTCGCTCCAGTCTGATGATTCAGTTCTAAATAAGCGCATTCCCCCCACGTTCAAAAATGGCAGGATTGCTACTGCCATCACAATGAAACCAATGCCGCCAAGCCATTGCAATAATGAACGCCAGACTAAAATGCTATGGTCCATATTGTCTAATCCGGATAATACCGTTGAACCGGTGGTGGTTATGCCTGACATGGTTTCAAAAAAAGCGTCGGTATAATTAATACCGTGATAAAGCGTGAAGGGCAGCGCGGCGAATAAGCTCACGACAAACCAAGTGATACTGGTCAGCATAAACATATCGCGAATATTAAGACTAAAATGATGGTTGCGACCATTTTGAATGCACAAAATAGCAATAAAGCCGGCAAATAAACCGGACATCATAAAGTCACCAATGGTTTCTTCGCCATAAAATAGCGCAAAAGCCATTGGAACTAACATAAATCCTGTCAGTATTGAGAGAAAAATACCGAGGATAAAAATGATTTGTTTGACGTTAAACATAGAAAATTAAAAGAAAAAAGCACTTGGTTGAAACAATTTCTCTACGTCACCGATGAACTTCTTATTCACTAAGAATAAAATAACATGGTCACCCTGTTCGATTACCGTTTTATCGTGGCCCATTAACACTTCATCATTACGTACAATGGCGCCAATAGTCGTGCCTGGCGGGAGTTTAATGTTGCCAATCTGTTTACCGACAACTTTTGACGTGCTTGAGTCGCCATGGGCAATCGCTTCAATAGCTTCTGCTGCACCACGGCGTAATGAGTAAACATTACATATATCACCTTGGCGAATATGAGTCAGTAACGCCGAAATAGTGGCTTGCTGCGGAGATATGGCAATATCAATGTTAGCTTCTTGCACAATATCAACATAGGCTTCACGTTGAATAAGTACCATGACCTTTTTCGCCCCCATGCGTTTGGCAAGCAGGGCAGACATAATATTGGCTTCGTCATCATTGGTGACAGCGATAAACACATCGGTTTGATCGATGTTTTCTTCCAACAATAATTCTTGGTCTGAAGCATCGCCACAAAACACAGTGGTTTTTTCCAGTTTTTCTGAAAGTAACTCCGCGCGTTCTTGACGGTGTTCAATTAACTTAACCGAATGAGTACGTTGCAACTTTTGCGCAAGACCAAAACCAATATTACCGCCACCCGCAATCATGATATTGCGGTACGAATTATCCAGTTTTTGCATCTCACTCATTACTGCACGAATATGACGACTATCGGCAACGAAAAACACCTCATCATCGGCTTCGATAATGGTCGTGCCGCGCGGCATGATAGGCCGGCCTTGCCTAAAAATAGCGGCAACGCGGGTATCAATATTGGGCATGTGCTCACGTAATGTGGCTAATGCGTTACCCACTAATGGGCCGCCATAATAAGCTTTAACCGCAACGAGGCTTAGTTTACCTTTAGCAAATTCAAGTACTTGGAGTGCGCCGGGGTATTCTACTAATCTTTGTATGTAAGCGGTCACTAACTGCTCTGGTGCAATCAGCTCATCAATAATAAAACCGCCCCGAGGCTTAGCGTCACCGCTTTTAATTTCACTACTGATAAACAGTTTATCTTGCAGCTCCAAATAAGCTTCTGAGCGAATACGAGCAATTTTTGTTGGTGTACCAAATAAGCTGTAAGCAATTTGACAAGCTGCCATGTTACATTCATCGCTATTGGTTACCGCAATGAGCATGTCAGCATCTTCTGCACCCGCTTCTTTTAATACACTCGGATGAGCGCCATGACCGACAACAACACGTAAGTCAAACTTGTCTTGCAATAGCCTTAGCCGAGCGCGATCACTGTCGACGAGTGTGATGTCGTTATTTTCACCGACTAAGTTTTCAGCTAACGTGCCGCCTACTTGCCCAGCCCCTAAAATAATAATTTTCATGGCTTGAGGTACATCCTTAAATTGCTTTAACTAGGCGCGCGTAATAGAAGCCGTCCATGTTGTCTTGCCCAGACAAAATTTGCCAACCGATATCACTGATATGAGCTTGTTGCTCTATCGGTACTAAACTCGCATCGGGTGTCCGTGCTAGAAACTGTTCAACTTGTTGGCTGTTTTCCTGCGGTAAAATAGAGCAGGTTGCATATAATAAGGTGCCACCCGGTTTAAGCCATTGCCAACAATGATCCAATATTTGTTTTTGTAAGTTGGCTAACTCTTCAATATCGCTATTTTTGCGTAACCATTTTATGTCTGGATGACGGCGAATGACCCCAGTTGCAGAACAAGGCGCATCAAGCAAGATTCGATCAAATTGTTGCCCTTGCCACCATGATGGAATATCTGCCGCATCGCCGTGAATAAGTTGCGCTTTTAAATGCAACCTGTCCAGGTTTTGTTGTACTCGAGCAAGGCGTTTTTGATCAAAGTCGACAGCGACTAAGTTGATAGTGGGAGCAAGCTCTAGTAAATGGCAACTTTTTCCGCCAGGTGCGGCGCAAGCGTCTAAAACGAGTTCATCTGCTGCAGGAGCAAGTAAGGTAGCAGCCCATTGCGCCGCGCCATCTTGCACCGATGCAGCTCCTTCCATAAAGTTGGGTAATGCTGCGACATCTTTTGCGCTTTCGAGCAATATAGCATCTTGGCTTGAACCGGCTTGGGCTGGAATATCGTGTTGAGCTAGTGCCGCTAAATAAGCATCACGAGTTTGCGATTGCTGATTATTTCGAAGCCACATAGGTGGACGCTGGTGGCTCTGCTCAATAATGTCTTGCCAGTTATCTGGATACGCTTGTTGTAAACGCTTAATAAACCAAGCTGGAGTATTAAAACGTAGCGTGTCTGAGTCAGTATTTAATGCACTGTCTTGGCGCTGAATATTACGCAATACGCCATTGACCACTTTCACCAAACCATCAAAACGTAATTGTCTGCAAGCTTCTGCCGTTTCTGAAATCGCCGCATGCGCTGGAATACGAGTAAAGTAGAGTTGGTAACAACCTACGATCAGCAATTGATGCAATATACGCTGTTTACCTTTAAACGGTTTTGCTAAGCAGTCACTCACGCACTTGTCTAGTTGTGGTAATTGACGCATAACGCCGTAACATAATTCAGCTAATAAGGCTTTGTCTTTGCCATTTTGTAAGTGTTGCTGTTGATCGGGTAAAGCCACCGATAACGAAATGCCTTTTTCAAGGACTTCATATATCGCTTTAGCTGCCAGTGCGCGAACATTCATGCTAGTTAGCCTCTTGGTTTAAACACACACCTGCGGTAAACCAATCACCACGAGCATTAAGAATATCGGCCACATCAAGCGGCTTTTTGTTGGGCAGTTGCATGGTTTTAATCATTAACTTGCCGTCGGCGGTGGCAATTTCAATACCTTGCTTGGTCGCGGCAATAATGGTCCCTGGGGCCTGTGAGCAGAGTTCTGCGCTGTAATCGGCTTGCCACACTTTAATCACGCTTTGTTGGTGTTCAAAATAACTTACTGGCCATGGATTGAAGGCGCGAATGTCTTGCCAAAGCTGTTTCGCGCTTTTATTCCAATCAAGACGAGCCTCTTCTTTGGACAGTTTTTCAGCGTAGTTAGCCAGCGTTTCATCTTGCTTTTGTGCTTTGAGGCTTCCATCACTTAAACCAATCAGCGCTTGTACTAGGGCTGTTGGCCCTTGTTCTGCCAGCTTTTCATAAAGGCTAGCCGAGGTATCCGTAGCTTCTATCGGTAAGTGCGTTTTGAGCAGCATGTCGCCAGTATCTAGGCCAATATCCATCTGCATAATGGTGACACCGGTTTCGGTATCACCGGCCCATAAAGCGCGCTGTATTGGGGCCGCTCCACGCCAGCGAGGTAAAATTGAACCGTGCACATTGATACAGCCTAAACGTGGGGTATCAAGCACTACCTTTGGCAAAATCAACCCGTAAGCCACAACAATCATAATATCTGCATTAAGAGCTGCTAATGCCGCTTGTGCCTCTTCATTACGTAATGATGCAGGCTGAAATACCGGAATAGCATGCTCTAAAGCCAACGCTTTTACTGGGCTTGCGGTGAGTTTCTTACCTCGACCAGCAGGCCTATCTGGTTGAGTATAAGTCGCAATCACATCGTGTTCAGAGTCGATGAGTGCTTGTAAGTGTCGAGCTGCGAAATCCGGAGTACCGGCAAAGATAATTTTTAACGGTTTCAAATTTTTTCCTATGCTTCTCTAGCATCTAAACGAGCTTCTTTTTCAAGCTTAGTTTTAATGCGTTGACGTTTTAGAGGCGATAAATAATCGACAAATAGCTTACCTTTAAGGTGATCCATTTCGTGTTGAATACAAATAGCAAACAACTCATCAGCTTCAACAGTAAACTCTTTACCGTGACGATCTAGCGCTTTTAAGGTGACAAATTCTGCACGGTCAACTTTGGCGTAAATACCGGGTACCGATAGGCAACCTTCTTCATTAGCCAAGTCACCACTGCTAGCCACTATTTGAGGATTAATAAAAATAGTTGGCCGTTCAACCTCATCTTGTAGATCCATCACAATCAATTGTTGATGAAAATCCACTTGAGTAGCAGCTAAACCGATACCTTTCTCTAGGTACATGGTTTCGAGCATGTTATCTATTTGTGTCTGTAATTGTGGACCGAAATCCGTTACAGGTTGAGCGATAGTGCGTAAACGTTCATCTGGAAAGCGTAAAACATTAAGTAATGGCATATATAAACTCTTAGCAAGTCTGTCAAATTTCAGCCAGTTAGCTATACTGGCCTTTGCGATTAGGGTAATTTTAATCCTTACAGCCTATCAATAACAGCAAAAAGCTCTAATAAAGAGCTAAACAACATGGACTGCACCATGAAACGCTTACTTTTACTTGTTTTTTTATGTCTAAATTCTTATTGGGTCAATGCTGAT
The DNA here is from genome assembly GCF_040310165.1 of Shewanella sp. AC91-MNA-CIBAN-0169. Lineage (NCBI taxonomy): Bacteria > Pseudomonadati > Pseudomonadota > Gammaproteobacteria > Alteromonadales > Shewanellaceae > Shewanella > Shewanella sp. AC91-MNA-CIBAN-0169. The sequence continues at coordinate 115,816 of NZ_JBEOPM010000016.1, forward strand.
ACATTAACCTTAAAAGCTGGACATCCAGATACGTATATCGTTAAAAAAGGCGATACTCTATGGGATATTTCTGGTTATTTTTTAAATGACCCATGGCGTTGGCCTAAATTGTGGGGGGAAAACCCACAAATTGCTAACCCACATTTAATTTATCCAGGGGATCGACTGACATTAGTCTTTATTGATGGTCAGCCCCGTTTGGTTGTTAAGCAGCACATTAAAAAGAGTCCAGAAGGGCGGATGATATCGAAAGATGGTCCTATCCCACCAGTTGACCTTGCGTTGATTAAGCCCTATCTAGTGCAGAACAGAGTTGTTGATCCAACTTGGTTGGCGGGATTACCGATAGTTATGAGTGGTGAAAGCTCATCAATTCATCATGTGGTCAATGACGTTGTCTATGTGAACTCAAAGCTTGAGCAAGGTCTTAAAGTGGCAATTTATCAAACTGGACGTGAGTTTTTTGCTCCAGATAACGGTGAATTATTAGGCCAAGAACTTATTTTAGCCTCTAGTGGACGTGTTATTGAGTCTGGCGATGTCTCGAAAGTTGAATTACTGAGTAGTTTACGTGAAACCAAAGGTGGATTTCATGTTGCACCTGTAGAAGATGAAGCGTTAATGTCGGCTTATTTTATTCCTAAAGCGGCAGATTTAAGCGTTGCTACATCTATTATTGGTACAACAGGTAATATTCGCGAAGCAGGTAAATTAGACGTTGTCTATATAGATCGTGGTGCCAATGATGGCGTTGAGACTGGACATGTTTTTTCAATGTACCGTGATGGCGAAAACATTATTATTGATAATGATGGTAATCCTGTTCGCCCTCTTGACCGTTCGTCTTACGATAAAGTGCTGGCGAATTTTTCAGAAGATACCGTGTATAAAATGCCCGATATTTTTCATGGTAATTTGATGGTTTTTAAAGTGTTTGATAAAACCAGTTTAGGGTTGATTATGTTTAATGACCATCCTGTTCGAGTGGGTGATAAATTGACCAAACCAAATCCATTGACGATTAAAGGTGAATAATTTCAGATAAACTGGTCGACTGGCTAGTTGTTTGTGCAGTATCTGGGCTAGGACCTGCTCGGATTCAACAATTGTTAACTCAAATGGACGTTGAAGAGATTCGTCAACGTCTAGAGTTTGAACCACAGGCCTTGCCTTTATCGGCAAGCCTGTTGGCTAAATGCCATATCGACTTTAATAAAGTAGAGCAAGCCCTAACCTGGCTCGATTCGCAGCCTAATCACTACATTGTGACCCTCTCTGACCCACTTTACCCTCCATTACTTGCGCAAATATCAGATCCACCGCAGGTATTATTTATTAAAGGCTCGATAGAATCCCTTTTATTACCGAGTATTGCGATTGTTGGTAGCCGTAATGCCTCTCGAGGCGGCTTAGATATGGCAACAGATCTCGCTGGTCATTTAGCTAATCAAGGTTTTTCGATCACTAGCGGCATGGCGACGGGTATTGATGGTGCAGCCCATAAAGCGACTTTGGCGGTTAATGGAACGACCATGGCAGTGCTAGGCTGTGGAGTAGAGTGTATTTATCCTAAGCGTCATCAACACTTGTATCATGAGATAATTAATACTGGTTGCGTCATCAGTGAATACTGGCCAAGTATAGGGCCTTTTGCTGGTAACTTTCCTCGGCGTAACCGTATTGTCAGCGGTTTAAGCTTAGGTACTGTGGTGGTTGAGGCAAGCCGTAAAAGTGGTTCATTAATAAGTGCTCGGTTGGCAATGGAGCAAAATCGTGAAGTGTTTGCTGTACCTGGATCGGTATTAGGAGGATATAGCCAAGGTTGTCATGATTTAATTAAAAATGGTGCAAAACTTGTCGAGTCTGCTGCCGATATAATAGAAGAATTAGGCTGTTTATCAGATTATCACCTTGAACAATTGCATCTACGGCACCATATACAGGATAATGATATTAGTGATTTGCCATTTCCTCCGCTGTTAGCTAGTGTAGGATATGAAACAACCGCGATAGACTCGGTGGTTGAGGATAGTGGGAAACCGATAGATCTGGTGTTAATACAAATGCTTGAACTTGAGTTACAAGGGTGGGTTGCAGCTGTGCCCGGTGGTTACGTCAGACTAAAGAGGAGTTAGCCATGTTCGATATCCTCATGTATTTATTTGAAAATTATGTTCATAGTGAGATTGAGTTATTAGTTGATGAAGATGAACTCACTAAAGAGTTAACCCGTGCGGGTTTTCATCAAGTTGATATTATCAAAGCACTTTCTTGGTTAGAGCACTTAGCTGATCTACAAGAGAGTGATAAACCGTACTTGTGTAATCATGCACAACATTCATTCCGTATTTATACTAAAGCGGAAATGGCCAAATTAGATGTTGAGTGTCGTGGTTTTTTACTGTTTTTAGAACAGATTCAAGTGCTCAGTGTCGAAACTCGTGAAATGGTTATTGACCGTGTTATGGAGTTAGATGAACCAACATTAGAGTTAGAAGATCTCAAATGGGTGGTATTAATGGTACTATTTAATGTGCCAGGAAATGAGTCAGCCTATGAGCAAATGGAAGATTTAATCTTCGAGCAGCCAGAAGGGCGCTTACACTCATAACAGAAAGGAGGCTTAGCCTCCTTTTTTAGGTCTATAGAATATTACTCATAGAGAAACCCATGTCGAAAATTGATCAGCAGCTATTTACTGTCCACGAACATGCATTGGAGAAAGAGTTTGAACTTTGTCCTGTTTGTGGCGCTGAGTTGTCGGTTAAACACAGTAAACATGGCAGTTTTGTGGGCTGTAATAACTATCCAACCTGCGACTATACCCGTCCGCTAGTGCAACACGAGTCGATCGAAACCCAAATTATTAGCGGTTCTGAGTGCCCTAAATGTGGTAATGAGTTGGCTGTTAAGTCTGGTCGATTTGGTATTTTTATCGGTTGTACGCATTATCCTGAATGTACCCATATTGAAAAGCATGACCACGCCAATGAAGCTGAGCAGATAACTTGCCCATTGTGCAAAAAAGGCCATCTAGAATCTCGAACGAGCCGGTATGGTAAAACTTTTTTTGCATGCAGTGCCTACCCAAAATGTAAGTTTATCGTAAACTATCCTCCCCATAATGAAGCGTGCCCAGACTGTGGCTTCGGAATTTTAGTCGAACGTAAAGGTGCTGCTGGTAGCCGAGTCGAGTGTCCGCAAAAATCCTGTAAATATAAGCGTGCTTTATAGTTTCTATACCATGAAAGGAAATCCAATGTTGCAACTGCAGCCATCGGCTGTCGCCACCACCATACAACAAGGTGGCGTGATAGCTTACCCAACAGAAGCTGTATTTGGTTTAGGATGCGATCCTGATAATGACAGTGCTATCGAGAAACTGTTGGCAGTAAAACAGCGTCCTTGGCAAAAAGGCTTAATTTTGGTGGCCAGTTCATTTGAGCAACTATTACCTTATCTTGATATCACTCAGTTAACTGAGCAACAATTGCAGTTTGCTCAATCAAAGTGGCCTGGGCCATTTACATTTGTTATGCCTATTCAGTCACACGTATCAAAATTATTGTGCGGCGAGTTTGATTCAATTGCCGTACGGGTATCTGCTCACCCAGTAGTTCGAGAGTTATGCGACACTCTCAATAAACCCTTAGTATCGACAAGTGCCAATTTAGCCGGTGAGCAACCGGTGGTCGATGCACAACATATCATCACTGATTTTAGCGATAAAATTGATGCATTGATTTTAGGTAAGCTGGGCGAACAACGTCAGCCATCAACCATTATCGATGCTCGCAGTGGTCAAATTCTTCGTAATGGAAGCTAATACTATGTCAAACACCTCTTCCCATGTGCCAGACGCACAACAAGTAAAATCGTTTTTGTTGGGATTACAGCAAAATATTTGTCAGCGTTTAGAGCTGCTCGATGGTAAAGCGACGTTTAAAGCAGATTCGTGGGAACGTGAAGAAGGTGGCGGTGGTACGAGTCGAGTATTAACTCAAGGCCAAGTATTTGAGCAAGCCGGCGTTAACTTTTCTCATGTGATGGGCGCCGCTATGCCCGCATCGGCCACGGCACATCGTCCAGAATTAGCTGGCCGAAGTTTTGAAGCTATGGGGGTGTCATTGGTTATTCACCCTAATAATCCGTTTATTCCAACGACTCATGCTAACGTGCGTTTTTTTATTGCCCGTAAAGAAGGTGCCGACCCAGTATGGTGGTTTGGTGGTGGATTTGATTTAACGCCTTACTATCCATTTAAAGAAGATGTGGTTAGCTGGCATCAAACGGCTAAAGATATTTGCGATCCATTTGGTGAAGATGTTTATCCAAAGTATAAAAAATGGTGTGATGAGTACTTCTTCTTACCGCATCGTAATGAAACCCGTGGTGTCGGTGGATTGTTTTTTGATGATCTTAACGAACCTGGTTTTGAGCGAAGCTTTGAGTTTATGCAAGCGGTAGGCAACGGTTTTATTGAAGCTTATGCGCCGATAGTCGAACGCAACAAAGAGTTAGAATATGGCGATGACGAACGCCAGTTCCAGCTTTATCGCCGTGGTCGCTATGTTGAGTTTAACTTGGTCTATGATCGTGGCACTTTATTTGGCCTGCAAACTGGTGGCCGAACGGAATCCATTTTAATGTCGATGCCACCATTGGTTCGCTGGGAATATGCATTCACCCCAGAAGAAGGGACTGCAGAAGCAGAGCTGTATGACATCTACCTAAAGCCACAAGACTGGTTAGCTGCAGTCTAACGATTACGCATATTATCTGCTAGCGCAGAAATAGCCTGAATAATCACTTGCTGATGTTCAGGCTTTTTTATGTTGTTTTGAATGGCTGCACGCATACAGATTAACCATTGATCTCGCATTGATTCATCAATCGCGAAGTGCATGTGTCTGGCACGTAAAGCCGGATGACCATGTTTTTGTTGATACAGTTGCGGACCACCTAACCAACCACTTAAGAACTCATACAGTTTTTGTTCAGACTCTTGCATTGGCGAGCGATGCATCGCTAATAACGCTTGGGTTTCGGGACGTGTTTGCATTTGTTGATAAAAGTCATGGGCAATTGTGCGGATAACCTTGTCGCCACCAATAAGGTCGTAGGCATTTGACTGCGCTGTATCTCTGTCATCAGCGGTTTGCGGCTTAGCGAATAATTTACGTAACCAGTTCATATTGTCAGTGTTTAAGTCAGTGTTTAAGAGTGTCGGGGTTATTATATCTAAATCAATGTCATGGCAGGATCATTTTTTTGTTAACGTTTTGATACCAATTATTTAACGATTAGGCTGTATTTCGGCAGTTAACTTGGTTAGATTAGTCGCAAAATAAGACAGGAGATCCCAATGGCAAAATTAATGCCTTCTTTGGTTGCTGTGGCGCTATCAACTGCAATTGCAGGTTGTAGTCCAGCAGAACAACAAGACCCTAAAATCACAATCAATGCCAATCCGTATCCAAGTACTTATCAAATACTGCCTAATTCAACCACACTGTTAAAAAATGCCATTGTGTTAACCGGCACTGGTGAACGTATTGATGATGCCGATGTATTAATTAAAGACGGTAAAATTAGCGCAGTTGGTCAACAGCTTTCCGCTGAAGATGCTGTAGTTATCGACGCTAAAGGCAAGTGGATTACCCCTGGTATTATTGATGTGCATTCACACTTAGGGGTTTATCCAAGTCCCAATGCCGAGTCACACAATGACGGTAATGAAATGACCAACCCAGTAACCGCTGAGGTATGGGCAGAGCATAGTGTATGGCCACAAGACCCTGGGTTTAATCGTGCCCGAGAAGGTGGCATCACTACGCTACAAATTTTACCTGGTTCAGCCAACCTGATTGGTGGCCGTGGGGTGACACTCAAAAATGTTCCTGCTACGACCATGCAAGCGATGAAGTTCCCAGCCGCGCCTTATGGATTAAAAATGGCCTGTGGTGAAAATCCTAAATCTTTATATGGCAGCCGTAACGAATTACCTATGACTCGTATGGGTAATATGGCGGGCTACCGTACAGCGTTTATTCAAGCAACAGAATACAAACGTGCTTGGGATAAATATGATGCTGACTATGCCGCAGGTAAGAACCCTGTAGCACCAGAGCGCGACTTAATGAAAGACACTCTAAAAGGTGTGCTTGAAGGTGATATTTTAATTCACAACCATTGTTACAAAGCTGAAGAAATGGCAATGATGATCGACCTAGGTAAGGAGTTCGGTTATCACGCAGGTACATTCCATCATGCGGTAGAAGCTTATAAAATTGCCGATCTATTGGCTGAAAATGGTAACTGTGCTGCTATGTGGCCAGATTGGTGGGGCTTTAAACTCGAAGCATACGACATGGTGCTTGAAAATGTTGCTATGGTCGATGCCGTTAAAAACTCTTGTGCTGTCGTGCATTCAGACTCTGGCGTAACCATTCAGCGCCTTAATCAAGAAACGGCAAAAATCATGAATAACGCGAATGCTAACGGCTTTGACTTAAAAGCTGAGCACGTAATTGGTTGGATTACTGCTAATGCGGCAAAATCATTGGGTATTAGCGATAAGACCGGTTCACTCGAAAAGGGTAAAAATGCAGATGTGGTTGTATGGAATACCAATCCGTTTAGCGTATATGCTCAAGCTGAACAGGTATTTATTGATGGTGCAAAAGTGTATGACCGCCAAGATCCTGCCTACCAGGCACAAAGTGACTTTATGTTAGGTCAACAATAAGGAGCAAGACAATGACATTATTTAATAAATCAGTACTTGCCTTGAGTTTATCTATCAGCTTTGCGTTAAGTTGCGGTGTAGTTCAAGCTGAAAGTATAGCAATTATCCATGCCACAGTGCATACCGCCACAGAACAAGGCGTATTAACCGATGCCACAGTTGTGATTGAAGACGGCACTATTGTGGCCATTAATCCGGCATCACCGACAGCCGATACCGTGATAGATGCTAAAGGGGCAATATTAACTCCAGGCTTTATCGCGAGTATGAATGATTTAGGGTTAGTAGAAATCGGTGCGGTAGCCTCTTCACGTGATGCTTACGAAAAAGAAGCGGATGTCATTTTTGATCCTAGTTTAGCTTACAACCCCAAGGCGTCTACGGTGCCATTTGCTCGCAAAGGCGGGATAACTCGTAATGTAGTGTCATCAGGTGGTGGCGAAGGCATTTTTGCAGGACAAACATTTACCGTAGACTTAAGTGGTGATTGGGACAGTATACTGGCCGCTAACACCGGATTAGTTGTTGCGTTAGGTGCCAAAGAAGAAGGCTCTCGTGCAGCAGGAATGCAGCAATTGATCCATAAACTTGAAGATGCTAAAAAAGCGCAAGCCAAAAAGAGTAAAACGAAAAAAACAGCTGAAGATGATAGCGAAGTGCCAAGTCGTGAAGATGAGATTATTCACGCGGTACTCGCGGGTGAAAAACCATTAATTATCGACGTCGACCGTGCCAGCGATATTTTGCATTTAATTAAACTTAAACAAGACTTAGGCATAGATCTTATCCTAGTCAATGCTGCTGATGCTGTATTAGTGGCTGATAAGCTCGCGCAAGCAAACATCCCTGTGGTTATTGATAGCATGCGTAACTTACCAGAAAGTTTTGATGCATTGCATAATTCACTCGAAAATGCAGGTAAACTAGCAAACGCGGGTGTCAAAGTAGCCATTGCATTACCTGGTGATAGTCATGGTATTTACGCACTACGCTTTAGTGCTGGTAATGCGGTTGCTAACGGGATGAATTATGATGATGCTCTGGCTTCTGTGACGGCAAATGTGGCTGATATTTTTCATTTAGACTCTGGGCGGATTGCGGTCGGCAAGCCTGCCGATTTAGTATTATGGAGCGGCGATCCTTTCGAGTTCAGTAGTAAAGTGCAAAAGATGTGGATTGCAGGAGAAGAGCAAAGCACAGACAGTCGTCAAGACAAGCTCCGTGATCGCTATTTACAAAAAACGGCAATGCCTGAAGCCTACAGCCGATAGCATCTCACGATTTACGTGGGACGTTTCCCTAAATCGTTAATGAAGAGACAAAGCGAATGACAGATAAGTATGCTGTATTTGGTAACCCAATAGCCCAAAGTAAGTCACCATTTATACATACTGAGTTTGCCAAGCAAACTCAGCAAGACTTAAGCTATGAAGCTATTCTCGCGCCGGTCGATCAATTTGACTCTTCGTTAACGGCATTCTTTGCTGATGGTGGTAAAGGCGCTAACGTTACAGCACCTTTTAAAGAGCAAGCATTTGCCATGTGTGACGAACTCAGTGAGATGGCTAAACTCGCAGGCTCAGTAAACACCCTGTTTAATTTGCCAGATGGTAAAATTGGCGGTGACAACACCGATGGTGTTGGTTTGGTGAATGACCTGGAAATGCTGTTCGGTTCGCTGAAAGGTAAGCGAGTGTTATTGGTGGGAGCTGGTGGCGCGGCAAGAGGCTGCATTTTACCGATATTACAACACAATGTGGCTCAGTTGATTATCTGTAATCGGACCCACGAAAAAGCAGAGCAACTTCAAGCTTTATTCAATGAGTATGGTAACTTTTTTGCTAAACCCATTGACGAGCTAATATCGCCATTTGATTTAGTGATTAACTCAACTTCAGCAGGTCTATCTGGACAATTAATTTCCTTGCCTAGCGTTATAGTCGATGAAACAACAGATTGTTACGACATGACCTACAGCCAACAAACCACAGTCTTTAACCAATGGGCTCAAGAACAACACGCTCGTAAAACCGCTGATGGGCTAGGTATGTTGGTTGGTCAAGCGGCAAAAAGCTTTAGTTTGTGGCGTGGGGTTACTCCTGATACGGGTTCGGTTATGCTAAAACTGCGTGAATCATTAGCACAAAAGGCAGCTGACTAATGAATCAAAGCGTGATATTTACCGATCAAGTCTACCTCGAAACCAATCAAGTGAAGTTTGTTGCTCAGCAGCAAGGGGTTAATATCAACTGTTATGCCAGTTTTTCGGCCATCAGTGAGCTTTGCGACAAGCAAATTGTGAGTGGAAGTAATGCCGTGTGTTTATTTGAGCAATGTCGTTTTGACCTTGAAGACCAAGCAGAAGCATTGATTGAACAAGAAGCTTTTAGTGACAGTGGTAATATTATTCTAGCTTAAGGCTGATTCAGTTGTTTCTTCAGTCGCTTTTGGCTATACATATTATTATCTGCCTGTTTAAACGCGTTAGACCAATCTTGATTATACTGGGCAAGTCCATAGCTAAAATGAATCGCGGGGTTTAACAGCGTTAGGTCATGCTGCAGTTGTGTTATTTGCTGCTCTAAGACATCGATGGGGCCACGGCATAGTGCAATAAATTCATCACCGCCATATCGAGCGACTAAAAAATGTGGATGCCACATTGATTTTAGTGATTGCGCAAAAGCCTTTAATGCATCGTCCCCGGCTTGATGTCCGTACTGATCATTTAACGGCTTTAAGTTATCCATATCCAAAATAATGATATAGCTTACTAACTCTGGGTGGTGTTGCCATTGTAGAATTGTTGCATCAAATTTTTTGCGATTATACAGTCCTGTTAATCCATCATAATCAGCCAGGAGCTCAATTTTTTTAGACTTTTGGTACAGTGAAATTGCGTTCGCGGCTTCTGATGTAAGAATATTCACCAGATTTATATCGTAATCACCAAAGGCTTCCATCTTGCTACTGTCTAAATTCATCATTCCGTAAAGCTCTCCGTCAATACGGATGGGGCTAGACAAGGTGGAACAAATTGGTTTGATTGAAGCATTTGGTAGCACAAATTGATCATATTGCTTGGGGTTTTTAGCATTGATGTTACTAATGACAACGGTTTTATGGCAACGTCCTTGAGTCAATCGATATAGAAAAGTGTCTTTTAGGGTAAAGTTAATATTTTGCAAGGCATCAATATTGAGTCCAATAACAGATTCAAACTGTAACTGATTAGTCTGATTATCTACCAATATGATACTGCCCATTTCAGCATCATCTATAACACTTATTGCTTTTAGTAGTAGCGCATCCAAAAAAGCTTGTTCTGAATCGTATTGGCTCGATAAATTGACTAGCTCATAAGTCGTATCGTTAATGTGGATTACATGTTCCAAATGTTGCCAAAGGCGTAACATATTTTGTCTATGGACAAAATATGTGATGGCATAACAGGTAGTGTAACCACAACCAATAAGAGATAGGAATTGATAAGCACTACCTGTATCAAATGCTGTAAATGAAATAATACTGATAAGTAATAAAGGGATGACCAAGAGTAGTAAGTGCTGCTTAATATCAAGATAGCCGATATATTTGGTGGAAACGCGTTTTTTGGTTTTCACTTAACCATCCTTGTTAAATATTCGGCGATACTGGTTAGCATTCAAAACTGTATGTAGTCACTCTATCTAGCAATAAAGCTCAATATAGTGACTCTTAGAATTTAGTTGCAACAATCAAACACGCAGTACAGCATAACTAAATGAGTTACTATCATATAAGACCACATTAGTTTATCAACAGATAGTATAAAAAAATGTGTGGAGTAAGGTATTTTAGTGGGGACATGCAATGGACCAAGAAAAATCGATCCATTACATTAAACGAACAGGCTTATTGTTGTAGGTCTACTAAGTATTCATTTTTTAAACGAACATAGTTATCAGCAGACTGTGGCAAAAATGCACGTTCGGCTTCAGTTAATGGCCTCACTTGATTGCATGGGCTGCCAACATATAAATAACCACTCTGCAAAACCTTATTGGGAGGAACTAATGAACCCGCTCCCACAATCACATCATCTTCTACTATTGCACCATCAAGTAAAATTGCACCCATACCGATAAGTACACGATGACCAATCTTGCAGCCATGTAACATTGCTTTGTGACCAATAGTGACATCATCACCAATAATCAATGGATGCCCATCAGGATTTGCCGCAGACTTACGGCTTACATGTAATATGCTGCCGTCCTGCACATTACTGCGTTTACCTATGCGTATCTTATTTACGTCACCGCGCGCAGCAACTAATGGCCAAACACTCGCGTCATGGTCTAATTTAATGTCACCAACCAGCACTGCAGACTCGTCAACATAGACGTTATCAGCTAAATCAGGGTGTATTCCTTGGTAAGTTCTTATATTAGTCGACATAACAATCCTTATATATTCATGGTTTGTGACAGTATAATGCTTAAAAACTAGCTGGTCAGGCTAAATTATCCGCAAACAAGCCGAAAATAACAAATAACCTTAAAAAAGGCCTTGCGCAAAACCGTGTGGTGCCTATAATGCGCATCCACTGACACGGCAGACAGCGCAAGCGGTTA